>DATMKR010000078.1:0-52940 GCA_035571115.1 Candidatus Acidiferrum sp. | reverse complement strand
GGCGAGTATACCAAGCTCTTTGAGGAGGTCGCGAAAGAGGGTTTCACGCGCGTACGCGTCGACGGCGAGACGAAGGAGCTTTCCTCGAAAATCGTGCTCGACAAAAAACGCAAGCACACGATCGAGGTGGTCGTCGACCGGCTCGTCCGCAAGCCGGACGTACGCAAGCGGCTTGCCGACTCGGTCGAAACCACGCTCCGTCTTTCCAGCGGCATCGTCACCGTACTCATCGATCCTTCGACGGGCTCAGGACAAGCTAAGGAGCTGACGTTTAGCGAAGCGTTCGCCTGCGTCTATTGCGGGCTCTCGTTCGAAGAGCTTGCGCCGAGGCTGTTTTCGTTTAACTCGCCTTACGGGGCGTGCCCGGCCTGCAGCGGTCTCGGTGAGAAGATCGAGATCGATCCGTGGAAAGTGATTCCCGATCGCAGCAAGTCGATCGCCCAAGGCGCGATCGTGCCGTGGAGCCGCAACATGGGCAGCGGGCGGTATCCCTCGATGAATCCGTATTACATGCAGCAGCTCGAACGCGTGCTGCGACGGTACCGTGTGAAGACGTCCACACCGATCGAACAACTCTCCGACGAAGTGCTCGACGTTATCCTCTATGGAACCGACCGCGAGCAGACCTTCGCCTACACGTCGCGCGGCGGCAAGACGTGGGAGTATCGCTCCTCGTTCGAGGGCGTCGTCAACAACCTGCAGCGGCGTTACAGCGAGACGTCGAGCGACTACGTGAAGGAAGAGATCGAGAAGTTCATGTCGGCTTCGGTCTGCCCGTCCTGTAAGGGCGCTCGGCTCAAGCCCGAAGCGTTGGCAGTAACCGTCGGCGGGCGGAATATCGATGAACTGACGCGGATGTCCATCGAGCAGCTCGAACTCTTCTTTCGCGAGCTCTCGCTGACGCCGCGACAAGAACAGATCGCGCATCAGATCGTCAAGGAGGTTCGAGCACGCCTCGGCTTCCTGACCAACGTGGGGTTAAACTATCTCACGCTTTCGCGCTCGGCGACGACGCTGGCCGGCGGAGAGTCGCAGCGCATTCGGCTGGCGACGCAGATCGGGAGCGCGTTGGTCGGCGTGCTCTACATTTTGGACGAGCCGTCGATCGGCTTGCATCAGCGCGACAACGACCGTTTGCTGGCGACGCTTCAGACGCTGCGCGACCTTGGCAATACGTTGATCGTGATCGAGCACGACGAAGATACGATGCGGACCGCTGACGTCGTCGTGGACATCGGACCCGGCGCGGGAGCAGAGGGCGGGGAAATTCTCACCGCGGGCACGCTCGCCGATGTGATCGCCAATCCCGCTTCGGAGACGGGCGCCTACCTTTCGGGGCGCAAGTTCATTCCGATCCCGCGACGCCGACGAGAGGCGCGCGGGTGGCTCGAGGTCCGCAACGCCAAAGCCAACAACCTGCGCGGCATCGACGTGCGCTTTCCGATCGGCGTCTTCGCGGCCGTGACCGGCGTTAGCGGCAGCGGCAAATCCACGCTGGTCAACGAGGTGCTCGTGCGGGCGCTCAATCAGCATCTGCATCGCCAGCCGCCGGGCGGAACGTACGGATCGGTCAAAGGCGCCGCGCAACTCGACAAGATGGTCGTGATCGACCAGTCGCCGATCGGACGTACGCCTCGGAGCAATCCGGCGACCTATACCGGCACCTTCGACATTATTCGGGAGCTCTTCTCGCTCGTTCCCGAAGCGCGCATGCGCGGCTACACACCCGGACGCTTCTCGTTCAACGTCAAAGGCGGGCGCTGCGAGGCCTGTCAGGGCGACGGCATCATCAAGATCGAGATGCACTTCTTGCCCGACGTCTACGTGCCGTGCGAAGTCTGCAAGGGACGTCGCTATAACGCGCAGACGCTCGAGGTAAGGTATAAAGGGAAGACGATCTCCGACGTACTGGAGATGCGCGTCGACGAAGCCAACGAGTTCTTCGCCAGCATTCCGCGCGTGCACAATAAGCTGCGCACGATCTGCGACGTCGGGCTCGGCTACATCAAGATGGGCCAGCCGGCGACCACGCTCTCCGGCGGCGAAGCTCAGCGCGTCAAACTCGCCACGGAGCTCTCGCGGCGGTCGACCGGCCGCACGTTCTACGTGCTCGACGAACCGACGACCGGATTGCACTTCGCCGACATCCATAAGCTTCTCGAGGTGCTCGAACGGTTGGTTACGTTGGGTAACACCGTACTCGTGATCGAGCACAATCTCGATGTCATCAAGACCGCCGACTATCTGATCGATCTCGGCCCCGAAGGCGGCGATCGCGGAGGAACCGTCGTCGCGACCGGTACACCCGAAGAGGTTGCGCAGAACGAGCTGTCGTTTACGGGCGCCTACCTCGTTCCGGTGCTTCGCGATCAGCGGGCCGTCGGACATCATCGTCCCGACGCCGGGGAGCTCGATCGCATCGAACAAGAGAACCTGCTGGTGCTCCAGGACCTCGCGGAGACTGGTCGAGTCGCCGTCGAGGCTTAGCTCCCGCTACGGAGCAAAATCGACGCGAAACAGGTACTCGCTGACAATCGGCGTGCAAAGAAACGTGGCGGGCGCGTATTGTGACAAAAGTGCGCTGTCTCTGGCCAAAGCGTCCGCGTTGTCCATTCCGCTCGACTTGTAAATCCACGTGTCGACGGGACGTCCTTCGGAGTCGATGAAGACGCCGACCTGTACTGTGTAGGTTTTCCGAACGTTGACACCCGGCGGTTGAAACGCGTGCGTCACTCGCGCGTCGGTGAAGGATTTACCACAGGGGAGTGCCGGCAGCGGGCCACTGAGAACGGCGGCAAACCGTGGCCACGCGGGTGCTTGGGCGGGCGGAGGCTGGCGCAAATTCTCCCATGCGCGCAGGTCGAACGGTTCGGTAGCGCAACTCTTTTCCGGCGCTCCATCGAGCCGATAGGAGTCCACATATGCGTAACGCAGCTCGGTCGGCTTCGGCAACGTCACAAAAATCGCCGCTGTAGAGTGGGCAGATGGTGTGCCATTCAACGCGAGGCCCGTGAGCGCCACGTCGTACGCATCGGTTTCGGAAATCAACTTTACGTGAGCGTCAACTTCAGATCCCGACATGGAAGAGAGGGAAAGGACGATGCTGTCTGCGACATTGCTTGAAGGCGAGCTTGAGGCTTGGTCCCAGGGGACGGCTACGACGTGAATCGCACAAAAAGGATCGGGCCTCGGCAGCTCGATCTGAGAGGCCGTTGGTGACGGAGGTTGCTGAGCAAAAGCGGGCGTGGTGCTGACCAGCACGCACGCCAAAAAGAGCAGATATTTCAATCTGCCGCTTAGCGATCGGGCGGCCACGTCGTCGGCGAACGTTTCGCGCGCACGATTACCTCGGCGTGCAGGATGCCGGCGGCGTCGCGATTTCCCGTCGCACCGAGAGGCTCGCCGACGAGCAAATCGACGCTGCGTTGGCGGCGAACGGCGTCCGCGTCGTCGACGCGAACGAGGCGCCCGGTGCGCGTACGCAGCGTAAGTTGTGAGCCCTTGACGGCGACCAGCACCCCGGTAACCTCGTGCCCAGCGCCGGCGTTAGCACGGGGGGCCTTAACAACTGGAACCGCCGGCGTTACTGCCTTTGCGTTAGAACCGAGGAGCCCGAAGATGTCGAGCTGCTCGTAGCTCGCAACGTACACCTTGCCGTTCGCTACGACCGGGACTAGGTTTGCGTCTCCGCCGCTTGAATCCCATACACCCGCCGGCGCTTGGTAGAGCGCTTGGAGCGAGTACCCGCTGGTGGAGGGTTCGGATTCAAACGCAAACAGGGTGACGTTTCCGGGTACCGATTCCGGTCGCGCGAGAGCCCAGATGATTGCACCCGGCTTCCTTCCATTCGATGAGACGGCGGTGAAGAAACCGGGATCTTGCCCACCGGGTAAGTAGTACGACGATCCTGCTTCAACCAACTTGACCCGGTGTGACTTTGGAACTTTCCAGACGGTGAGAGTATTTCCGCCGCTGGTGACGAGGCGCGGAACCGAGTCGCTCGCAGCATCGAAGTATGATGGGCCGCACCAGCACCCGCCGATGTTCACCGAGTCGACGACGTGGTTGCGGCGCCGCGAGTAGCCGCCCATGTGGTTCCGATTCATCAGAAACAGCGTGCCCTCTTTGCCTGCTGCAGCGGCGAGCGGCGGCTGCGAACCCTTCTGCGGCAGCAGCAACATGCCACCCGACCCAAAGTCAACATCGCCCTGATCGAGGTTGCCCACGTCGCTCGGCGTGAAGAAGCTGAGGAGCTGCGTTAAGTCCGGACTAACCTTGGCGGCGGTCTCCGAAATATTCGCAACGCTGTTATACGACGTCCCCGACGGATCGGAGTTGCCGGTAACGAAGTATAGGTTACCGGCCGCATCGGCCGCGATGCCGTAACCCGCCATCCAGATCGACGACAGAAAGAAATCGTTCGGCGAGGTGGCCAGCGTATCGGGGAGCTCGTTGGCGCCGAGCGGCGTTAATGAGCCGGCCTGCCAGCCGAGCACCCAGCCACGCGAATTCGATCCCGCGAAGTCGCAGAAACTGCCAAACCCCGCGTAGATGTTCCCGCTCGACTCGAGGAGCGCGGGCCGTTGTCGCTGATAGGTCGCATTGAACGTGAAAGGGGCCCCAGTGGTCAAGTCGTGCGAAGCCGAGACCAGAACGGGCGGCACCATGTCCGTCAGATTGGCGAGACTGAGTTCGTGGATGTAGTAGACCGGTTCGTTACTCGTCTGCAACGTGTACGCGATGACATACATTGCGTTGGCATTGCGGTCGATGACCGGTGTCCCGTCGATTCCGACGTTCGGCCCGTTGTTGTTACAGCCCAAAGGCGTAGGCACGGGGCTTCCCAGGCTCTGTTGGAAGAGAACCGCGCCGCTCGATGCGTCGATCGCATAGACCGTGTTGCTTTCGGTCGTGACGTACACCACGTCGTGCTTCCCAGGATCGCTGCCGGTCGTCGTCGTTTCATCCGGAACCAGGAGGGGCTGCGTATCTACTTGGTCGTTGAGCGTCACCGTATGCAACAGGCCGAACGATGAGTTGTTGACATTTCCATAGGTCAGCGACGACTCTTTATCGTCCCAGCCTGTTCGCATATTATCGTAGTGGTACGTGGTAACCGCGATTTTGCCGGCACGCCCCGCGCTCACGACTGCGGCCTGCGGTTGGCGATCCTCTTCGACGCTCTGTCTAGGGCCATCGCCCCCGGGATAACCGTAGAGCGCAATAGCGCCGGCAGAGCCCGTAGCGCCGGGGTTGGGCAGAATGGCCTGGCCGCCGTGGATCGAGAACTGCAGGGGGCTTCCGGCGCCTGCGAACGCGATCTGACCCACCGAGGTGGCTTGGGCGCCCTTGACGCGGTATCGAGTGATCGTTATCGAGCGAGAGCCGCTTTCTTGCGTTGCTATCGCGAGATACCGACCGTCCCATTGAATCGCGCCGAGATGCGACGGACTCATTCCGTTCCAGCCGATGCGTTCCACTCGCGAATCGCCCTTCGGCAACTCGATCAGGCCGGCACCGCGATCGGAACTGCCGGGAGCCGTCACAACGAAGAGATTTCCCAGATTGTCGTACGTCAGCGACCGATATGCGTCACCGTCGGGGCTGCGGTACGTTCGGGGGCTGCCGCTCGCGTTCGTATAGACGGCGAGACCATACGCGCGGGACATGCCTCCCGAAACGGCGAGGTTTCCGCTCGCCGGATCGACCGCGCAGAGTTGCACGGCGCCCCCGAGCGGGTTACGCAATGTCGCGATTGGCTCCGTGCCGCCGTGGGCGTATTCGAGTATCTCGTTGCCTTGCGGAATAAAGACGTTTCCGTTTGCGTCCGCGCATAGACCGCTGGCTCGTACATCGAGGAGCGAGCCGTTTAACCTGCCTTGCGGGTAGGAATAAACAAAGACGCTGCCGTCTTTCCGATTCGACACGTAGAGAAGGGACTGCGTTCCGATATCGCGAGCCATCCACGATGCCTCGCCGCTGCGTGGGGCGAGGGCGGCCGGCGGTCCAGTGCCTACGCCGCCGCCGGCACACGCGCTGAGCCCTAAGAGAAGTACGGAAAGGCGTACTAGTCGAGTCGAACGCAAAATCATGTACCCCATCAATCCGAGTACGTTTTGACTACACTGTCGCGTGGATTGGAGTACGCTGCTCGGGTCTCCTTTCAGGTCCCCAAAATCGAAAGTGTACGAACTTGCTGCGATGACAATGTGCTGCCGGTAGGCCCGAGGATGCTCCGGCGTCACCGAACAATGAGGCAGGATGACCAGTCTGGCCGCTCGGGCGGACGAGCTGCGCGCGCAGATCGAAGAAGCCAACTACCGCTACTACGCACTCGACGATCCGCAGATAACCGATGCGGAGTTCGATGCGCTCCTGCGCGAACTCGTCGAGCTCGAACGCAAGCGCCCCGAGCTGCAGACGCCCGATTCGCCGACCCAGCGCGTCGGCGCAGCCGCCTCGCAACGCTTCGCGCCGTACGCGCACGCGCGTCCGATGCTCAGCTTAGCCAATGCCGTTTCGGTCGACGAGTTGCGCGCGTTTGACGAGCGCGCCCGTAAGCTCGCCGGTGCCGGCGTCGAGTACGTCTGCGAGCTCAAGATCGACGGTCTCGCGATCGCACTCGATTACCGCGACGGCTCGCTGACGCGCGGCGGGACGCGCGGCGACGGGCGCGTCGGCGAAGACGTAACTGCGAATCTGCGAACGATCAAGACGATTCCCTTGCGCCTGCGCTCGACGTCCTTCGACCCTTCGACAAGCTCAGGGCAGGCTAAGCTCGGAATGACAGGGTTTGAAGTGCGCGGTGAGGTCTATTTACGCAAAAGCGATTTCGAGCGACTCAATACCGAGCGCGAACGCGAGGGCTTGGCGGCATTTGCGAATCCGCGCAACGCTGCGTCGGGCGGCGTGCGCCAACTCGATCCGGCGCTCACGGCAAAGCGCCGGCTCTCGTTTTTTGCCTATCAGCTCGCGGTCGACGAGGGAGATCGATCGGCGCCAAAGACGCAGTGGGATGCACTTGCGCGGTTGCGAACTCTTGGATTCCCCGTCAATCCACACGTCCACCGGGCTGCGACGCTCGATGAAGTCGTCGAGTATTGTACGAACTCCGAGAGGAGACGCGACTCATTCGACTACGAGATCGACGGTGTGGTGATCAAGGTGAACGATTTCGCGCAGCAGGAGCGCCTAGGCGTCGTCGCGCGCGATCCGCGCTGGGCGATTGCCTTCAAATTCAAACCGCGCGAAGCGCGCACCAAGCTTATCGATATCGCGATCACCGTCGGACGCACCGGAACGCTCAACCCCAGCGCCGTCCTGACCCCCGTGCAGATCGGAGGCGTCACGGTCAAGAGCGCGACGCTGCACAACGTCGACTACATCAAAAATAACGACATCCGCATCGGCGACACGGTGCTCGTGACGCGCGCCGGCGACGTGATACCCCGCGTCGTCGGCCCGATACTCTCGGAACGCACCGGACGCGAGCGCAAGTTCAAAATGCCGCAGCGATGCCCCGTCTGCGGCTCCGACGTCGATCATCCCCCGGACGAAGCGATGTCCCGTTGCACCAATGCGGCCTGCCCGGCGCAAGCCTACGAGCGCCTGCGCCATTTTGCCTCGCGCGGGGCGATGGACATTGAGGGTATCGGCGACGTTATGGCGCAGCAGTTGACCGAGCTCAAGCTGGTGCGTTACATCGCCGACACCTATAAGCTAAACGAATCGGCGCTTGCAGACGTTCCCCGGATGGGAAAGAAGAGCATCGAGAACCTCTTGCGCAACATCGAGGCGTCGAAGCAGCGCGGGCCGGCACGGCTGCTCTACGGTTTCGGCATCCGTTTCGTCGGGACGCAGACGGCACAGATTTTGGTGGACGATTTCGGGACGATCGACGCGATCGCCGCAGCCGATGAAGCGGAGCTGCAACGCAGTGATGGCATCGGGCCCGAGGTGGCGCGCAGCGTCGCGCTCTTCTTCAAACAGCAGCCCAACCGCGAGATGATCGAGCGCTTGCGCGAGGCCGGCGTCGTCATGAGCGCGCCCAAGCGCGTTAAGACTGCTGGAGCGTTGAGCGGCAAGACCTTTGTGCTGACCGGAACGTTGCCGAGCCTTACGCGTGAGGCGGCGGCGGAGTTGATCGTGGCTGCGGGCGGCAAAGTTACCGCCTCGGTGAGCAAGAAGACCGACTACGTCGTAGCGGGCAGCGAACCCGGGAGCAAACTGACTAAGGCGGAGCAGCTCGGGATCGACATCCTCGACGAATCCGGCCTACAAGCGCTTCTCGGATGACCAACACTGCGGTCCGCGTCGTGCCGGCCGACGTCTTGACGCCGATCGGTGCCTATCGCGCCCTCGCGAACCCGGAAGCTTCGTGCCTGCTGGAAAGCGTGGAGAGCGGGGGGCGCATTTCGCGCTACTCCTTCATCGGTATCGACTACGTTGCGGCGGCCGAGTTTGAAGCCGATGCCGAACTCTATCCACGCGTACGCGCCTTCGTTACGGAGCATCGCATTGCGACGCCCGGCGGCGCACTCGGAGGGGCCCTGCTCGCGTTTTCGTACGATGCGGCGCGGCCCGATGCGCGTTTGCCCGCCAGGATACCCTCGGAACCGGCGATGCCGGCAGCCTACGTTGCGGTTCCGGCGACGTGGCTGATCTTCGATCACTTCACCGATCTGCTCACGATCTGGACGAGCGGCAACGATCCCGATGCGCTCGAGCGCCGGATCGACGGCTACGTCGAGCGGTTGCTCGCGGCAAAGCCATCGTTTCCGGAACCGTTGCGCGCGACGGGGCCAATCTCTGCGTCGCTGGATCGCGAACGCTACCTCGAACTGGTCGCGGAGGTGAAGCGGCGAATCTTCGAAGGCGATGTCTATCAACTCCAGCTGGGAATCCGCTTCGGCGCCGCGCTCGAGGGCGAAGCCTTCGATCTCTACCGTGCCCTGCGGCGTTACAATCCATCGCCCTATATGTTCTACGTCGACACGGAGTTCGGGCAGCTGCTCGGCGCGTCGCCCGAGTTTCTCGTGCGCTTGGAAGGGCGCCGAGCGCGACTGCGCCCGTTGGCCGGCACGCGTTCGCGCGGACGCGACGATGACGACGATGCTCGCATTGCCGACGAGCTGCTCGCCAACGAAAAGGAGCTCGCCGAGCACGTGATGCTCGTCGATCTCGGGCGCAACGATCTCGGCTCGGTCTGCGAGTACGGAAGCGTTAGGGTCGACGAGCTGCTGCAGATCGAGCGGTACAGCCACGTCATGCACATCGTTTCCAACGTCGTCGGTGAGCTTCGCGCCAACTGCGACGCGCTCGACCTCTTCCGCGCGGGCTTTCCCGCGGGCACGGTGACCGGGACGCCGAAGCTGCGTGCGATGCAGCTCATCGACGGCCTGGAACCGGTGACGCGCGGCTTTTACTCCGGGAGCATCGGCCGCTGGTCCTTCGGTGGCGATTTCGACTCGTGCATCACGTTGCGCAGCATCCACGTACACAATCGGCACGCGTGGTGGCAGGCCTCGGCCGGCATCGTTGCCGACTCGGAAGCCGTCGCCGAGTACGAAGAGGTGTTACACAAGACGCGCATCGCGCGCGCGGTGCTCGGAACGCAGCCGTGACGCGCGCGCCCCGAGTGCTCTTCGTCGATAATTTCGACAGCTTCAGTTACAACGTAGTGCACCTGCTGGCGTCGCGCGGCGCCGCGCCCGACGTGCTGCTCAACGACGATCCACGACTCGAGCCTGGAATTCTCGACCGTTATGACGCGCTGGTCGTGGGCCCGGGGCCGGGTCGTCCCGAGCACGCGCCGCAGATGATGGCCGTGCTGCGCGCGGCAATCGAACGAGGAGTGCCGGTTCTGGGCGTCTGTCTGGGTCTGCAGGCGATCGGTGAAGTCGCGGGTGCGACCGTGACGCACGCGCCGCGTCAGATGCACGGCAAGACCTCGCGGGTCGATCACGACGGCAGCGGGCTCTTCGCGGGCCTCCCCTCGCCGTTGACGGCAACACGATACCATTCGCTCTGCTTGGAGCCGTCGACAATTCCCGAAGTCCTGCGGGTCAACGCGCGCAGCGAAGACGGCGTCGTTCAAGGTGTCGCGCACCGGGAGCGCCCGGTTCACGGCGTCCAGTTTCATCCCGAGTCGGTGCTCAGCGAAAGCGGCGAACAAATCGTCGAAAACTTTCTCTCCCTCTGTCATCCTGAGTCCGTCGATTGTCATCCTGAGCCCTTCGGCTCGCGTCGCTCGCTCAGGACAGGCCCTGTCGAATGTCATCCTGAGCCCTTCGGCTCACGTCGCTCGCTCAGGACAGGCCCTGTCGATTGTCATCCTGAGCCTGTCGAAGGATGACCGGGCACTCACGTTAATGGAGTTTGCACCGTTACTGCGGCGCGTGCTCGGCGGCGAAGACCTCGCCGCCGACGAGGCGGCCGCGTTCGTCGGCGAGATCATGGACGCAAGCTTTACGCCCGTGCAGGCCGCGGCGCTGCTGACGGCTCTCGCTTTCAAAGGCGAGAGCGTGGACGAGATCGTGGGCGCCGCGCGCGCGATGCGCGAGCGCAGTCTGCACGTCGAGCACGGTTTGCCGATGGTGGTCGACGTCGTCGGTACGGGCGGCGATCATGCCAACACCATCAATATCTCGACGATGGCTGCGCTGGTCGTTGCCGCGGCGGGGATTCCCGTCGCCAAGCACGGCAATCGCGCGGCATCGAGCGCCTGCGGCAGCGCCGACGTCCTGGAGTCGGCGGGATTCCCGATCGAGGTTTCGCCGGAACTCGCTGGGAGGATGCTGCGTGAGTGCGGCTTCACCTTCATGTTCGCGCCCTACTACCATCCGGCGATGCGCAACGCCGCAAGCATTCGCCGGGAGCTCGGCGTGCGAACGATCTTCAACCTCTTGGGCCCGCTGACCAATCCCGCGCGCGCTACGCACCAAATCGTCGGGGTCGCACGGGAAGAGCTCGTCGAACGCGTCGGTCCCGCACTGCGCGCGCTGGGCGCGCGCCGTGGTGCGGTCGTGCACGGCTGCAGCGGACTCGATGAAGTTGCCGGCGATGCGCCGACCCTCATCTATTCGTTCGACGAGGAGGGGGCGCGGTTGTGGCGCCTCGAGCCGTCTGAGTTCGGCATCGCCGGGGATTTGCGCACGCCGGTCGGCGGTTCGGTCGGCATCTGCCGCGATGCCTTCGTGGAAATTTTGCACGGCGGCCGGAGTGCGGCGGCCGACGTCGTGGCGCTCAATGCGGCCGTCGTTCTCTACGTCGTGGGCGTCGAAAGCGAGCTCCCGGCCGCATTCGAACGCTCCCGAGCGCTCCTGCGCAGCGGCGCAGCATGGCAAATCTTCGAGCGCGCGAAGAAGATCGGCTCCCATGGCTGACGCGTGGATCAAGTTTTGCGGGTGCACGTCGCTCGGCGACGTCGCGATGGCGGCCGAGGCAGGAGCCGACGCATTCGGGATGATCTTCGCGCCGTCGCCGCGGCGCATTTCATTTGAGGCTGCGCAAGAGATCGCGCGCCGGGCGCCCACCACGATTGCGCCGGTTGCGGTCTTCGTGAATCCGGCGGACTCGGATGTGGATGCCGTGCGCGAGCTCTTTCCGAGCGCGTTCCTCCAATTCTCCGGAGACGAGACGGCGGAGTTCGTCGGACGCTACGGCGACCATGCGATCAAGGCGATCCACATCGACGACCGTACGACCCTGGTCGAAGAGCGCTGCGAACGCTTTCCGGCGGCCGTCGTGCTCTTTGACGCGCGCCAGGACGGAATGGCAGGAGGCACCGGGCGTACGTTCGACTGGAATCAGATCGTTCCGATCGTCGCCAAGCGGCGCGTCGTCATTGCGGGAGGTCTGTCGCCCGAAAACGTGGCCGAGTGCGTGCAACGCGCGCACCCGTTCGGCGTCGACGTACGCACCGGCATCGAGAGCGGCGGCCGAAAGGATCCGGCCAAGATGCGGGAATTCGTGCGAGCCGTGCGCGGCGCGTGAGCGCACCCGACCCGCGCGGCTACTTCGGCGACTTCGGCGGACGCTACGTTCCCGAAGTCTTGATCGCTGCACTCGACGAGCTTGAGCGAGCGATGACGGCAGCGTTTGCCGATCCCGCTTTTTGGGCGCAGTACCATGCAGTGCTGCGGGATTTCGTCGGTCGCCCCTCGCCGATCTACCGCTGCGAGCGGTACGCCGCGGACGTTTCGTCCGTGCCGCTCGTGATGAAGCGCGAAGACACCAATCATACGGGAGCACACAAAATCAACAACACCGTCGGTCAGGCATTGCTTGCGCGACGAATGGGCAAACGCCGGCTGCTCGCGGAGACCGGTGCGGGACAGCACGGCGTCGCAACCGCCACGGTCGGGGCGAAGCTCGGCCTGCCGGTCGACGTCTATATGGGCGCGCGCGATATCGAGCGGCAGGCGCTCAATGTCGACGTGATGCGACTGCTCGGCGCGCAAGTGCACGCCGTCACTAGCGGAACGCAGACGCTCAAAGACGCGACGAACGAAGCTTTTCGGGTCTGGGCGCAACGCGTCGAGGATACGTTCTACGTGATCGGCAGCGTGGTCGGCGCGCACCCGTATCCGTTTATGGTGCGAGAGTTCCAAAAGGTCATCGGCATCGAAGCGAGGCGCCAAACCCTGGAGCGCTACCGACGTTTACCCAGCGATGTAATCGCCTGCGTCGGCGGGGGCAGTAACGCGATGGGCATCTTCTCCGGATTCGTCGAGGATCGCGAGGTGAAACTCTGGGGCGTGGAGGCGGGCGGCAAAGGAGTGGACGGCGACGAGCACGCCGCATCGTTGCGCGCCGGCAGAATCGGCGTGCTGCACGGCTCGCGTTCTTATTTGCTGCAGAGCGCGGAAGGCCAAGTTCGCGAGACGCACTCGATCAGCGCCGGCCTCGATTATCCCGGCGTCGGTCCGGAACACGCGTTCTTGAAAGAGAGCGGCCGCGCCAGGTACGTCGATATCACCGACGCGCAAGCCGTCGAGGCCTTCCACGCCTTTGCGCGCTGCGAGGGAATCCTTCCGGCGCTGGAGAGCGCGCACGCGATCGCCTTCGCGCGCATACTCGCGGCCCAGCGCGACGCGGACGATTTGATCTTGGTGAATCTCAGCGGCCGGGGCGACAAAGACATCGGGCGATGTTAGACGATGCCTTCGCGCGCGCGCGCGGCGAGAAGCGCATGGCGTTCATACCATACGTGATGGCGGGGGATCCCGATCTCGAAACGACCGAAGCCATTCTGCTAGCATTGAGCGGCGCCGGCGCGGACGTCATCGAGTTGGGAGTGCCATATAGCGATCCGCTCGCCGACGGGCCGACGGTTGCCGCAGCCGGCCAACGCGCGCTGCGCAGCGCGACGCATCTCCGGGACGTACTTGCGCTCGCAGGGCGCTGCCACGAGCGTTGCGCCCCGATCGTAGTTTTTACCTACTACAATCCGGTCTATCAGTTCGGCGTCGAGCGATTCGCGCGCGAGACCGCGGCAGCCGGCGTCGCCGGCGCGATCGTTCCCGATGTCGCCCTGGAGGAGAGCGCGGAGCTGCGTGCTGCGCTGCAGGCGCAGGGATTGGCGATGCCGCTGCTCGTCGCGCCCTCCACGCCGCACGAGCGCGCGGCGCGGATCGTGGATGCGGTGACGGGCTTCGTTTACGTCGTTTCCCGGCTGGGCGTAACGGGCGCCGGCAATCCTCTGGATTTTGCTCCGCTGCGCCGTCAGCTGGCCTCATTGCGCGAATTGACGGACAAACCGCTCGCCGTCGGCTTTGGGTTGAGCCGCCCGCAGGACGTGCGCAGCGTTGGAACGCTGGCCGATGGGGTCGTCGTCGGCAGTGCGCTGATCGATGCCTATGCGGGCTCGCGCGCGCAAGAAGCGGTCACGCGGGTGCGCGAGTTCGTCGCTCCCCTGATCGCCGCTTGTTCCTTAGCGTCGCCCTGAGCCTACTGGAAGCGCTTCGCCGAGCGCGTCGGCCACGTCGCCCGCGATGACACCGACTCGGCGTTTTTCCGCGGCGTGTTGCCCCGCCAAACCGTGCCAATACGCGCCGGCTCGTGCGGCGTCAACGGGTGAGAGGCCCTGTGCAAGAAGGGTAGCGATGATGCCGCTGAGCACGTCGCCGGTCCCCGCCGTCGCGAGCGCACTCGTGCCGGTCGGATTGATGTGGACGGTGGTGCCGTCGTAGATCAGCGTATCGGAGCCTTTGAGAAGCGTCGTGATGCCCGTGCGATCGACGAACTCGCGAATTCGCTCGACGCGCGTGCCCGGCGCGACCGTTCCGCGTCCCGAGAGCCGTGCAAACTCGCCGGCGTGCGGCGTTACGACGCTCGGCCTGCCGCGCAGCAGATCGAGGTGTTTGCTCAAATGGAAGAGAGCGCTTGCATCAACGACGACCGGCAAACGGTTGGCTTCGAGGAAAAGCCGAACGACGTCGCCGGTGCGGTCGTCGAGCCCCAACCCAGGGCCGATCGCGACGGCGCCGTTGCGTTTCGAGATTTCGAGCAACTCCTGCGCGACCGCATCGGGCTGTGCGTCGTCGGAAAGTGCAACGACGACTTGCTCGACGAGATGCGCGCGCAAGGCGCCGGCGGCAGAGCTGGAAGTGGCGACGGTAACGTAGCCCGCGCCGGCGCGCGCCGCCCCTCGAGCGCAAAGGACTGCCGCGCCGGGAAACTGCGTCGACCCGGCGACGATCAGCGGCGCACCGGCTGCGCGCTTGTCGGTATCGGCCGCGCGCCGCGGCAGGAGCTTCATGAATTCCGCGTTATCGAGCGTAGCGAACATACGCGGTTGCGCGGCGAGCAGCGCCTCGTCGATACCGATCTCCGCGCACCACAGTTCGCCCACGTACTCGCGCGCCGGCTCCAGCAAGAGGCCGGGTTTCGCGGCGGCGAGCGTCACCGTGAGCGTCGCACGCACCGCGTCGTCGCTCACCGCGCCGGTCAGCGCGTCGGTGCCGCTCGGGATATCGATCGCCAGCACCGCGCGTTCTCGCGCATCGAGGGCGCGCGCGAGATGGCGATATTCCTCCGGAAGCGGTAACCGCGCGCCCGTTCCAAACATTCCGTCCACGCCGATGGCGTTCTCGAGCAGCGCGCGCGCTTCGCGTTCGTCCGCGGGCAGCGCTACGATTGACACTCCCGCCTTTTTCGCCCGAGTGCGAGCCACGTCGCGCGCCTGCGATCCCAGCGCCGCAGGATCGGCGGCCACGGTGCAGTCGTACTCTCGCGCGAGTTCCGAAAGTGCCGCGAATGCGTCGCCGCCGTTATTGCCCGGGCCTGCGAAGGCGACGATTCTCGAGCCGGGTTTCGCCATCGTTCTTAAGCGCTTCGCAATCCTACGCCCGGCGTTACGCATCAGCTTGTTCGCTCCAACGTGCTCGACGGCCGCGGCATCGACGGCGCGCATCTGCTCGGGTGTTAGGACGTAGGTCATGATTCTAGAATCACGACGGCGGCAGCGACCTCGGCGCTATGCGTAATCGTGAGATGGATCGTGCGCACGCCGCGGTCGCGCGTCAGGCGTTCGGCCCAACCGAGCAGTTCGATGACGGGTTTGCCGCTGCGCTCGTGCCCGACCGCGACGCTGCGCCAGGGAATCGCGTGCCCGAAGGCTTTGCGCGTCGCCTCCTTGGCGGCGAAGAACCCCGCGAGGCGCTCCGGCCAGTTACGCTTGCGCATGGCGTACGCCATTTCGCTCTCGGTATAGACCTTGCGCGCGAACCACGCGAGTTCGCGCTCGTCGAAGCGATAACGCACGACGTTGGCCACGTCGAGGCCGATTCCAACGATCACCGCGACGACTTCGACGGCCGCGACGCAGGTCACCTAGATTTTTATCGAGAATCCTAGCCACCCGAGATGGATTGCGATATCCGAATCGTGCCGATCAACACCGTCGACCACGTGTTCTTGGATCGTCTCGCCCCCTGCCTTGAGGAACGTTTCATCGCCGGCGCTCGCGTCGAACGATCGCTCGTCGTTCCGCGCAGCACGCTCAATGCGACGCGCGGTCAGCTTTTCGTCTCCACGCTGATCGCGAAGGTGCAGCGGGCGCATCCGAAGCCCGGAGCCGCCGTGCTGGCCATCACCGATTTCGACCTGTACAAGACCTCGCACCGATTCGTCTTCGGCGATGCCGATGAAGCGCAGTCCGTCGCGGTCGTCTCCGTCCACCGGCTTCGCTCGGATTTTTACGGAGAACCGAGCGATTTCAACATGCTTTTCCAGCGAACGCTCAAAGAGTGCGTTCACGAGCTCGGCCACACCTTCGGGCTCAAGCACTGCTATAACGCCCGTTGCGCGATGTACTACTCCAACTCGATCTTCGAAACGGATAATAAGATGCCGCACTTCTGCGAGATTTGCGACCACCGTCTCGCCCGCGCCCGCAGCTCTTAACGCAAAACTCGCGCGTCGGCCATCTCAACCTTTTCGCTGGTTCCGTCGTCGCGGACGACGCATAAGCCGCCGCCCTCGGCGAGCGACTGCGCGATTGCCTCGAAGGGCTCTCGTGCGTTGTCCTTCGCGATTCGGTAACGCCGTCCGGGGATCTGGGCGGCCGCTTCCCAGTCGCGCATGATGCCCTCGGCATCGTCGAGCGCTGCGAGCGTTGCATCGTAGGTGCGAAGGATCGCTACGAGCAGCGCGGCGCGATCGACCGGCGCGGCCTCGTCGCAGAACGCAGGAGCCGGCTCGATGATGGTTCCGGCGCCCGCTAAGCGGTGCACGTTGATGCCGACACCGCAGGCGACGCGTGCCGTTGCGGCAGTCACGCGCGATTGGCAGAGAATGCCGGCCAGCTTGCGATCGCGCAGCAGCAGATCGTTCGGCCACTGCAGCGTCGTGACGACCCCGCAGGCGCGAAGCCCCGCTCGTACCGCGAGCGCGACCCAGAACGGCACGAGCCAGACCCGGTCGACACCGATGCTTCGCGGCAGGATCGTGCTGATGAGCAGCGCCGTCCCCGGCATTGCGTGCCACGATCGCCCCTTGCGCCCGGCCCCGTGGCGCTGGAACTCCGCGACGATCGTGTGCCCGCCGAATCGCTCGTCGCCGAGCAGCTCCGCCGCATCCGCATTCGTGCTTCCGGTCTCTTCGCGGTACTCGATTGAGGCAAACGGACCGTCCGCTAGCTGCGCAGCCACGTTCCGATATGGCATTTCTGGGTGATTGGGCGCTTGCGGTCGTTATCCGCTGCGGGGAAGCATGAGCGAGCCACCTACGCGCCGTATCGCGCTTCTATGGCAATCGAACGTACGCTCATCCTCTGCAAACCCGATGCGGTCTCGCGCGGGCTCGTCGGCGAAATCACGGCGCGCATCGAGCGACGCGGCTATGTGATAACGGCAATGAAGCTGATGCAACTCGACGGCGATCGCGCGCGCGAGCACTACACCGAACACCGCAGCAAGCCGTTCTTCAACGATTTGGTCGATTTCATCACGAACGGCCCGCTCGTCGCGATCGCGGTTTCGGGCGAGCGCGCGATCGACGGTTGCCGTCAAATGATCGGCGCGACCGATCCGCTGGCTGCCGCGCCGGGGTCGATCCGAGCCGATCTCGCGCAGACGATTGGCCGCAATCTCGTTCACGGCAGCGACAGCGCCGCGAGCGCCGATCGCGAGTTGGCAATTTTCTTCGAAGACAAGGATTTCGTTTCGCGGCGTCACGACCTCGAACGCTGGATCACGGAATAAGCGTGACGCTCGAGTCGCTGCGCGGCGGCGGTAATCCGTCAATCGAAGGGGTCCACGCGCGCGAAGTGCTCGATTCCCGCGGTAATCCCACGGTCGCGGTGGCGGTCGCCACGAATTTCGGCGTGGTCGAGGAGGCGATGGTGCCGTCGGGCGCGTCGACCGGAGCGAACGAGGCCGTCGAACTGCGCGACGGTGACGCGCAACGGTATAACGGTAAGGGCGTACGCAATGCGGTAATGGCGGTCAACGATCTGATCGGTCCGGCCATCGAAGGTTTGGATGCAACCGCGCAGCGCGAGATCGACCAGAAGCTGATCGAGCTCGACGGTTCGCCGAACAAGTCGCAGCTGGGTGCCAACGCACTGCTCGGCGTTTCGCTCGCGGTCGCGCGCGCCGCGTCGGCCAGTCTATCGATGCCGCTCTTCCGGTATCTCGGCGGACCCGCCGCGGCAACGCTTCCGGTTCCGATGATGAACGTGATCAACGGCGGCAAGCACGCGGAGGGTGCGCTGGAGTTTCAGGAGTGTATGATCGTTCCGCTCGGAGCGGAGAGCGAAGCCGAAGCCGTGCGTTATGGTTCGGAAGTTTTTCACGCGATCGGCCGGATTTTGCACGAACGCGGTCTGTCGACACTCGTGGGTGACGAGGGGGGCTACGCGCCACCGCTCGAGACGCCGCAGCAGGCGCTCGACCTGATCGTCGCCGGGATCCAGCGCGCCGGGTACGAGCCCGGTAGCGGCGTCGCAATTGCGCTCGATCCTGCCTCGAGCGAGTTTTTCGAGGACGGCAAGTACTACCCGCTCACGCGCGACCGCGCGGCGAGCGTCGACGACATGATCGCGCTCTACACCGAACTCTGCGACCGCTACCCCATCGTCGCGATCGAAGACGGCCTTGCGGAAAGCGATTGGACGGGTTGGCAAAAGCTCACCGCTGCGCTCGGCGACCGCGTCCAGCTCATCGGCGACGATCTCTTCGTAACCAACGTCCGCTTTCTCGAGCGCGGGATTAGCGAAGGCGTCGCCAACGCGATTCTGATCAAACTGAACCAAATCGGAACCCTCACCGAAACCTTGGATTGCATCGCAACGGCGCAGCGGGCCGGCTATGGCGTCGTCATCTCTCATCGATCAGGTGAGACCGAAGACACGACGATCGCGGACCTCGCCGTCGCCACCGAGGCCGGTCAAATCAAAACCGGCTCGCTTTCACGCAGCGATCGCACGGCGAAATATAATCGACTCATGGCGATCGAGGAACAGCTCGGCTCTGCTGCGCGCTACGCCGGCGCCAAGGTTTTTCTACGCTAGCGCGATCTCGGGCGTCGGCGAGCCATCCCACACAAAGCGATAGGTGAGTTGCTTCCTTACGTTCATGACGAGCGCCGGCCGAAAACAGGAAATGCACGTGCCGCCGGAATGACGCACGCTCGGATAGACGATTCCGAGCGATCCAATCGCTAAGAGCTCCTCCGCCAGTTTTTGCGACGCCACGTAGCTTTCCGGATTCAAGTACCGTGTAAAGCGCTTGGCATCTCGGGCATCGTGGAACTCCGCGCTGAAGTCGGCCGTGAAGTCGTCGTAGGTGACGTCGTCTTCGAACACGCCGATCTCGGCCAGATCGACGCTCTTGTGATAGGCGACTTCCGCCTGCGAGGTTTCGATTTCGAAGCCGCAGTACCACGCCCCGCGGTCCGGTCCGTTGAAGCGGCTGCCTAGTGGGTGGGCATGCGTAAAGCTGGCGTTGACGACGCGGTAATACGGGATGCCGAAGACGAGCTCGTGACTGTCGATGCCGGCTGGAATTCCGCCTTCGACGAGAAGACGATCGTTCGTCGCATTGTCGAGCGTGAAGAGATCGACGAGATGCCGGTTTGAATCGGCGATACGCCCCAGGACGCTCTCACCCCGCTTCGATGCAATGAACCGATGCGTGTCGTTCCGGCGAACGAGCGAGGTTTTCGGAAACGGTTTAGATGCCGCCACGACGCGCGTCGAGCAGCCGGCGCACGGCCTGAAAGGCCGGAATGCCGCCGCGAATCATGTATTCCAGCGGCGCGATGCCGCGAAAGATAGGACTCGTATTTGGAAGACCGATCCACCGGTCGGCTAGGGCCTTGCTGTGGAGAATGTTGAGCGCCTTGAAGATGCCGATCAAGTACGAAATCCGCAGCATCGTATCGGGATCGAGCGTGCGCCGCGGCGATTTCTTAATGGCGTAATAGGTGCTGCTCGCCATGCTCCCCAGGAGCCGCATCGCGTCCTCATCGCGGACATGCCAGCACTCGATGATGTTGAAGAAGGCTTTCAAGGCTGACGGACCAAGCCGCTTGCGTTCCTCTGCGGACGCGATGTCCACCAGGGCCGAGGGAGCGTAGCGGGTGTCGGGGTAGGCGAGAGCGGTCATCGTGCGGTATCCTCTTTTGGAGATTATACACTACGAATCCGGAGTCGACAAGCCTCTAAGGGCTCTCGAGCATCCTCGCGAATACCGAGCTCACGCGGGCCTGTAGCTCAGCGGTAGAGCGGCCGGCTCATAACTGGTTGCGCGTAGGTTCGAATCCTACCAGGCCCACGAAGAAGTCGCCCATGGCCTCGCGTGAGCGCGCGCAAGAGCCGGGGTGGGCTGTTTCCGCAGCGGGTCCTTCGTTAGCGCATGACATTCGTGATTGAGACTGCGCCGATCGGCAGGTCAAAGCTTCCCGTGAGGGTCGCGATGGGCGAACCGCCAGCCGGGTATTTGTATACCGTGGCATTATCGTTTGCGGCATCCGGGCAGTACACGATTGTCTTGGTAATCCACGTCTGCACGCAGTCGCTCGAGCCGGTGAGTGCAACGGTACCCTTGAGCGAGCAGGAGTCGCGCGCGCAGGTGTACTGGTAGATCGTGTGAGCATCCTGGTCGTCCAGCGTTACGTACGTGCCGTCCCACTGCATCCCACCCGGAAACTCGATCGTGTTGGGCAGTCTGACCGCCTTGAAGCTCGAGCTGCCTGAGGCCATTTCGACGACGCCATAGGTGTCGCTCTTGGTGATGCCGTCGACGAAGAGGTCGCCGCTACCATCGTAGGTGGGGAAGAACGAGGAGGCGAGGCCGTCGGCCACCGTGGTGCCGGTACCGCTGGCGTCGGTGAAGATCACGACGTCGCCGTTTTCCAGGATCGTCACGGCAAGGTTGCCCGATTTCGCATCGATGCTGCAGGCGGCCGGCTCGCCGGCCGCCTCGCTGAGGGTCGAGATCGGCCTGCGGCCGCCGTAGGCGAACTCTTCGATCTCATCCGCTCCTGAAGCGACTACCCAGAAAGCCTTCTTGCGATTCTGGGCGCATTCGCCTTGATATTCCGACGCGCCGGAAATCGTTCCGGTCGATGCGTCACCCCTGGGATAGTCGAACTGCAGAACATCGCTGCTATAGAAGTTCGAGATGTATTCGTCGGGTTTTCTCTTCCTGTGCTTGTCGAGCGCGGTCGGGACGTGGATGGGTTTCACCAGAGGAAGCATCGCCGATGCGACGAGCAGGCCGCCAACTCTGAGCGGTTGCAGGTGACCCGAACGAACGGCGTTCTGCATTCCCGAGGAGGAGGGGCTGAGCGTCGAGCTGCTGCCGCTGCTGCAACCTGCGAGCAGAGCGGCGAACACCATTACGCCGGCGGCGTACTTGGTCAAATTAGAGATCTGCATGATGGATGTTTGCTCTATTCTTTCATGAAAGCATGTATGAAGCGATCAGACTCTCTCGGGAAGCCTGACTCGGCACCCCCGGGGTGGACCGGCCGACAGGCATGAAAGGCGGATAACCTCTTCCAGCAAACCAGGGTACGTTGATATGGGGCTCCCGTCGACCTTGGCGTTTCCTGAACCTCTCCCTCCCTGCTCTCGATCCCGTAATTCGCCACGTTTTACAAAGAGATTGAACTGCGAGGTACGAGATGAGACCTAAAGATATCATCGCAGCATTGTTTCTAGTGCTTGCCGTACTCGCACCGGGACAGATCCGTGCCGACGAAGTGATTCCCGGAAAAGACATCACGTACCCCGGGACCGCGCCCGGTAACGCCTTCTTGCGCGCCGCCCGCACCCCAGAAGGCGCGCTGCGCATTGATGCGTGGGAAGTGACCCACGGCCGACCGGTTCGAACTTACGACATCGATATGACAAAACTTATGCATATGATCGTCGTATCAGATGACCTCACAGACTTTCAGCACGTCCATCCCACATTGTTGTCGAACGGGCACTTCACTATCGATCTGCATTTGGCGAAACCCGCGCAAACCTACCATATCTACATGGATGGACTGCCTCACGGTTCTGGGCGAAATGTATTCCGGTTCGACGTACCGGCCGAACCGGGGACGCCAACGGCGATCCGGTACGTTCACGCTGCGGGCTCCTCGGTGCAGGTCGGCCCTTATACGGTGCTAATCGACCCGACCTCGGTTCCGATCGGCGAGATCGCTGAGATATCTGTTCGAATTCTAAAAAATGGCCGGCCGGCGCGCGATTTGCACCCCTACCTTGGCGTGATGTCGCACGGTGTCCTCATAGGCACCAAGGATCTGGCCTACATGCACGTGCACGGCATGACCGAAGCGATGCTCGATATGTCAAGCGCAAACGATTGTGGCGATAGCGTGATGATGCAGATGACGCCGATGCCCCCAGGGCTAACTATCGGCAACGAGTTCGAGCTCGAGTTTCTGGTTCCGAGTACGCAGGACTACAATTTGTGGCTTCAGTTCGTCGGAGGCAAAACTCTTTACACCGCGCCGCTGCTCGTGACAACGAGGTAGGGGGGATTTACGCTACGCGAGGCGCCGGGCGGACTCCAGCGTCTCGTCGAGCATGTTGCGCTGGAACGTAATCATGTCGGGCACGTGCGGGAACCGCGCGTCGGTTCGGTGCGTGGTAAGGAGGTAGCGTTCGCTGTCCTTAGTCAGGGTACCGCGCTTTTCCAGCGCCGCAAAGGCCTTCGCGACCGCAGCGTCCGGAGCGCGGCGCAGCTCGGGGTCGACGAATACGTTACCCGGTAGTGCGTCGAGCCGCTCGCGCACCGCACGCACCGCGTCCGCGACCCCGAACGTTTCCGGGCCGTCGAGCAGAAACGCCGCCAAGAGCGCCGAGACCGTGATCGGCCGCGCCGCGGCTAGCGACGTGCCGATATCGGCAACGCCTACGTATGGAACGACGCGATAAAGCATCGAGAGCCGTCGCCCCTGGAAAGGGTCGTAGGCGATCGCGCAGAGCCAGAGATCGGCAAAAGGCGAGAGGGCGTCGATGATTCCGCTGCGCATCGGATGCATGCGGCCATCGCGACTGAAGTCGCCTTCCGGCGTAATGTAGAAAGTCGCGCCGGCGCGCACCCGTTCCACGATGGCCGCAATATCCCGCTTTGTCACGCTGCGCAGGTTCTCGAGCACTTCATGCCGGTAGGGTTGCTTCAGCCGCGCCACTTTGACCCAGGCGTGGGCAGGCGTGAAGTTGGCGAGTTTCCAGAGGTCGCTCAGTACGCAGCCGTCCAGTTCTAACGGCGCGAGCGTTTCGGCCGGCAAGATCGCATCGAGCGCCAAATCACCGTGCGCGGCGCGTAGCTCCTCTGCTAAGCTGATGAGCGGTCGTGAGAAGAGGTGGTTCTCGATCGGCAGAATGCCGAGGCAGTCCCAAAGCCAGCTCAAATTCAGGCCGCGCGTGAGCCGCACGCTCCGGGGCCACACCGTCGCGATGAATCCCGTCTCGTACGTGCGGCGGGAGTTGCACATGGTCAGCGGCTTCCACGGGTGCAGAAGAAACGTTCGCGCCGTAATCATTTCCCCTTCGTCGATATGCTGATGATTCGTAATGAGCACCGCCGCCCCGCGTTTCGCCGGCAAACGGCCCCACTGCCGAACGCGGATCGCGAACTTGAGATACGCCTGGCGCGTGACGTAGGTCGTGGCGATCATCAGCCAGTTAGGCTTCATCGGGGCACCCGGCGCCGGCGAACCGCCAGCCATAGCCTTCGCTCATTCCGTGCTTTCCTTGTATATAAAAGCAAGGCAGCCTCCTAAGGTTAGCGAACAGCGCCACGTGACTTTCGTGCGTCTCCTCGCGGCGACCCTCGGTGTCGCCACGATCGCAGCGATCGGTTATGCGACCGTCGCAATCGTTTGTATTGCGCGCTTCGGACGCGAGCTAGAGCCCCACAACGCCGACGACATGCCACCGGTCAGTTTGCTCGTGCCGCTGCATGGCCTGGAGCGCGATCTCGAGGAGAACTTGCGTTCGTTTGCCTTACAGGACTACCCCGTTTATCAGCTGGTTCTCGGCGTCGCGCGCGCCGACGATCCTGCGCTAGCCGTCGCCCAGCGCGTCGTGGCGGCGCTTCCCGATCGGAACATCGAGATAGACATCGGTGAAACACCCGGCGCGCGTAATCCCAAGATCGCAAACGTGCTCTCGATGATGCGGCTCGTGCGCCACAAGCTTTTGATCCTCGCCGACAGCGACACACGGGTCACACCCACGTACATCCGCGCGGTCACCGCGCCACTACATGAACCCGGCGTCGGCGTCGTAACCTGTCCCTTCGCCGGCGTTCCGGATGGCACGCCATCGTCGGAACTCGGCGCGATGTTTATGAACGAGCAGTTTATCCCGTCGGTGCTCGTCAATCGACTCTTCGGACCGACGCGACACTGCCTCGGCCCTACGAATGCGATACGCGCTGAGGTCCTCGCTGCCATCGGCGGCTTCGAGGCACTCGCGCCCCATCTTGCCGACGACTTCATGCTCGGAAATTTCGTTGCGGCCCAAGGTTTGCGAGTCGTGATCTCGCGTTACGTGGTGCGAACGATCGTGTCGGACTCGGGTCTGGCAGCGCTGTGGAACCACGAGTTGCGTTGGCATCGGACGATTCGGGGAGTGCAACCACTTGGCTACGCCGGTATGTTCCTCACGTATCCGGTGCCGCTCGCACTGCTCGCGTTCCTACTCGCACCGCGGCTGGAAAGCGCGGTGGCGCTGTTCGTCGCGGCAATAGCACGCGCCGCCTTGCACCGCGCCTCCAGGCGCGCGCTTCGCGTCGCACCCGCTCCCGCGTGGCTCATCCTGCCATGCGATCTCTTCGGGATTGCCGTGTGGTTTTGGGGGCTGACCGGACGGGCCGTGCGCTGGCGCGATGCGGTTCTGCGTATGGAGTCGGGCGACTTGCTCGCAGAGCGCCACTGAAAGCCGACCGATTCAACGACGGTATCGTGCTCGGCCGCGATCTATCGCTCCTCATAGGACATCGCTAATCGCCCCAAGGAACAGCACCGCGCCGCTCCGATCGTCGCGAATGATGCAGAAGAACGGATGATCTACGTTTACGACGATGGGAGTGCCGCCGAATTGTATACTCATCGGCATCACGACTGCCGTCGCGGCGGTGGCGGTCGTTCCGGCTTCGTCAACGTCGAGCGTGGTCTTGTGAATGACACTGCTGATTCGCAGCGGTCGATCGCTGATTCCGCCAAAATCCGCACGATCCGAAAATGCAATCCCCAACCCGGCATCCCTCAGTGGCGAAATGAGGTCGGCTTCATACGAAAGGTGCAGCTTCGGAAGGCGCAGGTTCACGCGCCGTTGGGTTGCGTTCGCGAGTGCCGTTGCAAAGGCGCGCGGAAGCGCGCTCTCCATTGCCAAACCGGTGCCCTCCTTGGGAAGCACGACGTACATTGCGAAGCGTCCTCCGCGATAGCCGAGGCGCACGAGCTGAAACTCGGGACCCGCATAGTACGAGAGCGTCGTGGTTTGATTCATGAAGGAAGCGTTCGTCGCGCCGGCCGTGCCCAAGAAGCGGCCGGTGTGCGTTTGGGAAGATAGGAACGCCTGTTCCCATAGCGCTTTAAAATAGACCGCATTGGTAATGAGCGCTTCGGAACCGGCGACGCTGTTAACGATCGTGGGGATGTGCCCGTGCGTCCGCCGGCTTACCCATGCGTTGATCGTGCGGGCCGCGTCGGGGCTGTTGAAGTCTAGCGGCGTGACGTCGGCGCCAAACGCCGCCTGCGCGCGGTCGACGAACGATGCTTTGAGGGAGACGCCTTGGCGAACCCACAAGGCGTTTGCAAACTCGAGCGCGGCATCGGCGTCAGCCTGAGGCAGGCCGGTGCGCAAGTTTTCCGACGCGCAAGCAAAGTCCGACGGATCGCCCGCCGGGACGACGGAACTCTCGATAAAAGCCTTAGCAGTCGCGCCACGCGCGCCGAGATAGGCGACACCGAGCGCTTGCGCGATGCTAAGAGGTGAAATGAAAACGTTCTTTCCGGTCGACGCATGCAGGAGCGTGAAGCCGAGATCGTTCTCTGCCGTGACGAGTCGCGTCTGCATAAGGGGCGCCACCTCCGAGCATTTTGCCGAATTCCCCGCCGTCTCGGCCACGCAACCGCAGGCGAGAAATGCCAGGACGAACGCGGAACCCGCCGCAACGTTACTCCAACGCATAACTTCTGAGTTCGATTTTGTTGTGGTCCGGATCCGAGATGTAGATCGACCTCCCGTTGCCGCGCGCTCCGAAGACCTCAATCGGGCCTTCGTCGACCGTCGCGTTCATCGCCCGCGCGCGTGCGAGGATCTCGTCGATGCCGCCTTCAACGACCAGACAAAAATGATTCAGGTTCGCGGCGTTGGGTGGTGCCGCGCCGGATCGCATCTCCGGCGAAAAGAGATCGATGATCGTGCCTGCATCGACGCGCACCGACGGGAACTTCACGTCGCCGCGACGATATTCACCGAGTCGAACCGGCTCGAGCCCCAGCCCGTCCACGTAAAAGGCGAGCGACCGGTCGACGTCGGACACGTTGAGAACGATGTGGTCGAGGGAAGTAACCTTAAACGTCAAGCACCGGAGAGTTCATGTGCCGTAACATCAAGACCTTGTACAACTTCGCGCCCCCGGCAACGGATGAAGAGGTCGGCGCTTCGGCGCTGCAGTTTGTTCGAAAGCTGAGCGGGTTGCACCACCCATCGAAGGCAAACGAAGCAGCCTTCGAGCGCGCGGTCGACCGGGTAACCAGCGCGGCGCGGGAGCTACTCGACTCGCTGGTCACGCAGGCGCCGCCGCGCGACCGTGAGGTAGAGGCCGCGAAGGCGCGCGAACGCCGCCAACGCCATTACGTCCCTTCGTCGGCGCCTTCGTGAAGAACAAACTTGACGATTAGACGGTTGAGGGTCGCACCCGAGGCCGGGCTTCCGAAGTTTACGTAGAGCTCGTCGCCTTCGGGAAATCGCTGGTGATACGCGAGCGCGAGGTTGTTGCCGATTTGATAGGAAGTTGCAAAACCGCCAAGGCCGTTGATATCGCGCAGTTCCAAGCTGAAGCTGCTCTCGTTGCTGATGTTGTAACCCAGCGAGATGCGCCGTAACCACTGTGAATCGAGCACGCCGTCGGAGAACGCGCGCTCGTAGGTTCCGTCATACTCCAATCCGAGGCTGAAGCGCTTGCCGACCGGGCGGCTCGTAACGAGCGTAAACAGATGCACGTAGTCGTCGCCGAACGGTCCCCACTGATAGCTGGCATCGAAAGGCGATGGCGTCCCGTCGCGATAGCCGACGGGAATCTGATAGAGATTGAACGGTTGCGTCACGCCGTCGAGGTAGCACGGATAGCCCGTGAAGCTCGACTGATACAGGATCGGTCCGCTGCAGCCCGGGCCGGTCGGAATGTTGTAAGAGCGAAGTTGCCCGACCTCCTCGCCTACACCGTCGAGTGAGAAGAGATTCTTGAAGGTGGCGCTGAGAAAGAATTGAGTGTCGGCCTGATGCACCGCTCCCGAGTCGTCGAGAAAGCGATCCGTGGCAAAAAAGATCGTGTAGTTTTTGATGCCCGGCGCCGTTCCGGTATAGTCCGTGTAGAATTGCGGCCCGCGAATGTCGGAGTTCGGCGTGTAGCCGTCGATCGGGTTGTAGTTGGGCGAGACGTCGAGGTAGCCGACGTTTGCCTCGAACGGCCCCTTATGACGATCGACGAAGAGTTCGGTAAAGTCGGCGTTGCCTTGAGGTACCCACGTGCCGTCTTCGAACGAGTGGTCGAAGTAGTAGATCATTCCGTTTGAATAATCGCGCGCTTCTGCGCCGGCCTCGATCGTGTCGTCGGTGCCGGCGATGCTGTGGTTAGCAAAGACGCCGTCGCTCCAGTAGATGAACGAACCGTTGGGCAGCGCATGCTCGTAGCCGTATGCCTGATCGCTAAACGTGTTGCTCGTCGTTTCGTCGAATCCGTGGAAGGTCAGAACGCCGAAGCTTTGGTCGCCGAACGTTCCCTCGACCTTGCCGCCGCTATCGAACGGCCCGACCGACGGCGAGTAGAACACGAGGTCGGGGGCGTTCACGTTCGTGCCGCTGGGCGAGCGCGGTCCGGAGTTGGCATTGATGAAAGCTGCGCCCTGTGCGAAGAACGGCCGATACTCGAGAAGCTGCCGCTCAAACTCTTGCGGCGCGATTGTTTGTTGATCGATCTCGACATTGGAAAAATCCGGATTGAGCGTTCCGACGAAACGGACCGTCGGCGTGATCGGGTAGCTGACGTCCCCGCCGAACGAGCGCACGTTCTCCGGCAAAAACTGGCCGTTGGCTTGCTGAAAGAGATTGCGATCCTCGCCAATGCTGGCGAGGCCATAGATATCGGCACGCGGCTTGGGCCGAGCCGCGGCCGATGCCGCGATGTCGAAGTCTCCGCCGGCCCAAAACCGCGTATCGTTTTGGAAGGTCGGCCAGGTTCCGCTCCCAGCATCCCCCATGATCGGGTTCCAAACCCACGAAAGGTGCTCGCCCGGCGCCGCGATCTGGCGAACGAACTGCAGCCGCCACGTTTGCTTGCCGCCGCGCGGCACGCGCAAGACGTCGAGCGGAATAATCATAATGGCGCTCCACGCTCCGTCGGAGACTTTTCCGGCGGCGCTCCAGCGCGGGCGAAAGCGCACGTTTTCATTGGCCTGCTCGTAGCGCGTGCCGCGAGGAGTCGCTTCAAAATAATAGGCCTGGCTTCCACCGCCCCCGTTGAGTAGCCCGATGCCGACGAAATCGTCCGTACCGAAGCCCACGTCGTTCGTCGTCTGCGTCGCGACGATCGGAACTCCGGCTTGCTCGCTTTTGAATCCGACGTAGAGATTCTTGTCGTCGTACAAGAGATAGGCCGTCGTCGCAAACTTGGCGGGCGCGCGAGTCGTCACGTTCTCCCACGGGCCGTCGCCGTTGGGAACCTTGCCTGCCGCCCACGCGGGATCGGCCAGGGCCGCGTCGAGGGCCAAGGGGTGAGGCGTACGTGCCACCGTGAACGAGAAGCTTCCCGTCACGGCAGCCCGCACCGGCACGCACGTCAGTACGAACGCACATGCGATGCCAAGGGCGAAGCGAGTTAGATAGTGCAATCCTGGCGCCTTAGAATGTTGCTACAGGGTAAATGCGCCGATAGTTTCAGAGCGTCGACGGGACCGCACCAAAGCCCGTGCGCCACCCAAGGGGCGTATCCCGAGGTAGGAACGACCGGTGTTCGTTCTTTACCGGTTTAAACGAAGTTGCAGGGTGGTCTCCGTGCTTCGCGAGGTCGCGGGATCGGTGACCCTGATTCGTACGCTGACCGCCTGTTGACCCGGCATCGTGCTCAAGCTCACGCTGATCCTGAAGTTGCCGCGAGGGCCGGCATCGGTGTCGCCGTTGAACTGGCCGGTGAATGATGGCGTCGCACCGGCCGTCACCTTGACGCGACCGCTCGCGATCGTGTTGCCTTGAATGACGAAGTTACGCCCGACGGGAGCATTCGGTGCGGGTTGGTTTATCGTGAGGCTCAGCGGCGCCTCGGCCGCGCGCTTGATCGAGAACGACCACGAGCGGTCAAATGGCGAACCCCCGGCAGGACCGCGTCCGGTGACGCGCACGGTATGCGAGCCGAAGTCGAGCGGCGCGGGCGGCTTATACGAAAAGCCCGTCGCCGACACGCCGCTGCGCGACGTGATGTTGTTGCCGTCGAGCAGAACTCGCACGCTGCCGGGGTCGACGTCGCGCGTGAACTCCGCCGCGATCATGATGAAGCGATCGCTCACGTTCGCGCCCGGCGCAGGCTGTTTTCCGCGCAGATCGATGGGATTTGCCGGCGGCGGGGCCGCTCCGGCCACCGAGAACGACCACGAACGGTCGAACTGTGCCCCGTCGGAGCCGCGGCCTGCGGCGCGAACTCTGTGCGAGCCGAAGTCGAGCGGCGCCGGAGGCTTGTAGGAGAACCCAGCTGCCGAGACTGCGGTGCGCGCCGTGATGTTGTTGCCGTCGAGCCAAACGCGGACGCTACCAGGCTCGACTCGGCGTGTGAACTGCGCCGAAATCGTAACGAACCGGTTCGCAACGCGTTCGCCGGGCGCCGGCTGATGCGCGTACAAATTAATGGCTTGCATCGGCGGCGGGTTGGGCGGCCGCGGAGGCCGCGGCGGGTGGACTGGCCCGATTGGGACCACCTGCCCCGATATCGTGATCGCGACGATACGGGCGGACGCGTCGTAGCCCACGGTTGCACCGAGCGACTGCGCGATGAAGCGAAGCGGAACGTACGTCGTCGCTCCGACGATGAACGGCGCGACGTCGAGCGTCGTGGGCTCGCCGCTGACCTGCGCCTGCGTCGAACCGATTTGCAGCGAGACCGTCGTGCCGCCCTTCGTGGCGTTAATCGTGCCCGCAGAGTAGACGACCGACGCGCCCAGGCGCTCGAAAATTCCTCGCAACGGCACGAGAACGCGGCCCGCGCGTTCGATCGGCCCCGGATTGAGATACAACTGCTGACCGTTAACGGTTACCGTTTGCGCCGGCGCGGCGGCCGGAAAGCTCGCGATTGCGAGTCCGGCAATCAAACATACTATACGCTTCATGGTATGCAGTATTTCTGAGCTCGCGCGGAAAAGCCGCTTTGCATGATTAACGTCGACGACCTCGCCCATCTTCCGCTCTTCGAATCGGCGCGCGACGAGGCGCTCGCTACGATTGTTTCGCGCAGCGCAGATCTGCACGTGAGCGCCGGCGATTGGGTCGTGCTCGAAGGCGAAGCCGCGGCCTTTTACGTCTTTCTCGAGGGCCGGGGTGAGATCGTCAAGACGCTGGGCGGCGCCGAGCAGGTCGTGGCGGTGCTTGAACCCGGCGGCTTCTTCGGCGAGGTGCCGCTGCTGCTCGGATCGGGCTTTCTCACCGGCGTGCGCGCGACCGAACCGTCACGCTTGATGCGGCTGGAACCGCTCGACTTTCACGAGCTCGTCGCACGCTGCCCGATCGCAAATCAAAGGATTCTTGCTGAAATGGCGCGGCGCGTCACCGGCTTGCAGCAGGCATCGATCGCCGCACCGATGATCAGCGTCACGGTTCTCGGACATCGTGACGACGCCGCGTGCTACGATCTGCGAGATTTTCTGGCGCGTAATCACGTCGGCTTCCGCTGGCTCGATCCCGACGACGCAGCGGCGATCGAAGGCGCGAATGTGCCGCAAGAACTGCTGCGCGGCGATAACCGTCCGGCCGTGATCTTTGCCGACCGATCGTACATGATCGAGCCGAAGTTTTCCGAGCTGGCGCAACGCCTGGGCTTGCAGACCGCCCCGCGCGCAACGACATACGACGTGGCGATCGTCGGCGCGGGGCCGGCGGGTTTGGCCGCCGCCGTCTATGGCGCCTCGGAGGGCTTACAGACCGTGCTCGTCGAGTGCCGCGCTCCCGGAGGCCAAGCGGGGACGTCGTCGCGTATTGAAAACTATCTGGGCTTTCCCGCCGGAGTTTCGGGTGACGAACTTGCCTCGCGCGCTTTTCATCAAGCGAAGCGATTCGGCGCGGAGATCATCGTGACGCGACAGGCGACCGAGATCGAACCGCGCAACGGCTCCTCCGCGACGCACGCGATCGTGCTCGATCGCGGCGAACGCGTGCAGACCAAGGCGATCGTCCTGGCCAGCGGCGTAACCTGGCGAACGCTCTCGATTCCCGGAGCCGACGCCTTGCGCGGGCGCGGCGTCTACTATGGCGCGGCCCGCACCGAGGCACTCGGGGTGCTTGGGAAGGACGTCGTTCTCATCGGCGGCGGCAACTCGGCGGGTCAGGCTGCGATGCTCTTCTCGGGCTACGCGCGTACGGTCACGATCCTGGTGCGCGGCGAGAAACTCTCGGCCAGCATGTCGCAATATCTCATCGACGAGCTGGCGAAGAAGGAGAACGTTCGCATCGAGTACACGTGCGAATGCGTCAGCGTCACCGGGACGAGCCACCTCGAATCGATCGAGGTTGCGTTCAAGAATGGCGAGCAAAAAACGTTCAAAGCCGACGCACTCTTTATTTTTGTCGGCTGCGTCCCCGAGACGAAGTGGCTACCGGAGGCCTTGGTTCGCGACGCGCAGGGATTCGTTTGCACCGGCCGCGACGTTGTCGACCTGCAACCCGCGGACGCATCGCGGGGACGCGATCCTTACCTGCTTGAAACGAGCATCCCTGGAATCTTTGCGGCGGGCGACGTTCGCCACGGATCGATGAAGCGCGTCGCATCGAGCGTTGGCGAAGGCAGCATGGCGATCGCACTCGTCCACCAATATATCGACGAAACCACGTCCTAGCCGATTCTTCGCTTCGAAGGCACTTGCGCTCTACCCATCGATCAACGGCATCACGCGCGCCTGCAGCGCAGCGATGAATTGATTCGGATCGGTGAAACAAGCAAAGTGGCCACCATCGATTGGAACGAAGGCCTTGATTGGCGCACGCACCTGCTCCACGTACTCTTTCGCGGCCTCGAATGACACCATGTGGTCGTCGCGCCCTTCGATGACAAAGAACGGCACCGGGATCTCCGGAAACTCTTTGCGCGCATCGAAGTTGACGATGGCCGGCCAGAGTTTAGGACCCGTGAAATCTCCGCCGGCGATCCAATCGGCCACGTCGCCCTTGGTGGGGAAAGGTGGAGGGCCGATGAAATCGCGCTCGATTGTGAGGTACTGCACGTCGGACGGTGCCATCCGCCATTTATTTGAGGCCATCACGCGCTTCATGTCGCTCGCCGGGAGCGTGGCGGTATCGTCCAGTTGCTTAATCGCCGCCGTATCGTGTTCTGCAAGCGCCTGCCGGCGGGCCCAGCGTTCGCGATCCTCGAGCGACAAGGTCCAGCTGACCGGCTGCCCCGTTCCAACGAACGCGTAGAAGAGATCGGGACGCAGCGTGACGGCGTGCAAGCCGAGAACCGCACCCCACGAGTGCCCGACGAGGATCAACTTCGGCTTTTCAAGTTTGCTCAGCGCATATTCGGCGACCTCGACCGCGTCCTGTGCCATTTGCTGCACGGTCATGCCCGGCGTCGCCGGCCCGTTCTTACCGTAGGTCTTGCCGGAGCCTCGCTGATCCCAGTTGACGACGGTGAAGTCGTGCTCCCACGGAACGAACTCGCGCAGGAACGGCGACTCTGCTTCGGCCGGCCCGCCATGCAGGAAGAGAATGAGGGGATTGTGTTCGTCCTGGCCCGCAACCGCGATAAATTGATCGATGCCGCCGATCGCGATGAAGCCGGATTGCTCGACGGATTTCGTGCTTGCAGCTACGCGCTTGGCGAGGAGCGGCACGGCTGCAGCGGCAGCCACGGCAAGCAGCATTTCGCGGCGCGAGATCTTCGACATCGTCTTGAGTTACTGACGACTTTTCGCAAAGGTTTCGTCGCACCGAGCGCGGTGGCTATGTCAGCCTAGGGTGCTGGATCGCCGATGCTGTTGAGCTCGGCAAGCATATCGCCGGGCAGCTCGATCTCCGCAACCGCGAGATTTTCGCGCAGGTGAGCGAGAGACGACGTGCCCGGGATTAGGAGTATGTTGGCCGCGCGCCGCAGGAGCCACGCCAGGGCTACCTGCATTGGCTTCGCGCTAAGCCGCGCCGCCACATCGGACAGCGTTGACGATTGCAGCGGTGTGAAACCACCGAGCGGAAAGAACGGCACGTAGGCGATCCCGTCGTCCGCCAGCGCATCGATCAGCGCGTCGTCGTGGCGGTGGGCGAGATTATAGTGGTTTTGCACGCAGACGATTTCGGCAATGGCACGCCCCTGCTCGACCTGCGCGGCAGTGACGTTACTCAAACCGAGGTGCCGGATCAGGCCCTGCTGCTGCAACTCGGCCAGCGCCGTCAAGGGCTCCTCGATCGCGCCTTCGCTTGGGCCAAGGCCCTGTCCCATAATTCGTAGGTTGACGACTTCCAGCGACTCGAGCCCAAGATTGCGCAAGTTGTCGTGAACCGCGCTCGTAAGTTGCGCGGGCGACATCGCCGGATGCCACGACGCATCCTCGCCCCGCACACCGCCGACCTTGGTCACGATCACCAAATCGTCCGGGTAGGGATGGAGCGCTTCACGGATCAGCGCGTTGGTGACGTGCGGGCCGTAGTAGTCGCTGGTGTCGATGTGATTAACGCCGCTCGCAATCGCCTCGCGCAGCACGGCCAGCGCCGTACCGCGATCCTTCGGCGGTCCGAACACGCCCGGGCCGGCCAGTTGCATCGCACCAAAGCCCAGTCGTTTCACCGAGCGACCGCCGAGCGGAAACGAACCGGTGGCGTTGAGATTGTTCATGCAGGCAACAACCCCAAGCGTCAAGCGAACGATTCGAAGGCGTTTTAAATGAGATGGCGCTCGCTTGGTCGAAGACAAAAGGCATGAAGCGCTATGTAACGATCTTTACGCTGGCGATGATTTCGCTATTCGCTTGGCAGGCCGCGCGAGCGTGTACCGGAATTCGATTGACCGCCAAAGACGGTGCCGTCGTCGTGGCACGTACGCTCGAGTTCGGCGCGGATCTCCAATCGAAAGTGCTGGTCTATCCCGCCGGAACGCCGGTCACGGGCTCGCTGCCGAATAGCGCGTCGGGAATTTCGTTTACGACAAAGTACGGCATCGTCGGCGCCAATGCATTTGGCTTGCCGATGGTCGTGGATGGCCTCAACGACCAAGGATTGTACGTCGGCGAATTCTTCTTCCCGGGATCTGCCGGATACACCGCCGTGACGCCGGAGAATGCGTCGCGCGCGATGGCCGGTTATCAGTACTCGATGTGGATTCTCGGGAGCTTTGCCAGCGTCGCCGAGGTCAAGGCGGCCTACGAAAAAGTGGTGCTCGCGCCGACCGTCGTGCCGCAGCTCGGGATGGCGCCCCCGGTGCACTTTCGCATCACCGATAAGAGCGGCGCCACCGTGGTGATCGAGCCCATCGGCGGGAAGCTCGTGATCTACGACGACCCGCTCGGCGTGATCACGAACTCACCGACGTTCGATTGGCACATCACCAATTTGAGCAACTACGTCGGTCTCTCGCCAAACAACCGCCAGTCGATGACGATACAGGGCGTAACGCTGAACAGCTTCGGTCAAGGATCGGGTTTCTACGGGATTCCCGGCGATTTTACGCCGCCGTCGCGCTTCGTCCGCGCCGTCGCCTACGAAGCGGCAGCCGTGCAGCCGGCGACCGCGAGCGACGCGGTGCAACAGGTCTTCCACATCCTCAACAACTTCGACATCCCCGTCGGCGCCGTTCGCGACGACGTTCAAGGGAAGACCATCGACGAGTGGACACTCTGGACTTCAGCCGAGGATCTGACGAACCTCCAGTTCTACTTCCGTACCTTCAACGATCAATCGCTGCGCAGCGTCGACGTTCGCAAAGCCTTGGGAAGCGCTGGTTCAACGGTCAAGTACCTACCGATGGAAACCGATCAGCCCACCCCGATCACGAGCGTCTCGCTCTAGTACTCATCGTAACGGCGGAGTTCGGCACGATCGACAAAACCGACTTCTTGATCCCGCCGTTTGAATGAGGCGTTGCGCCTCTGGTCGAAAGGCTGCCAACAAATGAGCCTTCGACTTGCCGTCGCCGTATTGGCGGGCTTCCTAACTGCGTGTAACAGCGTCAGCACCGTCGTCACCCCTGCGTCGGGATCCGCCAACAGTACGGACACCGACTTCGTCGTGAGCGGGCGCTACATCGATCTAAGCGATGCTCCGGTAGGCTCGCCTTCGCTGCGCTCGGCAGTGGGCAAGAACTTCTTCATCAAGGGTCTGGTCTATTGGCCGACGCCGATCGGAAAAGGCGTGGCCGACGCGCCGATGCTCGACGACGCGCTGCGCGACGGCAATATGGCGGTCTGGTCGCGCGACCTTCCACTGATGCGGGCGATGGGTGCCAATGCGATTCACGTCTACAACGTCGTGCCGCCGCCTTACGACGACAAGACCGGCCCGATCACGAAGTTTCTCGACGCCGCTTGGAACGGCGGGACCAAGCCGGTCTACGTCCTCATAAGCATCCACTTCAACGGCGACGTGCTATTCAACGCCGACTCGGTGCGTTCGTTGGCCAAGCAATATCACGATCTCGACGCGAAGTACGCAAAGTATCCGGCGGTCTTCGGCGTCACCATCAGCAACGAGATCGGCGCCGACAACTTCATCACCCAGAAGAAGTGGTGGGACGGGTTCAACGCCGTTGCGAAGGCGGCAAAGCAAGGATTTGCCGACGGCGGCGACGCGGATAAGATTGTGACGACCTCAGAGCCCGACGGCAACATCGGCTTCGTGAAGGCCGGCGAAAAGTTCGGAGCGGCCGTCGACGCGTGGGGCATCAACATCTACCGTGGGCGAACGTTCCTAAATCTCTTCACGCAACTCAAGAACACGACGACCAAGCCGACCATGCTGACCGAGTATGGCGCGAGCGCGGCGTACCACCCGGCGTGGAGCAATACCTATAATTGGAAGAACGGCTTCTATCAGGAGACGCAGTGCGTTCCCGACAAGAAGGCCGGCCCGAGCAATCGGGACGTCAAAGAGTTGCCGGCAAAAGGTGACCCGGGGATGCCCGGGCTCGTCGACCTCGTTTGGAACAACGGCCGATGGCTAACGTCGGGCTTTACCGATGAGAACGGCATCGTCTCCGGCGGATTCTATTTTGAGTGGACCGACGAGTGGTGGAAGAGCGGCGACAAGGACGTACATCAAGGCAACGACACGTTCAACGGGGGCTTCCCGGGCTGCAGCGACGATCAAGCGTGGTTCGGGCTCAACTCCGTCTCACCAGGCAGCGGTGGCGTCGATGTCCTTACTCCGCGACCAACGTTAACCCAGCTCAAGCAAAGCTGGAAGTAGCATTTCGTACCGTCGCGCTACTGGAAGAGTTTTGTGGCGTTTTCGATCGTGACGGCAATACCCCAAGCCAGCGGTAGTCCGACCCAGAGCCACGCCAGAACGAGCATTGTCGTGTTGCTGTCTTCGGGGCGCATGCGTTCTTCAAGCTGATCCATCGTAAAAACCTCAGGTTACGGTTTGCGCTTCGAGATAGTGGCGCTCGTCGACAGGGCGAACCGCGAGATCGCACAGGAGCCCGACGACTAAAAGTGCGGCCATGACATACATGGTGACGGAATATGCATCGGCCTTGGCGACCCCGTGATTGATCTCGTACTCGCGAATGTAGTTGATCAGGACGGGCCCTGCGATTCCGGCAACCGACCACGCCGTCAGCAGCGCTCCATGGATCGCGCCGACGTTGACGGTTCCGTAAAGATCGCGCAGGTACGCCGGAATCGTCGCGAAGCCGCCGCCGTACATGCTGATGATCAACAAGAACGACAGGACGAAGAGCGCGACGGCGTGCAGATGCCCCCAGGTCGGAACGAAGGCATACAGAACCGCGCCCGCGATGAAGAAGATCGCGTAGGTACGCTTACGTCCGATGAAGTCTGAGAGCGATGCCCAAAAGATCCGGCCGCCCATGTTGAAGAGGCTGATCAGGCCGACGAAGCCCGCGGCGGCCACGGCCGTCACACCGAAAATGTCCTGGATCATGAGCGACGCTTGGCCGATCACCCCGATTCCCGCGGTGACGTTCAAGCAGAGCACGAGCCAGAGGAGATAGAACTGCGGCGTGCGCAGGGCTCGCTCCAGCACGACGTTTTTGCTCGTAATCATGGCCTGCGAAGCGACCGGCGCGATGTAGCCGGCAGGCTTCCAGCCTTCTTGCGGGATTCGCACGATCAGCGAACCGACGACCATCCAGATGAAGTAGAGAACGCCCAGCACGAACATCGTTTGGGCGACGCCGGTGCCCGATGCGTTCGCGAAGTGTTTCATGAGGAGTACGGAGAGCGGAGCGCCGATCATTGCGCCGCCGCCGAAGCCCATGATGGCGGTGCCGGTCGCCAAGCCCGGCCGGTCGGGAAACCATTTGATCAACGTTGAGACTGGGGAGATGTAGCCGATGCCGAGCCCGCATCCTCCGACAACCCCGTAGCCGAGATAGACGAGCCACAACAGATGCGCGTTGACGCCGATGCCCGCAAGGATCAAGCCGCTGCTAAAACAGAGCGCCGCGACGAACATCGCCTTACGCGGGCCCACGCGTTCCACCCACTTCCCACCGAATGCCGCGGAGAGACCGAGGATTAAGATCGCGAGGCTGAATATCCAGCCGAGTTCGGGAACCGTCCAATCGGCACCGGGCTTTGGAGCGGTGATGCCGATCGCTTGCGCCATCGGCTTGGTGAAGACGCTGAAGGCGTACGCTTCGCCGATGCAGAGATGAATGCAAAGCGCCGCGGGCGGAACCAGCCACCGATTGAAGCCAGGCTTCGCCACCGCGTTCGATCGATCGAAGAAGGCCATAGACTCAATTTGCTACGCGTCCTCGCCGGCCCCTCTTACGTAGCGGAAGGAAGGCCGTCGCCCGAAGATAGTAACACAGTCCTCGTATGGTAAGAAAAGCCGTTTGGGCGTTGGCATTCGCGCTCGTTCCTAGCCTGGCGCTGGCATCCCCGCCCGCGCTGACGCCTTCGCAGATCGTCGCGCTCGTCAAGGCGACGCCGCAGCTCAAGATCGACCGGAGCGCGCCACCGTCGCCCGCATTCGATCCGAAATCTCACCCGTACGTTGACGTGCTAGGCGCGCCCGAAGGACAAGCCATCGGCGGATACGTCACATCTGAACTCGCGCACCAGGGAACGCTTACGAGCGGCTATGAGGTGCTCGCCGTTCCGCTCGATAGCGGCGGAAGCGGCGGCGTCTTTACCCAGATCGTCTTTGGCCGCCGTGGCCACGTGCCGTTCGTTTACGTGGGGCACATCGATTCTGCCGGTCACCTCGGCGTACAGGTCAAAGGCGGAAAACTCGTCGCGACCTTGCCCTACTACGCAGCCAAGGATCCCAATTGTTGCCCCTCAAAATTTATCGTTGCGACCTACGCGATCCGCGACGGCAAACTGCGCCGGACCGCGCAGCGAATGATTCCTACGCCAAAGCCGTCACCCTAGCGGGCCACCGTAAGGAAAAGGCATGTCGAGAAAGCGTCTCTCCCGCCCGCGATTCGATGCTGAAACGATTCGCGCTTGCGGCGACCTGCTGAGGTGTATCGAAGAGTCGCGGCCCCTTCGCGCCAATCCTCTTGCCAAGCGAATTTCTCCGTCAGTCGATCGTCGCGACGTTGCAAGAGTAATCCAGTCGGCGTTCGCCGAGCTTTCGCTGCGACAACGTGAAATCGTCGTGCGCTGTGACATCGGGGGCGAGCGCTACAACGCGGTCGCTAAGTCACTGCACGTTTCCGAGCGCCACGTCTTCCGCGAGCGGCGAACCGCGCTAAGCGCCATCGCGCACAGGCTTCTCAATGAGTTACCTGTGGAGAGCGAGCCGGTGGTCACCGTAGCGCCCGTCGCCTTCGACGTTCGGATAGCGCTGAGCGAGGCTCTCGAGAACGGCGGCAACTGGCAGTCGGCCGCGGATGTCCTCGAACGGCTCGCGGCCGACGTCGCGGCGGCGGAGGAACGCGGATTGGTTGAGATCCGTCTTGCGCGGTTGTATCGGGATGCGGAGCAAATTGTGCCGGCCCACCATCACGCCGGCCTCGCGAGGACACTGGCGTCGCGAGTGGCGGTCGGTCACGAGTTACAATCCCTCGAGGCCGACCTGGCCGTAGCCGGAGTCGCCGTTGCTTCCGGAGATTGGAAACTCGCCGGCGACCTCGCACAGCAGAGCATCGTACGACTGCGCCCGTTTACGCCTGGAAGCCTCGGAAAACGCGTCCCTAACGCGCTCGCCGAGGCGCTGCTTCTCAAAGCCGAACTGCTCGTCGACAACGGCGGCGTCGACACGGCTTTCACGCTCGCGTCGGAAGCGTGCAGCGTCCTCGGCAAGAACGCCGCCGAACCTTCAACCGAGATCGGCGCCCGCGCGATGGTTGCGCTGACGAGCCTCCTTTTGATGAAAGACGCGCAACGCTCTGAAGCGTTGCTGTGGGAGTGCTACCGCGACGCGCTCGCCGCCGGCCTGATCCGGGGCTCGCTGATCATCGCCACGCATCTTGCGACATATTATCGTCTTAACGACCGTTCGGCGGACGCGCTGCGACTGCTGGTGCCGCTCGTCAGTACCGCCCGCGTAGCCGGATCCGGCTGGGTGCACGTCGACGTTTTGGGCCAGCTCGTGCACGCGAATCTCCAGGCGGGGTCGCTCACCGCGGCCGGCGTCTATGCGGCGCAACTCGCTGAGTGCGCGGCCGGCGGTCCGTTGACGCACGCGCAAGTAGAAATGGCGGGCGCACGGATCCATCTCGCTCGCCGAGAGTTTGCGCCGGCCCTCGGTGCCGCCGACGCGGCCGAGGCGACCTTCGCAAGGGTCGGGCTTGGCCGATACACTGGGATGGCACTGCAGATGCAGGCGGAGGCTCTCGCCGGGTTGGGCGAGGCGGAGCGAGCTCAGAGGACCATCGCTCATGCAATCGATGTGCTCAAAGAAACGAGCCACCCGCGTCCGTTAGCCAAAGCCTATCGTGTCATGGCGAGGATCACGGGCCGCCGGCAGTATGAGGTTGCGGCGCAAAAACTGCTCCGTGAGGTCGCACTTTAATCAGCGTTTGCATTGGGCCGAGTTTTTGGTCAGTGCACTGACACGAATTGCGGCACCCAGTTCAGGGTTTTTTCATCTTTGCTAACCAAAGTAAAACCTGAGACACTCGCTCTTCACGGCTGGAGGGAATTTACGTGAGGAACCGCTCCGTTTACGTTGCTCTCATCGCGATCTTCGCCGCATCTTGCTCGGCGGGCGGCGACAACGGCGGTCCCGTCACCCCTTTATTACGAAGCCCCGCGCAGCCGTTTGCGCGACGTGCGGCCGGTCCAGGTCTGAGGGTAACGTCCAAATTCGGCGGACAAATTTTCGGCTGGGCGATCGATGAAAACGGGACTGACGGGGTCCTGACGGAGGTAACGCCGCCTTCGGGATCTCCGTTCACATCCGTCGTCGAGACCTTCGACCAGACGACAGGAAAGATTACAAAAGTCGTTCGGAAACAAAGCGGCGGCCCGTCCGGCGGTCGCGAGTTGTTTGTCGACGCGATTCTGGCAAACGATGCCGGCCTAATCGACGACGAACGACGTCACGTTGGGCGCGCACTTCGAGACGTCTATTATGTGATGGCGCCCGTTTCCGGGAAGAAGATTACCGGTACCTGGACGCGTCCGTCTGGATATGACTTCCTACTTTGGGACATTGCGGACCAGCAAACCAATCCCGACACAGTCATGGCGGCCACGATCGTCGCACATGGCATCAGCCAGCCGCCCACCTTCGAAGTCGTCGTGACGGACGTTGCAACGAACGAGCTTCTGCAGACACTTTACGCTCCAAAAGGCGACGGCGTGAACTACCCGTACTTTGTTGCAGAGGATACGACGACGCAGCATGCGTACGTGCCGGCCGCCAACTACGACTCGCAGACGGTCTTCATCGACTACGATACCCAGAGCGGACACGTGTCCAATAACTTCGTCGCTCCCCCCTTCAGCGGTCCGGTGGCGGGCATCGCGATCGACTCGGCAACACACATGATGTGTACGACGACGGGCTCAACCTACAGCGTCCAGATGTACGACCTCAAGACGAAAAAACAGACGTTTTACGGACAGATTCCAAACTCGGGAGGAGAAGGGCAAGCGGGCAACTCGATCGCAGCCGATCCAATCAATCACCTTTTCATCGTCGAGCAACCGAACTCGTTGCGAGGCGGCAGCGAGATCTACGTTTACGACGAGAAAGGCAACGTGCTGGAAAGCTTGACCGGGTTCACCTTTGGGCCATCGAGTGGAATACAAGTAGTTGCCACGAGCCGCAGCGGCTACGTCTCAGGTCCGCAAGCAAATCAGCTTGAGTCGTTTACGTACTAATCTAGCCGGTATCGGGATGTAACCACCGCCACGGGCTACCGCGATTCACTAACGATGCGGGCAGTCTTGATGTAATCTAATCGCGGAAACTCTTTCTTAAGGTAGGCGTTGCCTTGCGACGCGATCTTATCTTGATCCGGCTGTTCCCCGTAACCGGAGTAGATGTGGTCGACGTTCTGCATTCCGCTCGTGACTCGGCCGATCGGAGCAAAACCCATCCCATCGAGCCGCGCGTTGTCGCCGAGGTTGATGAAGAGATGCGTCGAGCGGCTGTTCGGCTCTGACGTGGCCGCAAACGATACCATTCCGCGCGTATTCGACGCTTTGGGGGGATCGTCGGGAATGGTGGTGTCCCACTTCTTGGTAACCGCGGGATTGGCCGCTGCGCCCCACTGCACCACGAAGCCGGGCACCACGCGGTAAAAGCGAGCGCCGTCGAAGTATTTCGCCTTGACGAGCTGGTAGAAGCGTTGGGCTCCGTGGGGCGCGAGACGACGGTCAACGTCGATGACGACGGGTCCTCTACTGGTGTCGAACAATACGCGATACGTACCCGAGGCCGATGGTTGTGGCGCCTCCTTGGCAGCGCCAATACAACAGGCAAAGGCCAGCACCAAGGCGGCGACGGTTGAAAATCTGTTCATTGCCATTCCACCTTCGGCACCCTCCCGCCGTCATCCTGACCCTTCGGCAACAGGTCGCAAAACCAAAACCCCTTGGCCGTGCGAGTGTTGGACGGCGGGCAGAGCCCCGATGGGATCGCGCCACCATCAGGATTCGTCTGCTCGACGGGGCGGTAGACTTTCTCCCCAACCGTCACGTCTATTCGATCGTTGAAGATCGGGCCGGCATACGCGAACGAATGGAATTCGCCGTTCTCGCCACAGGGATCGACGTCGGGCGGAAGGGTGTTGATAAAGGCCCAGTCGACGATCCGCCCCAGGGCGGTTTCGTCCAGATAGGCATCGCTGACACAACATACGATCGATCGAAAGCCCAGGTCGACAAACTCTCCGACAACTTTGCGCGTGTCGAGCTTCCAAAGCGGAAAGAGACCGCACATCCCGATACGTGCGAGTTTCTCCTCGCGCCACCGCCGGAGATCCTCGAGAAAGATGTCGCCAAACGCAACGCTCGATACGCCTCGTTCCTTGTGCGCGAGCAGATGGGCGGACATGTTGCGCTCGTACTCGTCATTCGAACCGTCGTTGACAAACACGACATCCAGCGGCAGGCCGACGGCGCGCGCCTGCGCCTGCGCCAGCTCGAGTCGAACTCCATGCATCGACACTCGCGAAAATCGTTGGCTTACGGTGGTAAGAAGGGAGACGATCGTATATCGATCGTCTTGCAGCAGCCTGTGCAGGGCAAGTGCAGAGTCTTTCCCGCCGCTCCAGCAAAATACGATCCGTTCGCTCACGGCTATCCGCTCGCGCTCGGCGGCAAGCAGGCGGCTCCGAGCGGCCTGATAAAAAGCTGCAGCACCCGTGACATTACCAGCGACGGCTCGACCACGTCGCGTCGTTTTCTCTGGTCGTGATGCTGTGGCGGAACCATCACCGGCCTTCAAGACCCATCTGGTGCTTACTCCTGTGGCGCTCGTCATGAACTTCGCGATGCTGGGCGGCGGCCATTTCGTACGTCGTCTAGGACCGCGCGGGTTTCAAAATCGGCGAATCGGGGACAATTCGACGAACCGTTAGGAAAACGCTTAGAAAGCCTTCGCCGTGTCGGCGACGCAATCGTAACGTTTCTAAACCAGGAAGGGTCGAAAGCATGTTCATTCTTATTTGGCTCGTCGTCGGATTGATCGCGGGTTTTCTGGCAAAATTCGTCGTCCCGGGAGAGGGCCCCGGGGGTGTGCTTGGTGATCTCGTCGTCGGGGTCGTCGGCGCGCTTCTCGGCGGTTGGATCTTCGGCTTGTTCGGCCATTCCGGCGTAACCGGGATCAACATCTACAGCATTTTGGTCGCATTAGTCGGCGCAGTGGTCCTTCTGTTCATCGCGCGAGCGGTGAGCGGACGCCGATCGGGCGCTTAACGAAGAAGTAAGTGGCCGGCTGAAACAGCCGGCAGCTTTAGGAGTACTAGAGCCTGATATGAGACTAGCGCGCTTGCTCCTGGCCGCGAAAACGGCCATCTTTCGAACCCTGCCGCTCGTGCGCGACGCGCGGGTTCCCACGTCACTCAAGCTGATCGCGGCAGCAATCGCGCTGCTGGTGATCTCGCCGATCGACGTGTTCAGCGACATCCCCGTGCTGGGCGCCCTCGACGACGCAGCGCTTTTGACGCTGCTGTGCATGTGGTTCGTCGGCCAGGCATCGAAGCACGTCGCACCGGTTCCGGTTCGCCGCCGTTCCGGCAGCGCGCTCGCGACGCGGTAACGCCTCCTACACTCGCGACCTAATCGTCAACGTTGGGTCCCCGGCGGATTTGCGTCGGGGCGGCTGAAGTCGAGCTTCGCGGTCAGCCGAGCGTTGTAAGCAGTTTTAAGGTTTCGGTTGTCGAGACTAATTTTCGGCGCGATGGCGGTGTACGGCGCCAGCCGCGCAAACGGCGAGAAGGCGGCGCGCAGCGAAACCGCCATACCGTCGTAGGTCGAGAGCGGCGGCAGGCCGAGCATCAACTCCATCGTGCGCAGCACGCTCACCGTCGAGTAGTGCGCGTGCTGCAGCCCGCCGCGCGCGTACGGCGAGACGAGGAAGAAGGTCGTGCGCTGGGCGCTTACGTGATCGGGGCCGTCTTGCGCGTCGTCTTCGATCACGAAGATCGCCGACGATCTCCACACCGGCGAATGCGAAATGGTGTCGACGATCTCACCCAGCGCGTAATCGTTCTGCGCCACCATCGACGCCGGTGTCAGCTTTCCGGGCCGCCGCCCATAGGTGTGGTCGTTGGGAAGCCAGACGTACTCCAGCTGCGGTACGTTACCGTTGTGAATGAAATCGGCGAACTCGCGGCGCCATTCCTTGACGCGGTTGAGGTCGCTGTAGTCGAGGTTCCAACCGACGTAACGCGGGTCGTAGAGTCCGGCCAAACTCGGCACGGGCGGGTCGACCATCTCGCCGTAATCGCGAAACGAGACGCGTGCGCTTTGGGCGTCCTGCCAGATGTAACCCTTGAAGGGAACCGTTGCCGGCGAGAATGAGTCGTCGCCGCGGCGGCCGGCGTACGTCGCCGGCCACATGCGTTCGACGAAATCGGTATCGAAGGCCGCGTCGGCCCAGTTGTGTCCGGGTTCGCTAACCTCGCCACTCGTGTAGGCATTGTCGAAGAGACCGAAGCGCGTCGCCAGCGCATGCTCGTTGGGCGTCACGCGCGCGCCGAACGATGTCAGCTTCGGATCGCCGTTGCCCTGGGTCATGTCGCCGAGCACCTGATCGTACGACCGATTTTCTTTCAGAACGAAGAAGACGTGCGAAATGGGGCCGCCGGTGCGGACGACCGAGCTCCTCTGCTCGCCGGTCCAGCCCGCGGCGCCTTGTGGATTGCCCGAGTCCCCAACGTGGTGCGATAGGTCGTACGCACGAATCGAGCCGTACTGGATCGCCGCGATGTAGTCGACGTCGCTGTGGAGGCCGCTGACGTAGCGCGGATTTGGATGGGTGCCTTCGCCCTTGCCGTCGATGATGTAGAGCCGCTGCCCGAGCACGGCGACGTCGGTCGGATACCAGCCGGCGGAAATGCGCGCGACGACCCTCCGATCGCGGATGACGGCGATCTCATTCGCGGCGCCCAGCGAAACGTAGATTGCATCGCCCTCGCGCGTGAGCGCGTTTGCCGAGACTCCGACGATCGCCGATCCGTGCGCCATCCCGTCGCCCACAAAAATGCTCGCCATGCGCCTTCCGTTGGCTGCGGCGTAGACGCCGACGTTATCGTTGTCGGTCTCGGCAACGTAGATCGTGTCGGCGACTGGAAGAATCGCCGTCGGATGCAGCCCGGTCTCGATCCGGCGCTCGTCAAACGTCTGCGTATCGATCGCCTCGACGTAGCGTGCGGCGCAGTTCGAAGCGAAGAGCGTCTTGCCGTCGGCAGAGAATGCCAACCCGCCGATAAACCCGCCGACGCCGGCCGCCTTTGCGCTCGACAATCCGTCCAATGTTCCGATGCGGACCGACGAATCGCCATCGGTTGCCGCGGCGAAGGTTTCGCCGGATCTCGCGACGGCTACCGGGTACGAGCCTTTGCCCAACGCAATCGCGCGGGCGCTCTTGGCGACCACGTCGACGTCGAAAAGCGCGTCGGCATTGGCACCTGCAACCAGCACGTGGCTGCCGTCGATCCACAGCGGACGGCCGTAGGCGCCTTTAAGTGGAATTTCTGCGATTCGGGTGAGATCTTGCGTGCGATACAGGCCCAACGCGGGCGCATTGTAACCAGACTCTACGACGGCCAGCATCGTACCGTCCGGCGAAACGGCGGCGCCTTGCGGCAACGTACCGGTTTGGATCACGAGGCCCTGCGGCCGCTCGAGGATCCAACCGTTGGGGAGCGCCGAGCCGTATAATCGCTCCGCAGCCGTCGCCGCAGCCGCACAAACGGCAGCGCAGAGGATTATCAGGAGGGTCTTTGCGGGCTTGCGCACTACGACTGCCATCCGCCGCCCAGCGCGAGATAGAGCTGTACCAACGCGAGCCTTTCAGTGAGTCGTGCCTGGGCAAAGTCCGTTTGTGCCTGATACGACCGCGTCAGCGCATTGAGCACCTCTAGGTAGGAAGTATATCCGGCTTCATAGCGCTCTTTCGCAAGGCGCACGGAATCGAGTGAGGCGGCCAGATAGAGGCCCAGCTGCACGGTCCGAGCCCGCGACTGATTGTACGAAACGATATCGTTGGAGACTTCCTCGAAGGCGTCGTCCACGGTTTGCAGATAGGAGATCACCGCCTGCTGTTGATCGGCTTGCGCGAGATGTATTTGCGAGCGAATCTCTCCTCCATTGAAGATCGGCTGCAGCAGCTGCGGAAGAACTTCGAAGACTCCGAGCGGGCCGAAAAAGACGCCGTTGAGCTTGGTGAAAGCCGCCAGCACCGGCGGCAGGTTCGGATACAGGCCGCTGCTCTGTTGCCCCGCCGCGACGGCCGACGCACCCAGCGTAATCTGGGGGTAGAGCAGTTTTCGTGCGACGTCGACGTTGCCGGCAGCGGCCGCAATGGTGTACTCGGCTTGGCGAATATCGGGACGGCGCTCGAGCAGCTCGCCGGAAACGCCCGCCGGGGGAATCAACGGCATGGCGACTTGTGCGTTTAGTGGAAGGCCGCGCGCGATCGGGTGGGGATAGTCGCCGATCAAAACCGAGAGGGCGTTTTCCGTCTGTGCGAGGTCTTCGCGCAGCGTTGGAACGTTTTGTGTTACTTCGAGAAGCGCTTGCTGTGCCTGCCGCAGGTCTTGAATCGAGGAGACGCCGCCCTCTACGCGCAGTCGCATGAGTCGCACGCCCTCTGCGCGTGATACGACGGCATCCTGCGTGAAGGCCATCACCTCGTCGAGTTCGAGCAACTGAAAATACGCGGTCGCCACCTGCGAGACGACCGTAGCAAGAACCGTATCCTTGCCCGCATCCGTCGCGAGCAGCTGATCGCGCGCCGCACCGGTTGCCGAGGCCAACTTACCGAAGAGGTCGACCTGGTAGCTCGCCTCGATGCCGACCTCCGGCGAGAACTGCGTCTTCGGTATCGAGCCCGGCTTGTTTCCCCCAGTGATAACCTCGTAGGGCGCGGATATCGCGCCGTTGACAAAGACCGATTGATTCGCGGCGGTAATGCCGAGGTTCGCGGCGGCTTCGAGGATGGCCGCATATGCCAGCTCGACGTTAAAGTTCCGATGCAGCGCGCGCAGGATGAGATCCTCAAGCACCGGGTCGTTGTAGAGTTTGCGCCAGGGAACGCTGCCCAACGAGGTCCCGGTAGCGGCGAGGCCGCGATAGTTGGGCGGCATCTGCGCGTTTGGCGGACCCGAGGGCGTCGGCGGAACGCACGACGCCAGCAGTTGCACGATGACGGCGAGCAGGGCGGCAAGTTTCACGCCGGGCCTCGATCCGCACGAGGTACGGCGCTCTTGCGCGCGCGCTCCTCGCGGCGCTGCAAGACTTCGTAGAGCGTCGGGATGAAGAAGATGCCTAGGCACGTTGCGGCGAGCATTCCTGCGAAGACCGTCGAACCCAGCGAATGGCGCGAAGCGGCGCCGGCGCCGCGCGCTAGCATCAGCGGCGTCACGCCGATGATAAAGGCAAACGACGTCATCAAAATCGGGCGGAAGCGCAATCGGGCCGCCGCGAGCGCCGCCTGCTCGATCGAATCGCCGGCAGCGCGCCGCTCGCGCGCGAACTCCACGATCAGCACCGCATTCTTTGCTGCCAGCCCAATGAGCATGATCAGGCCGATTTGCACGTAGATGTTGTTGTCGAGCCGCCAAAGAACGACGGAGGCGAACGCGCCGAAGACTCCGATCGGAACGCTCAAGATCACCGCCGCCGGCATTCGCCAGCTCTCGTACAGCGCGGCGAGCGCGAGAAAGACGAGCAGCACCGAAAGCGCGAAGACCATCGTCTGCGTGTTGCCGACGGCGGCCTCCTGATAGGCGACGCCCGACCAGCCGTATCCGTAACCCTTCGGCAGCGTCTTCTGCGCGACGTCCTGCATCGCCGCCAGGGCCTGACCGGTGCTGTATCCTGAAGCGTTGGAGCCCACGATCTCAACCTCGCGGTTCGTATTAAAGTGCTGGATGAAATCCGTTCCAACGCTGCGCCGAACGGTCGTAAGGGCGCTCAGCGGGACCATCTGTCCGCTGCTGTTGCGAACGAACATCGACCCAATGTTGGAGGCAGTCGCTCGGAACTGCGGTTCGGCCTGGATCACGACGTTCCACGTGCGGTTGAAGAGCGTAAAATTGTTCACGACCAGGCCGCCCAACATCGCCTGCAACTCGCGTAAAACGGTGCTCACGTCGACGCCGAGCCCTTCGGTCTTGTCGCGATCCACGTCGAGCTGCAACTGCGGCACGGACGTGCGCATCGTATTGTTGAGCGCGGTAATCTCGGGGCGCTGGCGTGCCGCCGCGACGACCTTGTCGGCCGTTGCCGCGAGGTCGGCGAGCGAGTGGCCCGACTGATCCTGCAGCTCGAACGTGAAACCCGAGGTGTTGCCAAGGCCCGGCACCGTCGGCGGCACGAACGGGAATGAAGCCGCCTCCGGATACGCGTTCATCTTCTGATAGATCTCCGTTGCGATGCCGCGCAGCGAGAGATGCTCGTGGATTCGCTGGTCCCACGGTTGCAGCGTGATGACGAAGCTCGACAGGTCGGAGGATTGCAGCGACGAGAGCAAGCTAAAACCGATCAGCGAGATGACGTTTTGTACGCCCGGAACCGAGCTGATGTCTTTCTGCATTCGGTCTATTAGGTTGGCATTGCGTTGGAGCGCCGACGAATAGGGAAGCTGAACCTGCGCGAAGACGACGCCTTGGTCCTCGGTGGGAACGAACCCCCCGGGCAATCGCATGCCGATCGTTAAATCCGCAATGTAAAACAGCGCCAGCACACCGATGACGAGAACCGACCGGCGTAAGAGCCACTGCAGCGCGCTGCCGTATGCCGATGATAAGCGTCCGAAGGCGCCGTCGAACCGGTCGACGACCCATCCCAACGGGCCGCGCATCGGCCGGTGCTCGCGAAGGATGAGCCCGCACAGTGCCGGTGTGAGCGATAGGGCCACGATCGCCGAGAGGTTGACCGCAACCGTGATCGTGAGGGCGAACTGCCTATAGAGTTGTCCGGTGATGCCGCTAATGAATGCCGACGGCAAGAAGACCGACGTTAAGACCAGCGATATCGCGATGATCGGGCCGCTCAGTTCCTTCATCGCGCGTTCGCAGGCGGCCACTGGCGTGAGCCCCTGTTCGATGTAGTGCTCCACCGCTTCCACGACCACGATCGCGTCGTCGACGACCAGTCCGATGGCAAGCACCAACCCAAAGAGCGTCAGCGTGTTGATGCTAAACGAGAACGGAACGAAGAAGATGAACGTTCCGACCAGCGATACCGGAACCGCAAGCATTGGAATCGCCGACGAGCGAAAACTTCCGAGGAAGAGGAAGACGACGACGATTACTAGACCGATCGCCTCGAAAAGCGTCAAGAGCACGTCCTTAATCGATGTCTTCACGAAGAGCGTGCTATCGTAGGCGATCGAATATTGAAGGCTCGGTGGAAAGGATTTCGCGAGCCCGGCCATCGTCGTTCGAACGCCGGCGGCGGTCTGCAGCGCATTGGCTTCCGGCGTCTGATAGAGGATGACGAGGGTTGCCGGCCTGCCATTGTACGATCCGAGCGTCAGATAGAGCTGCGCCCCGAGTTCTACCCGGGAGACGTCGCTCAAGCGCACGATCGATCCGTCAGGATTCGTTCGCACGATGATATTGCCGAACTCTTTGGGATCGGTCAGTTGCCCTTGGGTGTTGACGGAGAGCTGTGAGGGCGTATTCGGCGGCGCCGGCATCGCGCCGACGGCCCCGGTTGGAATCAAAACGTTTTGCGAGTCGATTGCCTTCTCGAGATCGCCCGTCGTCAGGCCCAGCCTCGCCAACCGGTCCGGTTGGACCCACGCGCGCATGGCGTAGTTCTGCTGGCCGATCGTACCTTGGGCGCCGATGCCGGGTACCGAGAGCAAGGGATTGATCAGATTGAGCGTTGCGTAGTTGCTCAAGTAGAGCCGGTCGTAGGAGTTGGTCGGCGAGTACAGCGCCACGAGCATCAGGATCTGTGGTGACTTCTTTTGGACGGTGATGCCGAACTTGTTCACGGATTCGGGCAGTTTCCCGGTGGCCTGTTGGACGCGGTTCTGCACGTCGATGAGCGCCTGTCGGATGTCCGAACCCACCCGAAACGTGCAGTTGAGCGTGTACTGACCGCTCGACGAGCTCGTCGACTGCATGTAGATGAGGTTGTCGACGCCGACGACCGAGTTTTCGATCTGCGAGGCAACCGATTGTTCGACCACCGTCGCGCTCGCTCCAAGGTACGTCGTCTGCACTTGAATCACCGGCGGCGAGATCGGCGGGAACTGCGCGACGGGAAGCGTGACAATTGCGATCGCACCGAGCAAGACGAGGACGATCGAGAGCACGATTGCAAAGATCGGGCGGGTAATAAAGAAATGCGCCACGTTCTAGTTTGTCTTGATGGTCACTTTGGCGCCCGGAACCACTTTTTGCGTGCCCTGTACGACGACGCGGTCGCCGGGTTGCAATCCAGAATCGACGACGAAGCCGGACCCGTACTGCGGGCCGAGCGAGATCGTTCGAAGCGACGCCGTCCCGTTCGAATTTACAACATACACGGCGTCGAGACCCTGCGATTTGATGATTGCAGTCTCGGGGACCACCAGCGCATCTGTGCGCCGCTCGATCATTAGGCGCACCCGCGCGAACCCCCCGGGCCGGAGCAAGCCTTCAGGGTTGGGGAATCGCGACTCGACGGTGAGCGTTCCCGTTCGCGAGTCGACCGTCGAGTTGATCGTGTAGAGACGCCCGGAATACGCGTACGTCGTGTCGTTGGCGAGGATCAGCTGCAAAGGCTGGTAGCGCAGGGAGCTCACGTTGGGATTTTGCCGCTGCCCGAAAAGGTCGAGATACGCCGGTTCGTCCAGAGCAAACGTGATCTTTATCGGGTCGATCGCGTCGATCGTATCGAGAACCTGCGTACTCGGTCCTCCGACGACGTTGCCGACGTCGTAATTGAGGAAGCCGATCAATCCGGTGACGGGGGCGTAGATCGTCGTATAGCTGAGGTTGAGTTTCGCGTTCGTTACGCCAGCCTGCGCGTTCATGACGCCGGCGCGCGCCTGCCCGACTTGCGCGCGTGCGACGATCACGTCGCCCTTCGCCATCTCGGCCGTTGCGACGGCGTTGTCGAGATCTTTCTGCGGAATCGCCTTGTCGGCGGCCAGTGGGCGATCGCGAGCGACGGTGATTTCGTCGCGAGCGAGCGACGCGACCTTGGCAAAGAGGTTGCCGTAGGCTTCGACAACCTGCGCTCGCGCGGTCGCGAGCTGGGCTTGCGCCGATTGAAGCGCCGCGGCGTAGGCATCGTGCTGAAGCTCGAAGATGAGGTCGCCCTTGTGCACGAGGCGGCCCTCTTTGAAAAGCACCCGGTCGAGCGTGCCCTCCACGCGAGCTCGTATCTGAACGCTCTCGATCGACCCGAGCGTCCCCTGATAATCCGCAGTGATCGGGACCGTCGCGCGCCGAAGCGTCGTAACCCGCACGATCGCAGACGGCGCCGCGACGTTGGCCGCGTTCCCGCTTTCCGAGTGCCCGCACCCGATTGGCAGCGCGCACACGGCACAAAGGAGTGCGGCACGCCTATAACGATCCAAGAGCGAAGCCTCGTCAACCTCCGGAAGAGCGATTGGCTAGATCAAGCACAGCGTCTATTCTCAGCCGCGCCAGAATTCCCAGCCTTGGCCGGCCCGCTGCGCAAGCAAGTACGGCCCCCCACGTCGCTCGGATGCGCGGAGCCGGTCCGCTTCAACTCCCGCCTAGAGGTGGGATTGCGTTGGCTACCCGAATCGCTGGAACGAGAGCCACTTGAGGCGCCATCGTCTATCGGTTAGGACATCGCCCTTTCAAGGCGGAAAGACGGGTTCGATTCCCGTTGGCGCTACCAGAAATCTCCTTATCTTGTACGGGTTTTTCGTGCATTTGGCGGCCGTGAGTGCCTCAATTCTAACGGCCGTCTAACGGAATTTGGCAGAAGGCTTCAGGTCACGATCTTCCCGAACGCCTCCGCCGCCTCGGCATCACGGTCGCGGTAGACCGTGATGTAGCGATCGTACGTGATGCTGATGTCACTGTGGCCCAGCCGCTTCGAGATCACCTCGATCGGCACGCCGGCTTTGGCAAGCAACGAGGCGTGCGTGTCGCGGAGATCGTGGAAGCGGATGCGCCGCACTGGGCAGCGTTTCATGAAGTTCCGGAACGCGGAGCTGAACAGCCAAGATGAGATCGGTGTGCCGTCCGCCTTGGCGAAGA
>DATMKR010000077.1:0-2874 GCA_035571115.1 Candidatus Acidiferrum sp. | reverse complement strand
AGGCTAAACGCCCCGCCGCATCGACGCGCAGGCCCGTCTCCTCTTCCTTTAAGTCGACGCCGAGCAGATTCAAGGATCGAACCCGCGATGCCAAATCGTGCGGCACCTTGCGCGCGATCCAGACGAACCACAGGTGCCGGTCGCGCATCGCCGTCGCGACCGACGGATCCAGTTTGCCGAAGATGCTCTGCAGTTTTACGATCGCCGCCGACGGATCGACGATCTCGCGCGGCACCGCGTAGACGCTTTCGGAGGGAAGCGATCGTACCAGCACGTTACCGTAGCGATCGAGGATGCTCCCACGGCGCGCGAATACTTCGACGGTGTCGGAGCGTTGCGCCAGCGCTTCCTTTGCATAGAGCGGTCCCTTGAGGGCCTGCACGTCGCATAGGCGCCACGTTAGAAAGAGCGCGACGGCCACGCACGCATAAAAACAGATCCGAGCACGCATCGGAGCGACGCGCGTGAACGTTCGGCGGTGCATCGCGGTGGCCGCTTAGGGTCGCGCGGCTACTGCCGGCACCAAGAAACCGGCAAGTGACGAGAGCAATCGGAAGTGCGAACCGGCTCGCGCTATCCGAGGCTCATCCTCGCGTACGACGGCAAATCGCTGCGGCGGGCGCATGCCCAAGCGTGCGGCCAACTCGGCAAGCCGGTCGTCGGAACGCAATGCCGCGATGCGGTCGTCGAGGCGCATCGTCTCTTCCTGCAAAGCCTCACGTTGCGCGGCAGCTCGCGCCACCGCGTAGCTCAAACCCGTTCGGCTCGACGTCAGTACGACGTAACCCATCAAAAGGGCCAAGATGCAGAGCAGCACTGCCAGCATGCGCACCAACGTCGTGTAACGAGCGCGCGACGTGCGACCCATCCGACGCGCGGTTGCGGCACGTACGGTGCGCGGATTCGCAATGCGGGGGCTTCGTTCGTAGGATCGAGCTGCGATCACTTAGTCGACCCCCGTGCGTTGCGCGGCGCGCAGTTTGGCGCTGCGGGAACGGCGGTTTTCGGCGAGCTCGTGCCGATCGGGACGAACCGGTCTCTTCGTAAGAACCTCGAGTCGCTCGTCGTCGCGGAAACTTCGTTTCACAATTCGATCCTCGAGTGAATGAAAGCTGATTACCGCGACGCGCCCCCCCGTTCGCAGTCGCTCGATTGCCTGCGCCAGGCCATCACGCAAAGCGTCCAGCTCGTCGTTAACGGCGATCCGCAACGCTTGAAAGACGCGCGTTGCCGGATGGATGCGTTCTCGCTTTCCGGGGCGTTGCAAGATTCCCGAAATGAGGGCGGCGAACTCCGAAGTCGTGTTCGGCAGCCCGCTCCCCTCGCGCCGCGTGACGATCACGCGAGCGATGCGCCGGGCCGAACGCTCCTCTCCGAACGCAAAGAAGATCTCGGCCAGCTCGCGTTCGCTCGCCGTTGATAGGACGTCGTAGGCGCTGGATCCGCAGGCGGGATCCATCCGCATGTCGAGCACCGCCGGCTTTCCGAGCGAGAAGCCGCGCTCCGCATCGTCAAGCTGCATCGACGAGACTCCGAGGTCGAAGAGAACGCCGTCCAGCGACGGGATCTCGCACCGGTCGAGGATCCGGCCGAGATCGCGAAAGTTGGCGTGCACGAAGGTCAAACGGGAGTCGGCAAGCTGTTGCGCCAGCGCGGTCGCACGCGGGTCGGCGTCCAGTGCGATCAGCCGTCCATGACCGAGCCGCTCCAGGATCGCCCGGGAATGCCCACCGGCCCCGAAGGTCGCGTCGACGTAAACTCCGCCGGGACGAATCGCCAAGTATTCGAGCACCGGCCCCAGGAGCACGGGAATGTGGCTCAGCATAGCGGCACCACATTCTAGAGCCCTAGTTCGCCCATGAAATCGGGCATGTCGCCCTCGGGCGGTTTCTGGAAGGCGTAGCGCTCCTTGGCCCAAATTTCTATGCGAGTCAGCAGACCGACCGAGACGACGTGCCGTTCGATGCCCGCGTACGAGCGGAGCAGCGCGGGAACGACGACCCGGCCTTGATTGTCGCACCCGACCTCCTCGGTGTGAGCGAAGAGGTACCGTACCGAACGCCGGTAGCGGTCGTCTTTACGCGGCACCGCTTCGAGCCGCTCGCAAAACTGAACCCACGTCGAACTGGGATAGAGTGCCAGGCAAGGATCGGGGGGCGCGATAGTCAGCACGAATTGGGCTCCCAACCGCTCGCGAAAACGCGCGGGGACAATCAGGCGGCCCTTTTCGTCAAGGGCGTGTTGCTCCGAGCCCGCAAACCGGGGCAGTCCAGCGTGCAAAAATTCCTCCGCAATGCACCACTAGGCACTACTTTCCACCACTATACGCCCCACGATTCCCTTAAAGCAAGGATTCGCGCGGTGGCGATTGCGTTACCCGAACGTTTGTTCGAACTGCGATGTGATTCGACGCCCGGGCAAAATGAACGCAGAACCCGGCTTAATCAGGCTCCCAAGGGCTCGACTCTGCCGCTTTTCGGCGATGCGGCCGCTGACCGATCTGCGATTTTACAACCGGCAAAGAGCCGCGTGCTATGTGTGCTCAGCGTTTGCTCGTCGCTTACGATAAGCAAGCTCTGATTCATCCGATGTGCCTGCGTGATGCCTCGGCCCATCGCAAGGCGGCAGCCTTTCCCGCGCTTGCGTTCCGGCGACGATGAGATCGAAGCGTCTGGAGCAACGAAAGCTCAGGCAACTTCAAGGCTCAGCAGATATGATCGCGGGCGTACCAGGGCGCCGATATCCAATCGGCGGAGCGTTGAATTTGCCTACGAAAGTTGATGGTCATGGAATCGATTGTGGTGGCTAGCGCGTTCTCTGTCTTGCAGCCTGCCTGCCAGGCTTGACTGCGCGCTGAGAAGAAAGCCGACGGTG
>DATMKR010000076.1:0-35161 GCA_035571115.1 Candidatus Acidiferrum sp. | reverse complement strand
GAGCATCGCGCTCCCGATCTTACCCGGCGCACGTACAGCTCGCCGTCGCGGTTCCTCGGCGACTCTGAGATCGTCAAGGGGAACCTCAAGTTCTCGATCGATGCCAAGAATCACCGCGTCGTCGTGGCGCGAAGCGATCCTACCCTCATGGCCGGCCCGACGCTGCGCGAACGTGCAGCCTTGATACGCGCAAACTATCGGGCAGCTTGGCGCGGTAACGGAACCTTCGGGGGGCGCCCGACTATCGACGTCCTTCTGATCAGCAAGCATACCGATCGTCCAACGATGCTCGTGCGGGTCGATCGCGAAACAAAGATCGTACTCGACAAACAAGAGTTTGCGGCCGGGGGCGCGATGATCGGCGAAACGCGACTCAATCACGTTCGCTATGCGCCCGTTCCAGCGACCGCGTTCGACCTGCCGAAGGTCTACGGCGTCGTGCAACCGCAGCACGCGAGCTGGTCTTCAAACGACCCAGATCGAGTCGTTCGCAGCGCCGGTTTCGCCGCGCGAAAACCGGCGCTGCCCGATGGTTTCTCGCCGCTCGACGGCGATCTCGTTAAGCTGCGTGGTATCCGAACCGTTGCGCTTCTCTATTCGGACGGAATACGGACGGTATCGCTTTTCGAAACGGCAACGGCTGTGACTCCCGACATGGCTCCGTTCCATCCCGACGCCCTGCGCGTCGGCGGCCGCGCCGCACAATACGCCGAAGACGGGACCGTCGCCTTATTAACGTGGAACGACGGGACGCTCTACTACACGCTCGTCGGAGAGCTTGGCGAGGCCGAGCTCCAACACATCGCGGCGACGATTACGCCCTAGCTTTGTCTATCCTGAGCCCAAAAAGGTTTGCAACGCTTGGCTCACGTCCGCGGGGATTGCACTCGGGTCGGCGGTGCCGGACTTTGGTTGCGCGCCGTCGCTAACCGCCGCAATTGCGGCGATCGAGCGCGTTAGCGCCGCGATGCCGTAGCCGCCCTCGAGCACATACGCGACCGACCCGCCGCAATACTCCGCCGCAACATCTCGAATGACCGCTGCCAACGGAGCCGCCGCGTCCACGTCGACGCCCAGATCGCCCACGCTGTCGCCGGCCACGTAGTCGAATCCCGCGCTGACGATCAACAGGTCCGGACGCGCAATGCGTGCGACCGTGGGCAATACGTATTGCCACAACGCAACGAAGCCTTCGGTGGAGATTCCGGCGACGGGCAAGGGAGCGTTGACGATCAGATCGTCGGATCGGCGATAACTCCGCTCGCCGGTCCCCGGATAGGCCGGATAAGCATGCGTAGAAACGTAGGAGAGGCCGTCGCCGGCGACGGCTTCCGTGCCGTTACCGTGATGATAGTCGAAGTCTACGACGAGCACCCGGCCGCCGAAGTCGGCCTGGAACGCCCGCGCCGCGATCGCGACGTTGTTGAAGACGCAGAACCCCATTCCTCGGGTCGGCTCGGCGTGGTGGCCGGGTGGACGAACCAGCGCAAAAACCGACTCTTTTCCGGCGACACTCGCTCCCACGGCCGCAATCGCGCCGCCGGCGGCGCGGCGCGCAACGCGGAACGAGCTTGCATCCACCAGCGTATCACCGGTCGAAAGATACCGCCCGTCCGCAGCTGCCGCGGTCTCGCGCCGCACGAGTTCGATATACGCCGGCGGATGCACGCGTGCGAGCTCCTCGTCGCTGGCGTCGCGAGCGGCAAGTGAGTCGACGAGCACGCCGTCCACTTGCAGGCGCCGCCCAACGGCCTCGACGCGATCGGCTCGCTCGGGATGGACTACGTTGCGGAGATGATCCCCGTAGAGGGGATCGACGACGAACTTCAGCCGGAGTGCTTAGCCGCCGGAGACTTGCACGGATCCGCCGCAGCCTTGACGACCATCGCGTAGTCTTTCGTACCCTTCTTCATCATCGGCAGCAGTCGCTTGTAGGCTGCCACCGCTTTCGAACATTGGTTCGAACCCGCATACGCTTTTGCAGCCATATAAAGCAACGGTGGATTCGCCTCGAGAAAACCGCGCGCCCCATTATTGAGGACGTCGAAGATCTGCGCCGCCTCCTTATAGTTGCGCAGCTCAAAGTCTGCGCCGGCAACGCAGCTCAGCGTCGTCGGAGAGCGCTGAATCTCAAAGCTCTTCCCGCAGGCGTCGCGAGCGCCCGAGTAATCGCGGACGCGCGAATAGGCTTGACCTAGAATCGCAAACCCCTGCGCGTCGGGGGAGACTTGCGTGTAGTGGCGCAGGTAGGAAATGCTGTCGTTCAACCGGCCGCCTTGCATCGAAATCTCACCTAGCCCCAGCAACGAAGTAGCGTTGTTTGGATCGATCGCAAGCGCCGCTTGCCATTGCGCGGTCGCTCGGTCGTACTGGCGGACCGAGGCATAGTAATCTCCGTATGCGGCAAATCCGATCGCGATCTTCGGAAACATCTGCGTGATTTGCTGGAAGATCGCAACGGCTTGCGCATCTTTCTTTTCCTGTACGAAATACGCCGCCTTCCGAATCATAATCGCAACTTTCTGGTCGTCGGTCGGGGCCGCCACGACCGCGTCGTCGTACGCCTCAGTCGTGTGCGCGTCGTCGTGCTGGCGCGCATAGAGGTCCGCCTTAAAGACGAGGGCTTGAATGTTACGCGGGTCGATGGCCAAAGCCCGTGCGATCGTCTGCAGCGCCAGCGGAATGTTATCCTGTTGTGCGTACGTGGTCGCGATCTGGAAGATCGGCGCCGGATCCTTGGGGTTGAGCGCAAACGCCGCTTCGAACTGCGCGCGAGCATCGTCGTAATGCTGTTCGGCGGCATAGACGCTTCCGAGCGTCATCAGCGCGCCCGGATCGGTCTTGTTGAACGTGACGGCACGTCTCGCAATGCGTTCGGCGTCGTTTGGCCGATTCGCGCGGATGTACAGGTCGGCGAGGGACGCCAGTACGTTCAGGTTCGTTGGATCGAGATTAGACGCTTCTTCGAGATCGTTGAGGGCCCCGGGAGCGTTGCCGAGCTGCTCTTGCGCGAGGGCGTCGTAGTAGAATACCTGCGCGGTCTTATCGCCCAGTTGCAGCAAATGTTGGGTGTACTGGACTGCAATATCGGGGCGGTTCACCTGGAGGTACTCGGCCGCGAGCTGCGCCATCGTAAGCTGGTCGGTCGGATTCGCTTTGAGCTTCGCGCTCAAACGCGGAATCGCGATTGATGGCGGTTCGGGACTCGCCGTCGGTAACGCCGAGGGCGACGGAGACGGGCTCGGCGTCCCGGATTGCTTTCCTCCGAAGAGCCCGGCTTGCGCGGACGGTGTCGTCGCGGCAATACCGATACCGAAGGCGAGTGCAATCAGTGCGATCAGTGCAATTCGTTTCAAGAATGATTTCCTTTAGCGGTTTCGATAAGTTTCGTCAGCTCGGGAACGATCCGGAAGGCGTCGCCCACAACCAGCAAGTCGGAGAACTCGCCAATCGGCGACGCCGCGTCCTTATTGATCGCGACGATCGTCCCGGAGGCACGCATGCCGACTTTGTGCTGAATCGCGCCGGAGATGCCTACGGCGATGTAGAGGGTCGGCGTTACGGTCTTTCCGGTCTGTCCAATCTGAAGATTATAGGGCACCCAGCCGGCGTCGGCGGCGGCCCGCGAAGCGCCGACGGCGCCGCCCAAGGCGCGTGCCAATGGCTTCAGCAAAGTTTCAAAAGGTTCCGGCCCGCCGAGCCCTCGCCCGCCCGCGACCACGACCGGTGCCTCCTCGAGCGCGAGCTCGCCACCGCCCTCCTCGACGTCACGGTCGATTGCCGTCGGATAGCCCTTCGACGCGGGCTTGGCGATCTGCTCGATGCGCGCGCCGGCACCTCCGGTCTGAACGGCAAAGGCATTCGGGCGAACCGTCACCACGCCGTAATCCGCGGTCCGCAAGGCACACTGCGTTGTCAGCGCACCGCCCAGCTTCGGTGAAACGCAGACCACCGCGCCTTGGTCGGGATTCACCTCGACAACATCCGCGACCATGCCGGCATCCAACCGAACCATCAGACGCCCGGCGACGTCGCGCCCGGAAAGCGTATTTGGAATGAGGATCAACGAGGGGCCGGCCATCCGCGCCGCGGCTTCGAGATAATCGACGATCGGATCCAGTAGAAACGCCTCGATGTCGACGTCTTCATTGAGGAATATCGTCTCGAGCGGATAGTTTTTCAGCTGTTCGGCCAACTGCGCCGAGCCCGGTCCCAAGACGACGGCGTGCGCGTTGCCCCCGAGAGCCGTCGCGATCTTACCGGCCTCGCTGGCGAGCTCGAAGGTAACCTTGCGGCTCTCGCCGCGCTGGTGCTCTGCGTAAACGATGACGTCCTTCACGCTCAGACCAACCTCTTCTCGGCAAGAAAATCGAAGATCGCCTGCGCGCCCGAAACACCGTCGCTTGCCTCGACGACCCGGCCTTTTCCGCGAACGGGGGGCGGCGCAAAACTACGCAGCTCGGTTTTCGAGCCGCTCGTGCCCACCGAACGGTCGAGCGCGAGGTCTTGCAACGAGATCGAAGCGATGCTCTTTTTCTTCGCACCCATGATGCCTTTGAGCGAGGCGTAGCGCGGCTCGCCGAAAGTAAGCGCCGTGGTGAGCAGCGCCGGCAGCGGACCGTGAACCGTCTGATAGCCCGAGTCGGTTTCGCGCTCGACCTCGATCGCGTCGGCTTTGATTTCAACCTTACGTGCGTTGGTGATGCATGGCAGGCCGAGATGCTCGGCGAGCGCGCCTGGAACGGCGCCGGTGCTGCTGTCGTCGGTAAGTCCGCCGACGACGAGCAGATCGAACTTCAGCGTCCGTAACGCCGCCGCCATGGCGAATGCCGTCGCGGAGACGTCGCTACCTTCGAGCGCTTCGTCGCTGAGCACAACTGCGTCGTCGGCACCCATTGCCAACGCTCTGCGCAAGCCCTCCTTCAACGAATCGGGCGCCATCGAGAAGATCGTGACGGTGGTGTCGCCGCCGGCACGTTCTTTGAGCTGCAATGCAGCCTCGAGCGCATACTCGTCGTAGGGATTGAGCACGGTTTCCACACCGGTGCGTACGAGTCGCTTAGTTTGCGGGTCGATTCGCTTTTCAGCGTTCGGATTCGGGACGAGTTTAATCGTCACCACGATCTTCACGTGGTAGAGCGACCTCCGTTCGATAAGAAAGGAAGAAAGAGCGATAGCCTCTTGGTGGTTCTCCCGCGGCGGACCTGCCTGCCGTCCCCAGGGAGGGCCGATACTCGGCGATGCGAAGCGCAGGGAATGCTTCGACCAGCCCTCCCCTTGATGCTCGCGGCACTCCTCACACCCGGCGTCGCGTCCGCCGACGGGTTCGTCGCGAAGCCCTCGCTTGCCACCCAGCAAGAGCCCGCGACGCTCGTTCTCGACGCCTCGCGAGCGGCCGACGGCATCGTGGTGGTCCGCGAACGAATTCCGGCGACCGCCGGCCGCTTTACGATCGTTTACCCCAAGTGGATTCCCGGCGAGCACGGCCCGACCGGCCCGCTCAACGATCTCGCTGCGCTGCGCATCTCCGCCGACGGGGCGCCGCTGGACTGGCGCCGCGATCCGGACGATCTCTATGCCTTTCACGTCGACGTACCGGCCGGCACGCAAGCGCTCGATGCGCAGTTCGACGTGCTGATGAACGCGTCGGGCGATGTGATGTCGTCGCACTCACTAGCGATCGTCAATTGGAATCGAGCGTTACTCTACCAAGACGGCATCGACTCGCATCGGTATTTCGTCAAGCCCAGCATCGTGCTTCCTCCCGGTTGGGACTTCGCGACGGCCCTTCGCGGCGCGACGCAAAGCGGCAATCGCGTCGACTTCGCGGTGACGTCGCTCAACATGCTCGTCGACTCACCTCTGGATCTGGGGCGCTACGTGCGGAAATGGAGTTTGTGGCAAGAAGGCTCCGCGTTCGTCCAACTGGACGCATTCGCCGATCGCCCACAGGACCTCGATATTCCGGTAAGCCTGCTGCGCGCGTACCAACGCGTGCCCGACGAAGCCTTCGCTTTGTACGGCTCGCGCCATTTCGCCGATTATCACGCGTTGCTGACGCTCAGCGACGCGGTGGGCTTCCAAGGTATCGAGCACCATCAATCCAGCGACAATCGCGCGCCCGACGATTTCTTAACCGACCCGGATGAATCGCTGAGCGGCGGCGACCTCGTAACGCACGAGTTCTCGCACTCTTGGAACGGCAAGTATCGCCGGCCGGCGGATCTGACGACGCCGAACTTTCAGGTGCCTCAGCTCACCGATCTGCTCTGGGTGTACGAGGGCATGAATCAATATCTGGGCGACCTGCTTTCGTTTCGCGCCGGCATTCGAGAGCCCAAGCAGTATCCCGAGTATCTTGCGACCGTCTATTCCCAAATGGATACCGAGACCGGCCGCGCGACGACGCCCCTCATCGATCTCACTACCGGTGCACCTTATTACTATCTAGCGCGCGGTGACTACGGCGCGATCCGGCGCAATGCCGGAGACTTTTATACCGAAGGCGAGCTGGTTTGGTTGGACGTCGATACGATCATTCGCGAGCGCTCGCACGGCGCGCGCTCGCTCGATACTTTTTTGCACCGTTACACGGAGCCGGCGCTAACCGGGCCGATCGTCAAAACCTATACGCGTGCGGAGATCGAGACGTTGCTCAACCAAGTCGAGCCGTACGACTGGCACGCATTCTTTGACAAATACGTCTATCAAAGGAGCGTTCATCCGCCCGCCGACGAGCTCGCGCGCGCCGGGTGGAAGTTCGTCTACACCGAAAAACCCAACGTCTTTATCACCGCGAGCCAAGCCGACGACCCCGGGATCACGGGGTGGTATTCCTACGGTGCGGACCTCAGCGCCAAGGGTGTCGTGAGAGACGTGCGCGAGGATTCGCCGGCCTGGCGCGCCGGGCTTGCGCCGGGAATGCACGTCCTTGCGGTCGACAACCAAGAGTTTTCCCCCGACGTCTTCGCGTACGCGGTCAAGAAGGCGCGGCACTCTAACGCCCCAATTTCGCTAATTACCTCTCAAACCGGGTGGTTCCAAACCCTGTCGCTCGATTACCACGACGGCATGCGTTACCCGCATCTCGAGCGCATCGACGGCACGCCGGACATGCTGGCCGCGATTATGGCGCCACATGCCAAGTAAATGGGGGGACGGTTGCCGAAAAAGCCGCGCGAGGAGGTATCTAACATGCTTTACAGATCGCTACTGACGGCCGCAGCGTTTGCTGCCCTCTGCGCGGCGGCGCCGGCCGCCAGCAACCCGATCGTCGTCAACTCGCAGGCAGCCACGTGGCAAGCGAGTCCCTTGAAGGGGACGCAGATGGCGCCGATTGTCGGCAATCCGAGTGGGGCCGGCGGATACTACGCGTACCTTTTGAAAGTTCCCGCCGGTGTGCGCGTTCCCGCGCACTTTCACGCCATGCGCGAGACCGTCACCGTCATTAGCGGCGTGATGATGTTCGGGATCGGCGATGCGATGAATGCCGCCAAGATGCTGACGCTCGGTCCGGGCAACGTCGTTTCGGTGCCGGCCGGTCTTCACCATTACGCGATGGCCAAGACGGACGCAGTCATCGAGGTGAGCGGTATCGGTCCGGACACGACGACGTTCATACATAAGATGTAAGAAGTGACGTGCGCAGCCGCTTAACGGCGCTGATCGCGATGCTCGCAGTGGCCGGCTGCACGGCGGCGCAGCCGCCCGTCGTACCGCCTGAATCTATCCAGTCCGAGCAAGCGCCCGGACTCCAAAGTCACGCGATCATCGGGTTTAGCGTCGACACCCCCAAGCGGGCGTCAAAAGCTGCCGCCGAAGGCGTCGACACGACGATCCTTTACGGTGGGTCGCCGGCGCCGAAGAGCGCACTCGAACGGGCGCTGAATGCCCACTCCATCGGCGTTGTGGACGCGGGCATTTCGGGAATCCTATTCTATTGGGAGTGCCATCGAACGCATACGATCAAGCCGCCTCCCAGCAGTTATTCGCAGAACTACTATTGCCGCACCGACGAAGACCCCCACATCAAGAACGAAGCGATCGTCTTACACGATGTCGCGACGCTGCTCGAGCGCGCTGCCGATCGCAAGTACGTCGCCGCCTATTGGGTGCTCGACGACTGGCCCGGCTGGGATCCGGGCAGCGCGCGCGAACTGCTTGCGAAGATTCACGCGTTGATCGTTGCAAAGACGCCCGGCAGGCCGGCGATCTGCGGCTTCGGTGCCGGAGTGGCCGAACCCGGAAAGGTCAACTGGGATCCGGGCACCGCGGCCAACTACTCCAACGGCGGTTGCGACATCGTCGGATGGTATAACTACTCGCCCTTTGGACGCCGCCATCCATCCTTGGGCAAGAAGTTGGACTGGACGATGAAAGCGCTACTGCCGGCCATGGCGCACAGCCTCGAAAAGAAAGGCTGGGATATTGGCAAGACGCCGCTTTACGGCATCGGGCAAGCGTGGTCCGGCCCATACGACGGGCGCCATTATCAGCCGGGACTCACCCGCGAGGAGATGCTCGAACAAGCCAAAGCCTTCTGCGACTTCGGAGCAGACTACATCGGGTGGTACGCGTGGGACGACAGCGGAGACGAGGCCGGGACGCAAACCCCAAATAACTCGCCGGTGATCGCCGCCGGCATCGCCGATGGCATCAAAACCTGCCGCGAGGTTTGGAAGTAGACTAACCTTACCGCTTCCGCGCAGCCTTCTTGCGCGTGGCCTTCTTGCCAGTAGCCGCCGCCTTTGCGCCTGCGGTACTTTTGCGCTTGCGCGTCGCCGCGGCTTTCTTGGCGGACTTCTTGCGATCGGCAGCCGTCCTCCCGGTGCTCGGGCGGGTTCCAAGGTCCGCCGAGCTCGATTCCGTCATATCGACCTTATAATGCTTCGCGGCCTTCTTTATATTTGCGAACGCGAGCTCGCGTTCGGCGGCCGTCACGCCGATGACCTGATCGAAGCGCGCGATGGCATTTCGAACGTGCGACGCATCGGTCATTGGTTCTTTACGCTTCTTTGGATACGCGAACACGCTATCGGGAAGGTCGGCGCGCTCCGTCAGGTCTCCATGCTTCGTGTGCGGTTTCCAGGTCGCTCGCATATATATGCCTCCAACAGGTCAGCGTTGCCGGTCTTTTACCCAACCGCCTAAGCTCTGCACCAACAGGCAGGCCCTAGGCTTCAATGGACCTCATTCGGTCCCTTAACGGCGCCGTAACCGTATACGGGTTCGTCATGGCAACCCGAGGGCGCCGCGCTTCGCCGACAACTTTTCGAACGTCCCTTTAATGTCGGCTCCTTCTTCGAGCTGCGCCGTCGTCGGCGCTTGGAACGAATTGTTCACACGCGCAAACATGTCGCCGATTCTATCGCGCAGGGCCTGTGCGCCGCTCAAGTCCTCGACGTTGCGCGACGACGACGCGAGTTCGCCCGCAAAGGCGCGTAGCGCCGTAGATTGAGCCGGCGTCGAAGTCTTCAGCTTCGCGTCGATAGCGTTGAGCCACGTGTCGATTGTGCCGTACTCGGCATAGAGCTCGGCCAAGAACGCGTGGCGTTTTGCGTAGCGATCCCCGCTGTCACCGTCGCGAGGATCGGGCAGGACGGTCAGCGGCTGTTCGTAGTTGCGGCCGTCGACGTGCAATCGCACCGTGTACCTGCCGGGAAGCGCCTCCGGCCCCGTATCCGGGCCTTGGTTTTCCTTGAAGGTTCCGCGCCATTTGGCCGGGCCATCTTCGGCGAGATCCCAGCCGGTGCGATCTATCCCGGCGAGGTCCGGGATAGCGTTGAGGTGACGGATCGCCCGCCCTTGCGCGTCGACGATTTCGATCGATGGGCGGTGCGCCGCCGGCTGCGGTAAGTAGTAGCTGATCGACGCGGGATGCTCGGGATTCTTTCCGACAAAGACGTTGGCTGGGAGCGTCTGCCCGCTGGTTGCCGTGGTCACCGGCGCACAGCACGGGAAGTTGTTGACGGGTGAAAACTGGAACATGCGATAAGCGTCGCGCGGTGCGAAGAGCGTGACGCCGGAGGCTCGCGCGCGAGCGAGCTCGCGCACGGGACGGAGATCGTCCAGTATCCAAACGCCGCGGCCGTGCGCCGCGACGGTCAGGTCGTCGGTCTGGGGCTGTACCTCGATATCGTAGATCGCGGTGGCCGGCATGTTGAGCCGCAGCGACTGCCAGTGAGCGCCGCGGTCGAACGACAGCCAGACCCCGCGTTGCGAACCTGCGTAAAGCAGATTACGATCCTTAGGATCTTCCCTCACGACGCGCAAGAAAACGTCGTTCGGCAAGTCTCCCGAGATCGAATGCCACGTCGCCCCGTAATCGTCCGTTGCAAACGCGTACGGGTGGTCGTCACCGACCATATGCCGGTCGTACGCCGCGTACGCCGTTCCCGGTCCGAAGTGGCCGGGCGTGACGGTAGAAAATCTTCCCCACGGCTCGATACCAGGAGGCGTGACGTCGCTCCAATGCGCAGCTTGTGCTGAGCCCGTCGATGCAGCTTGTGCTGAGCCCGTCGAATCACGCGTCAGCCGAACCAGACCGTCGTCCGTTCCAACCCAGATCATCGAGGGGTCCAGCGTCGTCGTTTCGATATCGAGAATCGTATCCGACGTCTCGGCACCGGAGAGATCGAGGTCGATCGTTCCACCCGAGGACCGCTGGTGCGACTTTTCGTCGCGCGTCAAGTCCGGACTAATGACGGTCCACGTTTGGCCGCGGTCGGCGCTTTCGAATACGACGTTTCCGCCGACGAGTACCTGCGGATGCGCCGACACAGTGAACGCGATGGGCGAATCCCAATTAAAGCGATATCGCAGCGCGTAGGGTGGCCCCGAATTGGAACGTGCGTACGGCGAAACCTCTGCAGCTTGCTGCGTCCGCTCGTCAAACAAAAAGACCTGACCGGTATCGCTGTTGGTCGACGTGCTCCAGATTAAATTGCTGTCTAGTGGGTCGAGCAGCGCCCACATGCCATCTCCGGGCCCTACCGTCGTCCAATCGCGATTGAGGATGCCGATGCCGTTATCGACGGCCGACCATCCGCACCAGGTACTGTCATCCTGCAGACCGATGCAGACGCGGTAGTTGGGTGCGGTGGTCCCGAGTCCGATGTGGTACGGTTGCGCGACCGGCAGGTCGTACGGCTGCCACCAATTTGCGCTGCCGTCGCCTGACATAACCACGCCTTCGTCGTTGGCCACAATCACACGCCGGCCGTCGTGCGACCACCAGACCTGATGGTAATCCCATCCCGCATTGGCTGCGATCGCATGGAAGTTTTGGCCGCCGTCGTCACTTCGCGAAAGTATCAGGCCAACGTCGATCAGCCTATTGCGATCGTGTGGATCGACGAAGATTCGGCTGAAGTAAAACGGGCGATCGCCAAGGTAGTGACTGTGTGGCATTTTCTTCCAGGTCCCGCCGTCGTTGTCGGAACGCCACAATTCGGCCGCGCGCGATTGCACGATCGCATAGACTCGCCCACCACCGGCAGCCGCCAATCCGATGCGTCCGGTCGGAGCCGGCGGTAAGCCGCGGCCGCTCAGCTTATGCCACGTCGCGCCTCCGTTGTCGGAGCGGTAAACCCCGCCGTTTGGGCCGCCGCTGGCCATCATCCACGGCTGACGGCGAAATTGATAGACGCCGGCAAAGAGCGTCGACGATTTGTCGGGATCGCGCACGAGGTCCGAAACGCCGCTGGAAGGCCCGACGTAGAGCGTGCGAGCCCACCGGGCACCGCCGTCGTGCGTGACGAAGACGCCGCGCGTGGTGCTATCGGCAAAGACGCGTCCGAGCACGCCGACGACCACGGTGCGCGGATCGCGCGGATCGATGGAAATCTCCGAGATCTGCCCGGCGCCGGCCAACCCCGCAAAGCGCCACGTTTTGCCGCCGTCGGTCGAATGCCAGATGCCGTCACCGGATTCAACGTCGTTGCGCGGATTCGACTCGCCGGTGCCAACCCAAACGTCTTCATTGTCGCGGCACGAGATCGCAATCGCGCCGATCGGCGCTACCTTTTCACGATCGAAGATGGGCCTCCACGACGCGCCGCCGTCGACGCTCTTGAAAACGCCGCCGCCGGCTCCGCCGGCGTAGTACAGCAACGGATCCGAATCACTGCCGGCAACCGCCGTTGCCCTCCCACCGGCAATGGCCGGCCCGATAGCGCGATACTGTAGGTTACCGAATGCCGCAACGGAGGCTACGATAACGCCGAAAAGGCTGGCTGCAAACACGACCATATGCTCGCTTACCAGAATGCGTAAAGCCTCTCCTCTACGTTTAAGACGTTGGAACTCTGTGACAAATCGCGGGTAAGAACGCGGCTATCGTGGTGAAAATGTCCGTAAGCTAATTACAATACTTCTTGGGCGTAGGTGGCCAGGTCCGATTGCCTTATTCGCGTACGCGACTAGTTCCAACAGATGATGACGGAGCCGTCTCCTTCGCCGATCCCTTCCGCGGAGTAAATCGTGCCGAAGCGGTGTCCAAAGGTGGCCGAGGTCCCGCCGCCGCCAGCCGAACCGGAGTGCGCGTCGGCACCGCCGCCGCCGCCGTAGTAACCGCCGCCGCCACCCGCGCCGCCACGCCCTGCACCGGATGACCCGCACCCGTAGGTGATATAGCCACCTCCACCCCCCTCCAATTCCGATCCCGAAGTTCCGCTGCCGTAGTCGCAGGATCCGGTTCCGGTGGGACCTTGCCCCGCGCCTCCGCTGCCACCGCCACGGTGGTTTGAACCGCCCTTGCCACCCGTGCTAAAGCATTGCGTCGTGTTACAGTCGCTGCCACCATTTTGGCCTCTCTCGTAGCCCCCGGCTCCCCCGGGAGTTCCTTTGGATGAGCCACCGCCGCCGCCGGCGATCATTAGGTAGCCGCCGTGGCCATGACCCTGCCCGGTCAAGCCCGAGGCCCCTCCGCCACCGCCCCCACAAATGCCCTGGTGGCCCCCATCGCCGTGTCCCGAGCCGCCACCGTTAAACCCGCCAACGCAGCCCTTGCCTTTGCCGCCGACGTATACACCAAACTGCTTTATCCCACCAACCCTAACCGTGCTGGCGATGCAACCGCCATAACCCGGAGTGCCCGGCGAAAACCCGCCGGACCCTTCGGCACCGATGGCAATGACGAAAGCCGAAGTTAACTTCGACGGGACGGTCCACGTCTGTTCCCGGCCGTTGTATTGAAAAGTTAGTACGTGCGTGTATTTTTTCTCCCGCGAAATCGGGTTCAGGCACGGATTCGACGACGTTTTCGTATCGAAGGCCTCTTGGCTGCTGGGCACGATGAGAGCGCGATTCTCACCGCAAGACACGATGAGCACGGCTAGCATCCCACAAAAGACGCGTGGTCCGAACGATCTCAGATCCATAAGCTTTTCCCCTAGTAGTTGTCGTGCGCCGCGCGCTAGGTCAAGACCCTTGGCATTCGCCACACTCGGCATCGGTGTTATTGCTTGGGTCATCACAACCCGATATATAACCACATTGCTTATAACCGCTCGTACCGGAGTTAGTGACACAAGTATCAGTATACGTCGTTAGCTTGCAGCCCGGGGCCAATCGCGGTTCTATCGCTGCGCGTATTTCCGATTCGCTTTTTCCTTCACGAATCATCGACATCATTTCATTTTGAAGAGCCTTGGACATTTAGGTTCCCTTTCTTAATGAAGTGGTTTCGCCGAGACTTTCGCTCTCAATCGAAGGTCCCTCCCCAGTACGAAGCTGCCAGTGGCGGGCGAAAGTTCGTCGACCTCAATGTCTCGCCCAAAAGGAACGTTATGAGGTAGACCATGAAGAAGCGTAAGATGCCCGGAAACAGAACGGCATGAGCGGCCTCGTCCGCTACGCCTCGCCGCTGCAAGGCCCGCAGGGTCTAGCTTGGGATGGTCAATCGATGTGGCTAACGAGCGCCGCGAACGGTCGTTTATATGCGCTCGATCCGAAGACATGGAACATCCGGCGCGAATTCGTTCCACCGCATGAATCATTGGGTGTGACCTACACCGGTGCGGACTTTCGGGTGATCCTCGCTCCAGCGATCGACGAGCCCGACCTGGAACGCGACCGGCGGTACGTTTATTCGTTTACTCCCGACGCGGGATTCACCGCGTGCTTCCCGTGCCCGGATTTCTCCGGTTCGTTTCTAGCATATGCGAGCGGAACGTTGTATCTCTCACAAGCGTGGGACAAGAAGCTGATCGAGCTCGACGAGGGCGGTGCGCCTGTGCGCGAAGTGCAGCTCGAAAGACGCCCGGTCGGCATGACGATCGTTGACGGTGCGTTCTATTTGGCGACTGTTGACGAAGATTGGGTCGACGGTCAGCTCCAGCGGCTCGGCGTCGACGCCGCCGCGTCATCGATCGAAACGCTGCAATCGTTTCCGTTTAAACCGCGTAGCGTCGCCTATGACGGCGAACGGTTTTGGACCGCCGATCGCAACAACCATGCGATCGTGTCGTTTACATTAGCGATGTCTTAAGTATCCTAGCCCGACGCCGAGCGCAGGAGAGATAAAAATCGATGCGAAAGGTCGCCCGCTGTGCCGAATAGGAGACGAGTAATGAATCGTGCCATTGTTGTCGTTGCCGCATGCTGCAGCTTGATAGCCGCGGGTTGCTCGCAAGGACCGGCGACATCGCCGCCAATGCACTCGACGCAGGCTGCGGTCGCGCCTAAAATCACGCGCTACCAAGTTCTCAATAGCTTTAACGGGACCGATGAGGGCGCATATCCGACCGGCTCGATTACGTCGTGGCTGAAGCTCCTTTACGGCACGGCAAGTGGCGGGGGTAAATACGGTTTCGGCGCGATCTTTCGCGCACGTCCCGACGGAAAAGATAACTATCCCTTACACTACTTTGACGGCAAGCAGGAGGGGTGCACGCCGATGGGAGGCGTCACGTTCGGCTATCGCAGCAGCATATTTTACGGCACGACGAAGTCCTGCGGTAACTCGACCAAAGGCGGTACGATTTGGTCCGAGCACATATCGTCCCGAAACATTGAGGTGCTGCACGCGTTCGATCTGGCTAGCGACGGCGGCAATCCCGAGAGCGCCCCGGTACAGGTTGGAGATACGCTGTACGGAACTACGCGCAACGGCGGCGCTCATGGAAGAGGAACGCTCTACCGTATCGACATGAAGACCGCGGCTTTTAAAGTTGTACATGCCTTTGGGGAGGGAACGGATGCTGGGTATCCGATGGGCGGCCTCGTCGAGCTTGGTGGAAAGCTGTACGGAACGTCGTATGTTGGAGGCTCCCTCCGTCTGGGAACTGTCTACGAGTTCGACCCAAAGAACGACACTGAAGAAGTTCTGCACGAATTCAACGGTGACGACGGCGAAAGGCCAACGGTCCCGCTCTTATCCTGGGATGGGGCGCTGTACGGTGTCACGCCGATCGGCGGCGCCCGCTTTGCCGGCACTATTTTTAAAATCGACCCAGCGAACGGAAACGAAACGACCCTCTATAACTTTGGGAACGATGCGTTTGCTCCGGACGGATCACTTATTATGTGGAAGGACGCGCTCTATGGCACGACGCGACGCGGCGGCAAGAGTGGAAAGGACTTGGGGACGATCTTTCGTTACACGCCCGGAACGAATAAGTTCGACGAGCTGTACGCCTTCGGCGGCAAACCCGACGGTGCGCACCCTCGCGGCGGCCTACTCTTTCTCAACGTCGACAGGCAAGATCAATTCTTCGGCACCACCTACGACGGCGGTAAAGAAGGCCTCGGAACCATCTTCAGCATGACTCCGTAGATGGCGCCGGCCGCCCTGTAAAATAACGCATCCTTCGACAAGCTCAGGATGACATGGTTTTTGGGATGGCCGGGAGTCGAACCTACACTCGGGGTTTCCGGGTAGTCCCGTCCGTTCCCGGCCGTTCCCGACCGCTCCGTTAGAAAATGTTAGAAAATCGCACCAGCGGCCCAGAGGGATCTAGTTATCCCTGGCTCCCGATTCTAGGACGACGCTAACGGTGATAACGTTTCGGCTTGGCCATATCCGAAGGGCGGGACGCCAACTCGGCGCGTTGCGAGGATCAGCAACGTTGTGTCCAGTTATGGCGTAACCGTCAGCCTCGCGCCGAAATAGCCCGCGCCCGGCGTTCTCGATCGCGATGCCACCGTTGCGTTGCGTGCCTTGCAGCTTCGCTCGCACCGCCGCTGCAGGCGCCTCGCACCCGCGGCAGTTTGGCTCGCAAAAGCCTCGCAGTCAAGCCGCGTAGATCGCGGCGTTTTGACCGCCCTGAGCTTAGCCGGCCTTACTGCCGGGGAGGGGGCGCTATCTTTTTGCGGCCGACTCCTGATCCCGCGCATCTGCACCGCGAGCATAGAGAAACGAGCCGAAGACTTCCGCCCCGTGCATCAATCGTCGCCGGCTATACGCCAAAACGCCTGTAAAAATAAGGCCCTTTCGCGCTTCTCGCGTTTAGCGAGCTTCGCGCGCGGCCTCGTGCAAAGTTTGCAGCGCCGTTTGCAAAACTCGCGAAGCGTTGAGACAGCTATGACGTTAGGTTTTTTCGCGTCAAGCCGCGATGCGCGGGCGGCGGCGATGCATCGAGGTCGTCGCTGGGTGACCCACGAATACTCCGAGCCGGCCGCCCTGCGCCTATGTAGCGAGGAGCACTGAAATGAAAAGACTCGACTTTGCCCGCGATGCTTTATTCATTTGCGCGGTCGCAGCAATCTTTTCGGGCTGTGGGCAATCGCAATCGACGATCGTGATCCCGGCCGCGCCATCAAGCGCAGTGGCGTACCGCATCCCGGCTCCCTCATCATCCTACCGCGTATTGCACAGATTCGCTGGTACCTCAGGAGAGTATCTCCGAGCCTGCTTGGCCAACGTGAACATGTTGCGAGTTGCGTTGCCGAATGCGCCCGCCTCGGTTCGGACCGCTGGCGCACAGGAGTGCTTTCAGGAGCATATCCTTTACAATTTTCAAGACTACTCGCCTTACGCTCCGATCGGCCCTGCGAGCGCCTTGTTCAGAGGCGTGGACGGCGGACTTTACGGTGCGGTTGGCGATTACGTTGTGGAATTGAAGCGCAACCATTCGCTTCGAATCATCTACTATTTCAAAGAGCGGAGCGGCGGGATTTATCCGTCTGGCCTTGTCGCCGACGCAGCTGGAAACTTGTACGGCACGACGTTCGAAGGGGGCGACACGCGTTGTCTCGGCGGCCTGGGATGCGGAACGGCGTTCGAGTTGAGTCCGTCGCATGGATCGTACGCCATGCAGACCTTACACGTGTTTGAAGGCGGCACCGACGGCATTGGACCCAGCTCTTTGACGCTAGGCGCAAATGGCGCACTGTACGGGGAAACGTTGTCAGGCGGCGACTACGTTAATTGTAGCTTTGGTTGCGGCACCGTTTTCCGATTAACAGCTAAACGCGGCCACTACGACGAGGCGATACTTTACCGCTTTGCGGGCGGCTCGGATGGAAGTATGCCGAGAGGCTCGGTCGTCCTCAACGCGCGCGACGACGTCTTCGGCGTCACAGGGAATGGCGGCGAGAGCTGCCCTGATAACAAAATGGGTTGCGGAACTGTCTACGAGCTCGTCCGGCACCGATCGGCTTACGCGGAGCGTATTCTTTATCGCTTTCGCGGTGGCGCAAGCCGTCCGGCTGTTCCTACTTCCATCGTCAGAACTGGCGACGGCGTGCTTTACGGCGCAACCGTCTGGGGCGGAAATCCGGCGTGCCAACACGGATGTGGTACGATTTTTCAGCTCGTTTCCTCGGGCTCTAAGTACGTGCTTACGATCTTGACGCGTTTCGGCCCAGCACCGGGCAAAGCGGCGCGCGGCCCGTCGCAGCCGCTCATTTGGAACAACGAGCTCTATGGAACCACTGCAGTGGGAGGAAACTGTAGCGGCGGTTCTATGTTTTCGCACGGTTGCGGCACCGCGTTCGTCCTGAATCTCAGAACGCGGTTGACGAGGGTGATCCACGACTTCGAAGGCGCACCGAACGACGGGACTCTACCGACGGGCGGCGGCCTTATCGCAGGTTCGGATGGATCGCTCTACGGCGCGACGGCGGCAGGAGGCACGGGCGAGTGTTTCGACTTTACGGGATGCGGCACGTTCTATCGGCTCTCGCGCTAAGCGAGCGTCAGCCGATAAGGGCTTGGTTATCGTCGTCGATGGGCTCCCTCACTGGCAAGCGGCAACGGCGCGCGCGGATTGCATGCGCACTTGTGCGGTTGCATTCGGCTTTGCCGGTGCAGCGCTCTGCGGCTAGTCGGGCTTTTTACGGTGGTTAGAAAATCGGGTAAAGAGCAGCGAAAAAACCAGTAAAATAAGGACAAATTTTGGGATGGCCGGGAGTCGAACCTACGCTCGGGGGCTCCGGACAGTCCCGTCCATTACCGAACAGTGTTATTTGGTATGGCTTTTTCGCTCCCAGCTTCCCCACCGTTACCGTTTGCTTCCGACCGTTCCCGACCGCTCCGTTAGAAAATGTTAGAAAATTTGACGGGCGCTTCGAGAAGCCGGTGACATCCTTGGTTCCAGATTCCGGCATCATGCCAGTCGTATCCCGCTGCTTCTGCGCGGCTAAACTTTTAGCGCTTCCTCGACGGCCTGATCTTCCGACCACGCCGCACCTTCAACCGCGAGCTTCTCGATCTGCGCATCGCTGAGCTGCTCGTGCAACGCGGCCAAGAGTTTCTCGTAGCCCCACTCCTCCGTCGCTTCGCGCTCGTACCCAAGTTCTTTGTATCGAAGGTTGACGTAGCCGATGAGTCGCGCTGCGTCGTTGACTTCGCCGCGCATCGCCGAGAGTAGCGCGAGGTGCTGCAGCGCCCCTGCGATGACTTCCTTGAATCGTACCTGCCGCGCCAAGCGCAAGCCCTCGCAAGCCGCCTCACGCGCACCATCCAGATCTCCCGCAGCGACGCGATAGGCAGCGATGTTGGCGTAGCGCATTGCTAACGTCCATGCGTCTTTGCCCCGTAAGCCGAGCTCGATTGCCTCGCCCGCCAGGCGGAGTGCCCGCTCGACCTGACCGTCCTCAAACTCGTGCTCCGCGAGATTACCCAGCACAACTGCTTTGCCGCTCTCATCTCCCAGGGCCTTGTATGCGGCGAGTGCCAGCGCATACGACTCGCGCGCTGCTGCAACATCGCCACGATCCAACTGAATCGCCGCCTGTACGTTGAAGCACGTAGCCACTCCCTTCTTACTTCCTAAATTGCGCATCGCCGCAAGTGCGCGTGCGTTCACCTCATCGGCTTCTTCAACACGGCCCATCTGGCAGAGACTAAATGCGAGAGGGGAGAGCGCGAACGCCTGCCCCCTCTCGTCGCCCACCGATTCGGAGAGCGCCAGCGCGCGTTGCGCAGCGTCGTGCATACGCTTGCCGTTGGAAAGCACACCGAGCGAACGCCACATGCGAGCCCCGACCTGCGGGTGCATCGATTCGTCAAGGCCCGTTTGCGCGAGCTCGATCCAGTAGCGCCCCTCCACCGCGAGTCCACCATAAAACCAAAGATTGCCCAATGCTCCAGCCACCGCACCACCGAGTACCGGATCGCGTCCGCCTTTGAGCGCCCATTCCAACGCCGCGCGGTAGTTGTCCAATTCGGGTTCCACGCCGGCCAGCCACTCCGCCGTCGAGACCATGTCGTAGCGTTCGTCGGCCGCCTGCGCCTGGTCACGAAAATACTCGGCGTGACGGCGCGCGAACTGTTCGTGTGCACCGGCTGCGGTGAGCTTCTCCAGCGCATAGGCGCGCGTGCTTTCCAGCAACGAGTAGCGTTCGTGCTCGCCTGACGTGTCGGCCACCACCAACGACTTGTCGGTCAGCGATGCGAGCAGGTCTAGAATGTCGATGTGACAATCAACGCCGCAGATCTGGGTTGCGGCCTCCAAGCCGAAGCCGCCCGCGAAGACGCCCAGGCGCGCGAACAGCAGCTGCTCCTGCGGCTCGAGCAGATCGTAACTCCAGTCGATGAGCGCATGCAGCGTCTTCTGGCGCGGCAGCGCATCTCGGCTACCACCAGTGAGCAGCTTGAACCGATCATTGAGGCGCTGCGCAAGGTTGGGGATCGAAAGCACCTTCACGCGCGCGGCCGCCAGCTCAATCGCGAGCGCGATCCCGTCGAGCCGCCGGCAGATCTCGGCGACGACTGGTGCGGTGTCGTCACTCAGCGCAAAGCGCGTATCGACACCATTAGCGCGATCCACGAAGAGCGCAATTGCACCGTAGCGCAGCGCTTCGTCCGCCGTCAAACCGGCAGCGTCGGGCGGCACCGCAAGCGATGGAAGCCGGTGCACCGTTTCTCCGCTGATCTCAAGCGGCTGGCGCGACGTTGCGACGATGCGAACGTCTTTCGCCGTGCTCAGAATTCCGTCCGCAAGTGCAGCGACCGTTTCGAGCACGTGTTCGCAGTTGTCGAAGATCAATAGCAGTTTTTTGCGTTTGAGCCATTGTGGAAGTGCCTCGTCGACCCGCTGCCCTTGCCGCTGGCTCATACCCAAGGTCTGCGCGGCGACGCTGGCGACGAGTTCGGGATCGCCGATCGGCGCAAGGTCGACAAACCAGGCACCGTCGGGATAACGGTCGAGCAGGTCGGCACCGAGTTGGATGGCCAGCCGGGTCTTGCCAACGCCGCCAGAACCAACGAGCGTAAGCAACCGGTGACGGTCGAGCAGCGCTTTGACTTCCGAGACGTCCTGCTCGCGTCCGACGAAGGACGTGCGCTGGAGCGGTAAGTTGTTGGGCAATGCGTCGAGCGAGCGAAGCGGTGGAAACTCGCTCGGCAGGCCGGTAATGTCGAGTTGCCACACGTGTTCCGGTGAAGCGAGATCTTTGAGCTGCGCAAAGCCCAAATCGCGCAAGGCGCCCTGAGGCGAGATTGCGCCGTTGGTGAGTTCCGCGGTGTCGCCCGAGATCAACACTTGGCCGCCATGCGCGACGCCCAGCAGACGTGCGACGCGATTGAGGACCGGCCCGAAGTAATCACCGTCGCGCTCGTCGGTCGTGCCGGTATGCAACGCCATGCGTACACGCAGTCCTTCGACTGCCGAAAAATCTTCGGCGGCCAACGCCTGTTGCGCGGACAGCATAGCTGCAACGGCGTCTTCCAGGCACCTGAAGGCCGCGCAAAATGCATCGCCGATCGTCTTGAACACGTGGCCGCGGTGCTCGGTGATCGCTGTACGTAGAATCGCATCGTGACGGCGCACGGCCTCTTGCATGGCGGCGCGGTCGCGTTCCCATCGCGCCGTGCTGCCTTCGATATCGGTAAAGGCAAACGTCACGGCGCCGGTTGGGAGCGGTGCTGCCAAGGCCATACTACCGGGGTTCAAAGGAAGGGCGGGCGGAGCCTGGCGGCTGAGCTTTCAAGCGCGGACCGACGCCGCCGACGCCCCGGGATGCGGCACCTTCGCACGGGCGCGGTTGCGCGAGCGCCTAACTTCGGTTACGGCGTTGTCCTTTCGCTGATCGCCTCGCTGCGCGCGTGGCTTACGGCGGCGCTGCGGCGCGGATCAGTCGGACTTTTTAGGCAGTTAGACGGATGTTAGGAAAGCGGCGCTATAGCCGCAAAAAGCCCGTAAAATAAGGACATCCTTCGACTTCGCTCAGGATGACACGTTTGGGATGGCCGGGAGTCGAACCCGGACGTCCTTTCGGACTGCAGATTTTCGCACCACTATGGCTTTAGCCACCGCAACGTGTTGCGTTTGTGGTCCGGACTGTGCCTTGACCCTATGAGATAGTTATCTCACGTAGGTCGCGCCCGTCCAGTCTCTACACCTTCTCCGCCAGAGCGGAGCTTGGCTCGGCGTCGTCACGTCTTCCGACAGAGAGTTCACCGAATTTGAGCGCATCCCGTAGCGAGTTTCCAACGACTACGGCTCAACGGATCGCGTCAAGTCTGCTGTGTCTGCCTGTTCCACCACCATCCCAAAGGGGTTACTGTTGATAATGCTCCACGACTTCTTCGCTGCGCACTGCGGCGACATCCGGGTCTTGCCCAGCGTCGCGACGGGCGCGGCGCTGCCGCAGAAGATCCCAGTACTGGTCGAGCCGCACGGAGATCTCATCGAGGCGCTTGCGGTCCTCTTTGGTCAATTTTGATACGTCGCCGTGCTCGAGCAAACGATGCTCTTCGGTAACGAGACCCTCAATGTGTTCGTGTATCTGCGTATCGTTCATGGACGAAATCTCCCGCGCGTCTCCGAAGCCTTAGTGTAGACGACTTGAGGTTGTCCTGCCGATGCGTCGCGCTCCTGCAGCAAGACGCCGAGCAGCAAATCCGACGATGTCGCGACGGCTTTGTCGGAGCCGATGATCTCCATCGCGGTCTCGATCACGATGATCCCCCCCGGAAGGATGTCGGCACGCTGCGGCTTCATGCCCGCAACCTTCTTACGTTCCTCGATCGGCATCGCCAGCAACCGCTCAAGCGTGCGTTGCAAATCCTCGCGCGTCAAATCGCAGGAATGGATCGGCGTCCGGCGGCCACGCACGATCCCGGCAATCGTCGTCGCAGTTCCGCCGACCAACGCCAGCCGTTCGACGGCCGCACACTCCGTCAAAGGTTCGAGCGCTTTGCGCGCCATCGCGCGAGCGCGCTCGACCGCGGCCGCTGCGATAGCTCCGTCACGGCCGGCCAGTTCGGGCACGGCCTCGGTAACTCGCACGGCACCGATCTCGCAGGTGACCAGTTTTTCCGGTTCCGTCGAAGTGCCGATGGCATACTCCGTGCTGCCGCCGCCGGCATCGAGGACGCCCACCCGTTCGCCGCGCAGCTCTCCGAGCACAGTCAGCGCTCCCCGATAGGACGCCTCCGCTTCTTCTTCTCCGGAGAGGATGCGCAGCGGAGTGCCGAGCAGGGCTTGGACTCGCTGCGAGAACTCCTCACCGTTCTCCGCTCGCCGCAGCGCGCTGGTCGCCACCGCGAAGAGCCGAATGTAGTGACCCTTCACCTCGCGTTGAAACTGTCCGATCGCTTCGAGCGTTCGCTGCATCGGCTCGTCGCCGAGTCGCCCCTGTTCGCCCAAACCTTCGCCGAGACGCGTGCCGACGGAGCGAGCGGTCTGCGTGCGCGGAATTGCCGGCGCGACGTCGGCCAGCAGCAGCCGAGTCGAGTTCGTGCCGATCGAAACGATGGCGAATCGTTTACTCACTCGCTCGTTACCCCCGAAACCTTACGGATGCTGCTTAGCTGCAAAGTACGCCGCCCGCCGTTTTTTCTGCAAGAAATGGCGCTCGGCCGCCGGCATCACATCGGCCGGCTCCCATTCCTGAGTGCTCTTGAGATACGCAGCGATATGCTCTTCGAGCTCGTCGTCGCGAATTTGGGGGGCGAGCGAAACCGAGCAGCGCCGGCCGTCTTGGCGAACTTCGAACGCTAAGCGCTTTCGCGCAAACAGCGAGCGCTGATACTGATCGCGATGCTCCGCTACGTCGGACGCGCTCGCGGTTGCAAGCTCGCCTCCCTCGAGGCGGACCGTCGCGCCGTAGGTATTGAGGTTGATGACGACTCCTTTAAGCGTATCGTTCACGGCGATGCAGCAGGCTGGGGTGATACGAAGATCAGGGCCTCATTTGGCCGCACGAGGCGCAAACGATCGTGGATTTCCGGAATGGCACCCTCCGGATCCCGAAGGCGGCGCACCTCTCGTTCTTGTTCGTCGCGTTGCCGTCGCAGCGAGCCAATGTCCGCGCGGATTGCCGAGAGCTGGCGCGACGCCGCAACGTCTTCTCCGATCGCGCGCGCATACTGAACGGCGACGAGGACCACCAGGAGTAGAACGACCGCCGCCGCCAGCAAACGGCCGGCGGCACGGAGCACGGGCCGGGCGCGCCTCAACGCGCCGTTCGAACGGGTTCTAAGCTTTCTTCCTGCCATTCTCCCAATCGACGGTATTTTCGATATCGCTGGTCCAAGAGCATTTCCGGCGTCAGAGCCGCCAGGGGTGAGAGTGCCGCTTCGACGGCGTCGAGGGTCTGCGTCACAACCTGTGGCGCATTGCGGTGCGCTCCACCCAACGGCTCGGGGAGTACCTGGTCCACGATACCGAACCGGTGCAAATCATCGGCAGTTAACTTCAAGTGGGCCGCCGCTTCTTCCGCTTTGCTCGCGTCGGACCACAAGATCGCAGCGCAGCCTTCGGGAGACGCAACCGAATACGTGCTGTGCTCCAGCATGATGACGAAATCGGCAATCGCGAGTGCCAGCGCGCCGCCCGAGCCGCCCTCTCCGACGATCGTGGCCACGATCGGAACCGTCGACGTCGAAAAGGCCTGCAGGCAAATAGCGATCGCCTCCGACTGCGCGTGCTCCTCGGAGCTGATTCCGGGATCGGCGCCCTTGGTGTCGACGAACGTTACGATCGGCAGGCGCAATCGCGATGCCAGCCGCGCAAGGCGCGTCGCCTTGCGATACCCTTCCGGCGCCGGCATCCCAAAGTTGCGGTGCAAATTCTCCTTCGTGTCGCGCCCGCGCTGCTGGCCCAGGACCATGACGTTCCGCCCGCGCAGCGTCCCCAAACCGCCCACGATAGACGGGTCGTCGCGGAAATGACGATCGCCGTGCAGCTCGTCGAACCGGTCGAACCGCCCGATATAGTCCAGCGACGTCGGCCGGTTGGGATGGCGCGCCATGTGCACCTTCTCCCAGGGCGAGAGCGTTCCGAATAGCTCCCGTAGGATCAGCTGATACTTCTCCTCCAGTGCGGCAATCTCGCTCGACATGTCGAGCGGCTGTGCGGCCGACGCCTCGCGCAGCTCGGCGATGCGGCGCTCCAACTCGACCAAACTTCTTTCGCGCTCGACGATAAGATTGTTACTCATGGGCCCCGTACTCCAGCAAGCGAACCAGAGTATCTTTGAGAGCCGCGCGCTCGACGACCATATCGATGGCGCCCTTCTCCAGCAGGAACTCGGCAGTTTGAAACTGATCGGGCAAGCGCTGGCGAATCGTCTGCTCGATCACCCGCCGTCCTGCAAAGCCGATCATCGCTTTGGATTCGGCGACGATGATGTCGGCTTGAAAGGCGAAGGAGGCGGAGACGCCGCCGCTGGTCGGGTCGGTCAGCACGACGACGTAGAAGTTGCCCTCCGCCATGAAGCGCGAAACCGCCGCCGTCGTCTTCGCAAGCTGCATGAGGGCTAGCATACCCTCTTCCATGCGCGCGCCGCCCGAAGCCGCAAAAATGATGCAGGGAACGTGCTCTCGCCGCGCTGCTTCGAGCAGTAGCGTAATTCGCTCGCCGGTGACTTGCCCCATCGTACCGCCGCGAAAATGGAAGTCCATCACGCCCAATGCAATGCGGCGACCGCCAAGGGAGGCAAAGCCGCAGACCACCGATTCGGAAAGCCCGCTACGTTCACGGTCGCTTTTGAGCTTCGCGGGATAGGATCTTCGGTCGGACCAATCCAGCGGGTCGCCGGGCAATACGTCCGCGCCCAACTCGGTAAACTCACCGTCGACGATCGACGCGATGCGATCGTACGCTTTCATGCGAAAATGATAGCCGCAGCGAGTGCACACAAACAGGTTTGCGGCCAAGTCGCGGCGGTAGAGCACTTCGCCGCACTTCGGACACTTGGTCCACATCGCACCATCGGTCGCTCGAGGCTCTTTGGTGCGGCGACCCGCCAGCCACTCGGGCCTCGGCACTATGCGACGCGCTCCTTCGCGCGCTTGGGACGAAGCCAAGCGGAATAGAGCTTCCCAAGCTGCTTGAGATAGTTAAGGATTTCTCGTTCATTGAGTTTCGATTCACCGGCTATGCGGTCGGTGAAGACGTAAGGGACCTCGATCGCCTTTCCATAGTGCGCTTTGGCAATGACCTCGAGTCCAATCTTGAACCCGATCGGGTCTAACGTAACGCCGGATAAAGCCTCGCGCCGAACCAAAAAGAAACCGCTGGTTACGTCCTTGACGTTTGTGAGCGGCCGGGCTAGCCAACAAGCAACACGCGATGCGATGATGCGCCGCTTGGGCCAGTTGGCAATCCCGCCCCCCGGTACGTAGCGGCTGCCGATCGCCAACCCATAGACCCCCGATTCAAGCGCTTGCACCATCTTCGGCAAAGCGTTGACGTCGTGGCTAAAGTCGGCGTCCATCGCCCCAAGCACGGTTGACTCGCCGCGCGCAATCGCCCAACCGTCGATCACGGCACTGGAGAGCCCTAACTTGCCGCTGCGATGCAGGCAGCGCACGGGCAACTCCCGAGCGAGCCGTTCGACGACGTCGCCGGTGCCATCCGGCGAGTTGTCGTCGACGACAATGATCTCTCCATCGAGGCCATTCGCGTCGAAGGTAGCCCCGAGCGCGCGGAGGAGCTTTTCGATGCCGGCGGCCTCGTTGTAGGTCGGAATAACGATTGTAAATGGGAGTGCCATGCCGAATCAGTGTTTTTACGACGTAACGGCGCCAATCACCGCCAACAGTACGAGCGCGGCCGTATCGGTGCGCAGCACACGCGGACCGAGCCAGAGCATTGCGGCCCCACGACATTGCGCGAGCTCCGCTTCCGCGTGCGTGAAACCGCCCTCCGGGCCGACGACCACCAGCACCCGGCCGGTGCCCGGCAATGCCTCGCCCAGTCGCCGAGGCAACGGCGCCGGCGCAGCGAGCTCCCAGGCGAAGAGCACGGCGTCGTACTCGCCGAATCGCTCCAAGAGCGTCTCATATGGCATCGGATCGACGACCGCCGGAACGCTCTTGCGCCCGCACTGCTGCGCTGCGCTGTGTGCTATGCGCTGCCAGCGCGCCGCTTTCTCGGCGCCGACGTCCCGGCTAACGCTACGCTCGCAATAGAACGGGAGGAACGCCTCGACACCCAGCTCGCTGCCTTTCTCGATGACGAAGTCCATTCGCCGCCCTTTTGGGACGGCTTGTGCGACGTCAATCCGCAGCGTAGCGGCGGGTGCGCGATCGTCGAAAATCTCCTCCTCGATGGTAGCGTGTACGACTCGCCCGACGGCGCCGATCGCCGCCGTAAACGTCCGCGCCGCCGAGTCGATCACCACGACACGATCGCCGACGCTCAATCGCAGGACGTTTGCGATCTTATGGGCGTCGGTGCCGCCGATCTCGACGGTTCCGCCGATTTCCTTCGCGCCCTCCACAAAGAATCGGCGCGCCGCAATCACTCGGGGCGGAACGCGTCCTTCACGCGCTCGAAGAAACTTCGATCGTCGATCTCGTCGCCACCGGCGAGTGCGTAGGCGTCGAGCGCCTCGCGTTGACGCTTGTTCATTTTCGTCGGCACCGCGACGTGAACGGTCACGTGATGATCTCCGCGCTGGCCGCCGCGCACGGTGGGCATGCCCAATCCTCGCAGCCGCAACGTGGTGCCGGATTGCGTCCCAGGCGGAATCGTAACGTCAACCGGTCCGCCGAGCGCCGGTACATCGATCGAAGCCCCCAACGCGGCAGCTGGAAAACTCACCGGCACGTCGACGAACGTGTCTCGCCCTTCGCGACGGAAGAGCGAATGCGGTAAGAGACTCAAATAAACGTAGAGGTCGCCGGTGGGTCCGCCGCGCGTCCCGCCCTCACCGCTGCCGGCTATGCGAATCCTCGAACCATCATCGACTCCGGCCGGGACCTTCACGGTCAACCGGGTCTCGGTCTCACGAGCACCTCGCCCTGCGCACGGTTCGCAGGGGTGAGCGGCGACGTGCCCTTCTCCTCCGCAGCGCGTGCAGACCGTTTGCGTGACCATCTGTCCGAGGGGGCTCTGACGCGTCATGCGCACGGTTCCGTTGCCGCCGCAGCGTTCGCACGGCGTGACGATCGTCCCGGGTTTGGCCCCCGTTCCTTTGCAGGCCTCGCACCGCGCCAGACGATCGAAAACGATCTCTTTGGTCGTGCCTGCGAAGGCTTCTTCGAGCGTGATCTCGAGGTCGTAGCGGAGATCCGCACCGCGTTGCGGGCCCTGGCGGCGCGGTTGCGCACCACGAACTCCACCAAAGAACATGTCGAAGATGTCGCCGAATCCGGTTCCGAAGCCGAGATCGCCCGGTCCCGCCGAAGCACCGTTGCCGACGGAGCCGTAGCGATCGTAATGCGCTCGTTTGTTCGGATCGGAGAGCACCTCGTAGGCTTCGTTGATCTCTTTAAAGCGATGCTCGGCTTTCGACTTATCGGCGGCGACGTCGGGGTGATGCCGGCGCGCGAGCGCGCGATAAGCTCGTTTGATCTCCTCCCCCGAAGCGTCGCGACCAACGCCGAGGATCTCGTAATAATCCGTGACCGACATGTTAAGAAGTTGGCAGGTGATCCACGTCGGAGAGGCGCTGGCTCAACGATTCGGCGGTACCTGAAGCAAGTGCCAACAATCGCCCATACGGCATGCGTCGGGGCCCGAGGATCGAGAGCATTCCGAAAGCGTGAGATCCGAAATGATAGGGCACCGTTACGATGGAGAGATCCGCGAGCTCTTCGCTGCCGAGCTCGTGACCGATCTTGACGCTTACGGTGTCGGCAACCATCGCGTCTGCGACGATTTGGTAGAGCGTCTTCTGCTCTTCCACGATGCGCAGGATGGAGCGAAGCTTACGAAGATCCTGAAACTCGGGCTGATCGAGGAGATTTTGCGCGCCGGCGGCCGCGATGTTGGGCTGTTCGTTCGAGCGCGCCGAGAGGCAAGCGGTAACCACGGCACCGCGTAGATCCTCCGAAACGCCCACCTCGTGCGCGGCGCGCGCGATTTCGCTCTCCGTGACCTCACGAAGCGGACGGTTTGCGAGGCGCGCATTGAGCGCATTGGAGAAACGAGTCAGGTCGTCGGGCTGGACCTCTGCCCCCACTTCAAATAGGCTCTGAGCGGCGACACCGAGCGACGTTACCACGATCGCAACGCCGGTGTGCGGTGACAGCCAGATCAGCTGAACATGTTTGAAGGTTTGCGTCTCTTGCTGCGGCTTGGTCACGAACGCTAAGTTATTCGAGAGACGCCCGAGCAATCGCGTGGTGTGATCGATAATTTCGTCGAGTTCCCGAGTTGCATCGCTAAGCTCGTCGCGGATGCGCCGGCGGTCGTCGCCGGTGAGCTCTTCGGGCTGCATCAGCCGGTCGACGTAGGTCCGGTAACCGGCATCGGAGGGGATCCGGCCGGCCGACGTGTGCGGTTGGACGAGGTAGCCGGCCGCTTCGAGCTCGGCCATCTCGTTGCGCACCGTAGCGGAGCTGATCCCAAGGTTATATTTCTGGGTCAGGGCCTGCGAACCGACGGGTTCGGCGGAGGCGATGTATTCGTAGACGACCGTGGCCAAAATGTAAGCCTTACGCTTGTCCAGGCCGATGCTCTCTGTCACGCCCCCTACTGTAGCACTCCTGCGCCGCGAGTGCCAGCCGTAGTGTTACCTTGGGCCCGGTCGATTGCTTGGAGGAGTTCTTCCCAGCTCAGGCCCCCGACGGAAACGTACGAAACGGCTCCGCTCGGATCGAGCACCAGCGTCACGGGCACCTTCTCGACGGAGTAGATGCGAAAGATTGCGCCCTGCGCGTCTTCCACGAGCGGCAGCGAGATATCCCAATGTTCCAGGTAACTCGATGCAACGCCGGGCAGCTCGTCGGACACGGTCACTACCGCCACGTCCCTGCCGAACACGTTTGTCGCGCGAACGAAGTCTCGCAGCTCGGCGGTACACACATCGCACCAGGTTGCCCAAAAATCTACCACCACGACTCGTCCGCGCAGATCCGAAAGATAGGTCGAGCCACGCGCCGTCGCGATCGCGAAGTTCGGCGGAGGCACGTCATATTGAATCGTTGCGAGTCCCGTTTGCGCCGGGACGGTCAGCGCAGCGAGGACGATTGCGGCCAGCATTGCCAGTGCGAGTGGGGTTCGGCAGGCCTGACCCTGCGGCCCTCGTAAGTCGGTACGCCTATGAGCTCTGCCATCGAGCCGCTCTTTGAGGAACGCCGCCGTTTTCCGCCATCTCCGGAGTTTGCATCCCAGGCCAATGCGACGGGCGAACTTTACAAGCAAGCGGAGCGCGACTACACCGCCTTTTGGGCCGGCTGGGCGCGCAAACTGGAGTGGAGCAAGCCCTTCACCGTAACGCTCGAATGGAACGAGCCGTTTGCGAAATGGTTCGCCGACGGCGAGCTCAACGTCACCGTCAGCTGCCTCGATCGTCACGTGCGCTCGGGGCGGGGCGACAAGATCGCCTATTATTTCGAAGGCGAGCCGGGCGATCGCCGCACGATCACGTATCGCGAGCTTCTCGAGGACGTCAACCGCTTTGCTAACGGATTGCGCAAGCTAGGAATCGGTAAAGGCGATCGCGTCGCAATCTACATGCCGATGATCCCCGAGTTGCCGGTCGCAATGCTGGCCTGTGCTCGCATCGGCGCCGCTCACTCCGTAATCTTCGGCGGGTTCTCTCCCGAATCGATCGTCGACCGCGTCAACGACGCAAGCTGCGTCGCGCTCATCACCGCCGACTTCGGGTGGCGCCGTGGCAACAAAGTCCCGCTCAAACGCAACTGCGACGTGGCGATGGAGCATACGCCGACGATTGCGCACTGCATCGTCGCCCGTCGCGTAGGCGACGACGTCTTCATGCACGAGACACGCGACATCTGGTGGAGCGAGCTGGTCGCCGGCGAATCGACGGAGTGCGAGCCCGCAGCGATGAACGCCGAGGACCTGCTCTTCCTTCTTTATACGAGCGGGACCACCGCTAAGCCGAAGGGGATCAAGCACACGACGGCGGGATACCTGACGCAGGCGGCGATGACGCACGAGGTCGTCTTCGACCTCAAAGCGGCGGACGACATCTATTGGTGCACGGCCGACATCGGCTGGGTGACGGGACACTCTTACGTCGTGTACGGACCGTTGGCAAACGGCGCGACCAGCGTCTTTTACGAAGGCACGCCCGATTTCCCCGATAAGGACCGTTTTTGGGAGATCGTCGAACGGTACGGCGTCACCATTCTCTACACCGCACCGACGGCGATCCGAACCTTTATCAAGTGGGGGACGGAATATCCCGCTGCGCACGATCTTTCATCGCTGCGGCTGCTGGGCACGGTCGGCGAGCCCATCAATCCCGAAGCCTGGATCTGGTATCGCGAGTGGATCGGTGCGAACAAGACGCCGGTCGTCGATACCTGGTGGCAGACCGAGACCGGCGGGATCATGATCGCACCGCTTCCCGGCCTAACGACCCTGCTGCCCGGCAGTGCGACACGGCCGTTGCCTGGCATCGGCGTCGACATCGTAAACGATCGAGGAGAGAGCGTCCCGCTCGGCGCCGGCGGCTACGTCGTGCTCACGAAGCCGTGGCCCGGCATGCTGCGCGGCATTTGGGGCGACGACGAGCGCTACGTGCAGACCTATTGGTCGAGGTTTCCCCATCTCTACTTCGCCGGCGACGGCGCGCATCGCGATTCCGACGGCAACTACTGGTTTATGGGTCGCATCGACGACGTAATGAACGTCAGCGGTCACCGCATCTCGACGACGGAGGTAGAAAGCGCGCTGGTCGATCATCCGCAGGTTGCCGAGGCGGCGGTCTGCGGGAAGCTCGACGAGATGACGGGCCAAGCCGCATACGCGTTCGTCTCACTCAAGGGCGGTGTTAGCGGATCGCCGGAGCTTGCAGACGAGTTGCGCGACCACGTCGGTTCGAAGCTGGGCAAGTTCATCCGTCCGAAGTACGTAACGTTCACGCCGGAGCTGCCCAAGACGCGCAGCGGCAAGATCATGCGCCGTTTGCTGCGTGACATTGCCGAAGGGCGCACGCTCGGGGACACGACCACGTTGGCCGACTCTTCGATCGTGCACGAGCTTGCCGAGCGCGCCAAGATCGAGGTCGCGCAAGAAGAGTAGTTACGATACGATCGAGCGCTCCGATGAAAAGAACGGTGCGAGGTCGTCGAGATGCTCGATGCGCAAAGCCGGAGGCAGCGCCGAAAGAATCGTGGCGCCATAGCGCGTCGAGATGGCGCGCCCGTCGAGCAACGCCATCAGGCCGCGGTCGCTACCGCTACGGATGAGGCGCCCGAAACCTTGTTTGAGACGCACGGTGGCGGCCGGAACCATATAGTGCTCGAAGCCGTCCAGACCACGGGCCTCGAGCGCGCGAACTCGCGCCATAACCAGCGGATCGCTCGGCGACGGAAAGGGAAGCCGGTCGATGATCACACACGAGAGCGCATCGCCGACGACGTCAATCCCCTCCCAGAACGTTCCGGTTGCAAACAATACTGCGCCAGGCGTTCGTCGAAACCAATCGATGAGGTGCGAACGCGGAAGCTGGCCTTGCAGCCGAATCGGAAAAGCGAGACGATCTGCAAGCAACGCATAGACCTCCCGCAAGCGCGCGTAGGAGGTGAAAAGCACGAAGGCCCGTCCGCGCGTTCGGTCGAGACACTCTTCGATGAGCGGCGCGGCGCGGCGCGCAAAATCCGGCGACTTTGGGTTGAGTTGCGCCGGCGCGATAAAAAGGCGAGCTTGGCGGGTGTAGTCGAACGGCGACGTGGCAACGAGCTCTTGCGCGTCGTCGATTCCAAGTGTGCGGCGGATGAAGTCAAAGGATCCGTTGCTCGAGAGCGTTGCGCTGGTCAAAATGACGCTCGGCGTACGCGAGAAGAGCGTGGTGCGCAAGAACTCCGCAACCTCGTGCGGCGCACAATGTACCGAATAGCGCGCGTCTGAGTCGCTGCGCTCGGCCCATGCGATTGCCTCAGGCGAGCCGCCCTCGATGCGGTCGACGACCGTCTCGTGCGCCACGACGAGCCGCAGCATCAGGTCGCGGCGGCGCTCGGCTTCGGCGAGCGTCTCGCCCTCGGGCTTGTGTTTGCGCGCATTGGTCGAGTTTGCGAACAGCCAGTTTTCTAAACGGTAGAGGCTTTCACGCAACGCAAAGAGGGCAGGCCCCGCTTCCTCGTTTGCAGCAAGTGGATAGCGATCGCCCGGAACGCGCGCAAGCGACGATTCCAAGCCTCGAACGGCCGCATCGAACTCGCCGTCGAAGGCGGCGGGGAGTTCGTAGTTTCGATGGATCTTGCGCAGCATACGCCCGATACTCGCCCCGGAGAGCATGGCGGTCACGGCATCGGTGGCCCAGCGCTCGCACTGATGCGCTTCGTCGAGCACGGCGACGTCATAAGGCGGCAAGAGCCCGCCCCCGACGGCCAGGTCGAGAAAGAAGAGCGCGTGATTGACGACGACGACGTCGGCATACTTGGCCTGATCCCGTTTGTTGAAGTAAAAGCAATTTCGGAAATGCGCGCAGTACTCACCGACGCATTCGTCGGCATCGGCATCGAGTTGTTCCCATTCACCCGTTGGCAGCACGAACGGCAGCTCCGCGCGATCGCCGGTCTGCGTGCGCGCGGCCCATTCCGACACGCGTTGCAGGCTCGGCGACGGCGCCAGCGGCCGGTCTTCGCGCATTCGCTCGAACTTTTGCCGGCAGAGATAGTGCGAGCGTCCCTTGAGCAGCGTGACGCGCACGGGGATGCCGAGAGCGGCTTCCACCAGCGGAATATCTTTTTGAACCAACTGCTCTTGCAGAGCAATCGTCCCCGTGGAGAGTACGACTTTCTTGCCGCTGCGCAGCGCCGGTACGAGATACGCAAGCGACTTCCCGACGCCGGTACCCGCTTCGACGATCGTGTGCATGCTTTCCAGGATGCCGCGCTCCACGAGCTGCGCCATCTGCAGCTGCCCCGTACGCAGCTCGAAATCTCGCAGATTTTTCGCGAAGGGTCCGTCGGATCCGAAGATCCGATCCAAGGTCATTGCGTCCAATGCTGGCGATCGTGGGGCGACTCGTACTGCGTTTCTAAGGTACGGCCCGTCGAGTTTTCGACCACGACCGGCGCAACGCGCCTCGGAGGATAGTAGATCGCATAGGTGAGTACGAAGCCGGCCAAGAGCCCGGCCACGTGCGCTTGCCAAGAGATGACGGGAACGCTAAACGTGATGATGAGGTTCAAGACCAGAATCCCGATGTTCGACCGCACCAAATCCATTCCGGGTTTGCCCAACTTGAACCCGATGGCGAAGAGCGCTCCGAAGAGCCCGAAGATCGCTCCACTCGCGCCGAGCGTCGGGGTCACGGGATTGCTGAAGTAGACCACGCCCAAGCCCGAGACGACCAGCGACACCATATAGACGAGCAGCATGCGCCATGAACCCAGCGCGTACTCGATGAATCGGCCGAGAAACCAGAGCGACAACATGTTGACGCCGATGTGAATCAATCCGCCGTGCAGGAAGGCGCCGGTAATGATGCGCCACCACTGGTGACCCTGCAGCACGTCAGCCGGAACCAAAGTAGCTGAATAGAGAACGTGCTGCGCGCCGGGACTATCGAAGCTGCCCAGTACGCTGGGACCGCCCGCCGCCAGCTCCCAAAGGAACGCGAGGACGTTGACGGCGATCAAAAAGCGCGTGATCACGCGATCATCACCGTGCGCGCCAGCTCCAGCGAGATCGCGTGACGCGCTCCAGAAATCTCGATCGTTATCGGGCCGCCCAGCGGCGCCTTGTCGATCACGCGCAGCTTAACGCCCGGGCGCAATCCGACTTGCCCGAGATAGCGCAGGATCTCCGGCATCTGCTCGGTCACGCCTGAGACCGTCACGCGCTTCCCGGGCTCGACTTGCGCGAGCGGGCTGCCCGTTCGCACCGGCTCCGTAAGATCTTTTGGCGGAATCGGATGGCCGTGAGGACAGGTGCGCGGGTCGCCGAGCGCCGTGACGAGACGCTCCTCCACGCGTTCGGTAATGGCGTGCTCGAGGATGCAGGCTTCGGCATAGACCTCGTCCCACGGCATCTTGAGAACGTCGGTAAGCAAACGCTCCGCCAGCCTATTGCGCCGTACCACGCCGACGGCGACCTCCAAGCCTTTTCGCGTGAGCTTGATGTCGCCGCGTACTTCGTGTTCGACGTATCCATCCGTGACGAGCTTCTTGAGCATGCCCGAAACGCTGGCGGGAGCAACTCCGAGCTCCGTCGCCAGCGCCGACGTCGTTACGCCGGGGCCCTCCCGTTCGAGACGATAGATGGCCTTCATGTACATTTCGAACGATTCGGCGAAGTGAGAGTGCGAGTGTCCGGGCATAGAAGCTCTAACTACTCGATCGCTCGTGAAGTTCCGCGACGGCCCGATCCAGTTGCGCGCGCATGGCCCGCTTCTCGGT
>DATMKR010000075.1:0-31289 GCA_035571115.1 Candidatus Acidiferrum sp. | reverse complement strand
GAGATCTTTGCCTTGAGCAACTCGCTGCCGAGGCTCTGCACGCCAAACGACACCGGGCATTGGTCCGAGGTGACGCCCTGCGTCGATCCGCTGAAGAGGGCGAGGTAGTTCGGTTCGCTTGGGTGGGTGATCGCAAAGCTCTGCGTCATATTCGCCCACGTTTTCGAAAGGCCCGTAATATAGGGAGCCTCCGGGCTGCCGATCACGTCGTCGTACGACTCATTTTCAAAGATCACCAGCTGCACGTACTTCGTGGTAATCGCCGCGGCGTTCTGCGCAATGGGTTGAGCGGGAGCCGACGCGCTCGCGCTATTGCAACCAACGAATGCTCCGGCTAAGAGGAGCAGCACCGGCATTAACATGCGTCTCAACATTTTCATCCCTCCGAGGAAGATGACGCTGACTTCTGGCGCCGCCATGACGCACCTGTTTAAGGGAGCCTTAAGTGCGCGTCATAATCTTGGCAAGGCTCGGACTTCGCCATTCTCGCCGCCGACCATCACGACGTCGGCGATCGATACGAAGATGCCGGTCGCGACGACGCCGTGGATCGCCCGCAGCGCAAGATCGAGTGTGCCAGGCTCGTCGATTCGGCCGAAACGACAGTCGAGGATCCAATTTCCGTTGTCGCTTACGAACGGCAGCTCACCGCCCCGCCGCGCGATTTCGACGTTTGGATTCCAGCTGGAGATTTCACGCACGACGTAGGGTTCGGCGAACGGCACGATCTCGACCGGAAGCGGAAACGCTCCGAGCACGGAGACTAACTTTGACGGCGTGACGACGACCACGAACCGCTCGGCCACCAGAGCGACGGTCTTCTCTCTGAAGAGTGCGCCGCCGCCGCCTTTGATCAACGCCCAGTCCGAAGCGACTTCATCCGCACCGTCGATTGCGAGGGGCATCTCGTGCTCGAGCAACCCAACGAGTGGAATATTCCACCGGCGGCAGAGGCTAGCAGTACCGTCCGACGTTGCGACGGCGGTGATTCGCTCGCCGGCCGCGACGCGCTGCGCGACACGCTCGATGGCGAAATAGGTCGTCGTGCCGGTGCCTAGGCCGATGCACGTACCGTCTTGCACGAATTGGTCGACGGCGGCATATCCAACCGCTCGCTTTCCGATGTCGAAGTCGGGCGAGTCGTTCAGCGCGCTCACGCGCTACGCGTGGACCTCGTGGGGGCTCAATTGTCGCAGCTTCCGTTCGCTTTCGGAGCCAGGTGCCGCCGTTAAAACGATCAGGCGCATGTCGCCGTCTCCGGGCACATCGAACTGCGTGTAATCCAGGATCAGCTCGCCGAGCTCGGGGTGCACGTAGCGCTTGAGGCCTTCGGCCGATCCGAGCACGTCGTGCTGCGCCCAGAGGTTCCTGAACTCCGCGGAGTTTTCGCGCAGGTCTTCGATCAGCTCGGTGAACGCGGGATCGTGCGGATACTTCGCAGCGACCGCGCGAAACTGCCCGACGACGCGGCGCATCGCACACTCCGGATCGCCAAGCCGGCACTTCGAGTTGGGATCGCGAAAGAGTCGCCACACCATATTGCGCGCGGGCCCCGTCGCACTGGAGAAATCCGAGAGCGCATCGGCGCTGCGGTTCCACGCAAGCAGGTCGAAGCGCCGTCCGCGAACGTACGCGGGCGAGGGTTCGAGCGCGGTGAGAACGCGTCGCACGAGATCGCTGACGTGCTCTTCTTCTTGCACGGGAGCCGTATTGGTGAGTCCGGCCAAGAGATGAAGGTGCCGGCGTTCGTCCGACGTCAAGCGCAACGCGCGCGAGATCCCGTCGAGGACATCCGCCGACACATTGATCGGCAGCCCCTGTTCGAGCCGCGTGTACCAGGTGGTGCCAATATTCGCGAGCAGCGCGACCTCTTCGCGCCGCAGTCCCGGGGTTCGCCGGCGCGCTCCGTCGGCCAAGCCGACATCCGACGGGGCGATCTTCGCCCGGCGCGTGCGCAGAAAGTCGCTGAGGTCCGCACGGCGTTCGATCGTTGCGTTCATCGTTAAGGTATCCATTCTAGTGCTAGGATAGACTAGGTTCTAGTCATAGTATGGCACAAGCGGTAACCTAAAGGCAACCATCTCTCCTAAGAGCACTCCACCACCCATGACGGTTGCCGAACGGATCCCCGGACTGCGGGGAATTATTCCCCTTCGCCCTCCCGAAAAACCTCAAAACCCGCGCGCCCTTTCCTCCGACTCGGCTGAGGGCAAGCTCGCTCAGGGTGGCGAGGGGAGCTTGGCCGAGTACGGCCTGCGCCGGTACCTCGTCGTGGGCGGCGTCATGCTGGCCGCCCTGTTGCAAACGGTCGATCTCACGATCGTCAACGTCGCGCTGCCCACCATTCAGGGCAACTTGGGAGCGACCGTCGATGACGGTACGTGGGTTGTTACGGCTTACGTCATCGCCAACGTCGTCGTGATCCCGCTCGCGCCGTGGCTGCAACTGCGCTTCGGACGCAAGAACTACTTTCTCGCCTCGATCGCCGGATTTACCGTCGCCTCGATGTTGTGCGGCATGGCAACGTCGTTGACCGCACTGATTCTCTTTCGCGTCTTGCAGGGCGCGTTCGGCGGCGGGCTGCTGGCGACCGCGCAGGTCGTGCTGCGCGATACGTTTCCGCCGCAGCAGATGGGAATGAGTCAATCGATCTTTGCGCTCGGAACCATCCTTGGTCCGTCGGTGGGACCGACGCTGGGCGGAATTCTCGTCGACAACCTTTCGTGGCCGTGGGTCTTCGACGTGAACCTCGTTCCCGGAATCCTCGCATTCATCATCTTATTGCGCTACATGCGCGACCACACGAAGCCCCAGCCGGCGCGCGTCGATGTCACCGGCATCGCGCTGCTGATCGTAGCCGTCAGCTGCATGCAGTACGTGCTCGACCAAGGACAGCGCGATGACTGGTTTTCCGATCAATCGATTCAACTCTGCTCGCTGCTCGCGCTTCTCGCAACCTCGGTATTCGTTTGGTGGGAGTTGCGGATCGCCGAGCCGATCGTGGACTTGCGCGTGATGCGGCAGCCGGCCGTCGCAGCCGCGCTGGCGATCGCCGGGGCTTATGCGGCGGTCATCTTTCCCAGTCTGCTGCTGCTGCCGCAGTTTACGATCGATAATCTGGGCTTTACGAGCACGCTTGCGGGCATTCTCATCGGCGTTCGAGCGCTACCGGTGCTTCTTCTCACGATTCCCGTTGCGCGACTTGCGAGCTTGCCTCGGTTCGATCTGCGCTGGTCGATCGGCGGCGGCATCGCCGTCGCGGGCCTTGGCTCGCTCTGGTTGGCGAGTTGCGTCACGACCAACAGCGATCTCGGGACGTTCATTCCTCCGCTCGTGCTGGTTGGAATCGGGGCGGCTTTCGTCTACTCGCCCTTGCTCGTCGCGACGATGCGGGCCGTTGCGCCCGAGGCCGGAGCCAAGGCGGCGTCGTTTATCGTGCTCTTCTTTCAGTTGGGAGGTTCGGTCTCGTCGGCATCGATCGTGGCGTTCTTGGACCAGCGCCTTCAGTTTCACCAAACGATCCTCGCCGCGCAAGCGACGCTTTCCAGGCTGCCGGTCGCGCAGTTCTTGCAGCACGGCACTACCGCACAACTCGCAACCGCGATTGCCGGACAAGCGGCGGCGCTTTCCTACGCGGACGCGTTCCTCGTGACCGGCGTCCTCGCTCTCGTAGTCACACCCGGCGTGCTGCTCTTAGCGCGCAAGCATTCATAGGAGTAACCAAAAATGCAATACGAAGTTGCCTGTAACCGAATCCGCAACGCCATTACGACTTCGCTGCTCGAGCTGCGTCCGCCATCATCGGCGGCCGCGTACGCCGCAGCATGTGCGACGCAAAACGTTGCCGCCGCGCTCCATCATGCCTGCGGCCGGCCCGACGATCCGCGCTGGACCGCGGCGCTTACCAGCCTCCAAGCGTTCCTCGAGTATTGCGACGCTTCCCCGAAGACGAGCGACTCCGTTGCCCTACTCGAGTTGCGCGGCTTTATCGCAGAAAACGCCGACCTCGGGGCGCCAGGCCTTGCGCACGCGCTAGCGAGTTAATCGCCGCGCTCGCCCGCGCCGCAGCTGCGGGTAAATCGCTCCAAATGGTGCTATCATCAGGCTCACGGCGGTCAATGGGGAAAGCTCCTTTTCGCCGACGGAGGCAGGTATGATGCCCAACTATCGCGTTCCGAGCATTCTTTGCGCCGCGGCGCTGCTAGCCGCGTGTGGTGGATCCCAGGTTAACTCGACGATCCCGCTCCAGCCGGCGAGCCAGTTGCCGGCGCGCCCCTTCGCGAGCCGCGGGTACCAGACGCTGTACGCGTTCGAAGGCGGACGCAACGGTGCATCCCCAAATGGGTCTCTGGTCTCGTTGAACGGCGTGCTTTACGGCACGACGATCGACGGGGGAAAACGCGGTGACGGAACCGTCTTTGCCGTCGACACGTCGGGCAACGAGCGCGTGATCTACACGTTCAAAGGCGGCGCCGATGGAATTTCGCCGACTGACGGTTTGACGGTTCTCGGTGGGGTGCTCTACGGTACGACGATCGCGGGCGGGGATGGCTGTGACATTGGTCCGGTCGGTGACACCGGCTGCGGGACGGTTTTCGCCGTGACGACGTCGGGCAAAGAGCGCGTCGTCTATCGTTTCAAATGGGGATCGGATGGCGCGGCTCCCATCGTCGGCCTCGCCGTCTTGCATGGTGCTCTCTACGGCGTTACGTGGGTGGGCGGACTCAAAACCGTCTGCGCAAACTTCTTGAGTAAAGGGTGTGGCACCGTATTTGAGGTCAGCACGTCCGGCAACGAACGCGTCTTGCACCGTTTCAAAGGCCGCAAGGATGGTGCGCTGCCGGAAGGCCGCCTCCTCGCGCGCGACGGCGAGCTTTTTGGCACCGCGAACAAAGGCGGCAACCGCGGCTGCGGCGGAGCCGGCTGCGGAACGATCTTCAAGGTCGACGCCGCCGGCGCCGCTCAAGTGGTATATCGTTTCGAGGGCGGCTCCGATGGTGGAAACCCCTCGGCCGGTATGATCAGCATCGGCGGCGCGCTTTACGGAACGACGACCCAGGGCGGTTCCGGATGCGAGGAGAGCGGGTGCGGCACGATCTTCAAAGCGACCACGTCGGGTCAAGAGACCACACTCTACCGTTTTAAGGGTCCGCCCGACGGTCTCTATCCGCTTTCAAGTCTGGTCGCAGTTTCCGGCAAGCTTTACGGCGTCACGTTTTCCGGCGGTACCGTTTGCATTCCCGGAAGCAGTGGCTACGACGGCGGGACGGCGTTCGAGGCGGACACGTCCGGTATCGAGAGCGTACTCCATCGGTTTAAGTGTCGGGGCAGCGGCAGATTTCCAGCGGGCGCACTGCTGCCGTTAGGCGGTCAGCTCTACGGCGCGACGACCTACGGCGGCCGTCGCGGTGATGGGACGCTATTCGCGTTGAGTTTTTAGATTAAGCGACCCGCGGGCCTGGGCTCGCGGCGCATATTTCAAAGATGTCGCGGTATTGAACAAAACGATCGGGGCGGGAAGCGTGACGCCCGCGGAAAGCAAGAGCCCAAGCGCGGCGAGGGTGGCTCCGCCTTCTTCTGTCGCGTCGATGCCTTCGTGTTTATGGAGGTCGCGCATCGCTTCATCGGCCGCATCATCGGAGACCGCGACGGCACGTCCGTGGGATTCGCGCAGCGCGCGCAACGTCAGCCGATCGCCGATTCCGCCCGGGACGCGTAAGCCCCACATCTTCGTCGACCCATCCTCGACTCGTTGCGCGGACTCTGCGCCACGATCGAATGCGCGGACGATCGGCGCGCAACCCTCGGCTTGAACGGCGATCATGACCGGACGCTTCGCATCGATCCAACCGAGCTGCTCGAGCTCGTCGAAGGCCTTCCACATCGCAACGAGCCCCGTTCCGCCGCCCGTCGGATAGACGATCGTTCCGGGAACGCCGCCGAGTTGCTCGACCAACTCGTAGCCCATCGTCTTCTTTCCCTCGACTCGGTACGGCTCGCGAAACGTCGCCACGTTGAAGGCGCCGCTCTCGCGCGCATATTCGGCCGCGATGCGCCCGGCATCGTCGATCAAGCCATCGACGAGAACGACATCGGCCCCATAGCTTTGCATCTCCTCAACGAGCAGGCCCGGCGTATCGCGCGGAACGTAAACTCGCACGTGCAAGCCGGCCCGCGCGCCATACGCGGCAAGCGCGCCACCGGCATTTCCCGCGCTCGGTGCAACCAACGCCGGCACCCCGAAGCGCTTCGCAATCGTAACCGCCGCCGACATGCCGCGCGACTTGAAGGAGCCGGTCGGATTCTGCGCTTCGTCTTTGACGTAGGCGCCGTTTGAAAGGGCAATGAGCGGCGTTGCGCCTTCTCCCAGCGAGACGGGCTCCTCGTCGTCGGCAATCGGTAGCATCTCGCGGTAGCGCCACATCGTCCATGCCCGCGAGTTCACCGCCTCGCGGCGAAGCGCAGCGCCGGCGTAGCGGACGAGCAGCGGCGCGCCGTCGTCAGGACAGACCGTTGCGAGCGCATGCGGCGAGCAACGATGCGTTGCATCGCGCGAACATTCTAAGTGCGAAATCACTAGTGCTCCAGAAAAGCCATAATTGCGTGCCTGATGGCCACAGTAGCTTTCCTTGGGGATATTACAGAAGGCCTCCAATGTCCGGAACAAACGCCCGAGACAACCTGCTCACCACCTGCGCGCGAACTGGCTTCGACCCGAGCCAGCTCCACGGGCCAGACAAGGGCGCGCGCGGTTGCGTGCGCCCTGTGTTTCCACGAAAACCCTAGCTCGCGTCGCCGATCTAAATCTCGGCGCGCTCCGACGCGACGTAACTCACTACCGTTAATGCCCTACGCCTAAGAGATATAGGATGATCAGGACGGTAAGCGGCGCACCGAGCAGCCAGAGAAGAATCAAAAACATTAGACCGGTACCTTACCTTTCTGCGCTTCAAGATACGCGTTGCGCTTGCGATAGAATGTAAATGTCATAGGCTCACCTGAGGCCATCCAGCCCCCGATGACGCTGCCGATAAGACCAAGCAGGAGCGAGGTGATTGCCGCCATTGCGGTGTCGCGGACTATATCCGGTGACGCAGGCGCCGCGACGGCTGCGCCGATCGGCGATGCGATCAGCCCGCCGTACCAGCCGCCGAAAGCCGTACCGGCACCGGCCGCGAGCATCGTTACCAGGATCGGCGTTGCGACGAGCCATGCTATTGCGGCATGAAGGATCGTCGGCTCGGAATGTCGCGCGCCGGTAATCTTTCCGGCTACCCACCCGCCGATGACGAAGCTGAAGAATGCCGCGCAGACGATAACGCTGACGTCGATCATCGATATCGTGTGCCAGGATGAAATCTTCTCCGACGATGTGGCGCCGAGCGCCGTGCCGAGCAGGCCAAAGATCAAGGCCGCGGAGAGCGCCGCAAGCGCACCCACCCAGATCGCTCCCCAATTGATCCTCCAGGCGACCCACGTCTCGGGTCGCGAGTACAGATCCTCATCTCGTATCATGTTGTCGTCCGCACAAAACTCCGCTATCCTTGCCCAGAATTAGCGTAAGCAAAACACCGCAACCTAAATCGACTTACGTCGGCGTCCATAGCCATTGGCACGCACACACCGAGTGTCAGACCCGTGGTTTAACGAGCGCAACTCTCGGTCATAACGTTGGAGGCAGCGGCCGAACCATTTTTCCAAAATGAAAGGTTAGACGTGATAAAGACGCTCAGCGACCTGTTTTACGAAACGCTTCGAGATATGTTCTACGCAGAAAGGAAGATTCTCCGAACCCTTCCGAAGCTGGCAAGGGCAGTTAACTCGGCGGAGCTGCGCGAAGCGTTCCTGCACCATCGCGACGAAACCGAAGGGCAGGTCGAACGGATCGAGCGCGTTTTCGAGATTATCGGCAAGCCCGCGCGTGGAAAGACTTGCGACGCCATCGACGGTATCCTTGAGGAGGGCAATGAGGTTATGGAAGACTTCAAGGGCAACCCGGCGCTGGATGCCGGTCTCCTTGCAGGGGCGCAAGCGGTCGAGCACTACGAGATCTCTCGGTACGGAACGCTCATCGCTTGGGCTAAAGAGATGCGGTTGTCGAAAGCACCGGATCTGTTGCAAGAAACGCTCGAGCAGGAAGTCAAGACTGACGAGTTGCTAACGAAGCTTGCAAAGAAAGCCATCAACGCCGCGGCGGGATAGAATAGCTACGCTTAGCGGATTAACCGAACCCGCCGGGCAGCATTGCGACAGCACTGCGGCAAAAGCAGCCGGTATTAGGAAGGACGATCTCATAGCACTCTCTACGCGTTCTCCTGCTAGCGGTTGCAGCGAAAGCCTGTGAGTTGCGTGTGCTGAGGAGGTGACCACGGCGTCATCGGAAAGATGTTGACGATGGGCCATCCTCGCACTCCGGCGTGGGCTCTCTCCGCTGTCTTTCTTATTGCCTTGACCGACTGTAGCGGAATCGGAAAGGCGAGTCCGAGTTACTCGCCTCCGGCCGGAGCAGCGGCTACCACAAGTTCAAGGGCGTCGACCCCGAGCTCCGTGCGGCGGCAGATCCGCAAGGGCTCGTCCCAGACCACCGACTGGGATTCATTCGGCTTCGACCTGCAGCGCACGGGCTACAATCCGGTCGAGGCGACGGTCGGCGTGAACAATGTCGGTACCCTGCAAAAACTATGGAGCCTCAACGTGGGCTACGGCATGGTTCACGAGCCGGTCTTCGCGTACGGCGTATACGCGAATGGGGCGTCGACCAACATCCTGTACGCGGGCTCCGCGGATGGAGCGGCAATGTACGCAATCAACGCGGGCACTGGTGCGGTCCTGTGGAAGGACGCCGTTGCGCATTCGATGTACCGCTGCGACCAGCATAAAATGGAGTTCTCGATCGGCGAGACGCCGGCGATCGATCGCGGGAAAAACCTGCTCTACTTTAGCGACGGGCATAACGAAGTGCATGCGGTTGACTTGGGCACGGGAAAGGAGGCCTCCGGCTGGCCGTTGATGATCGCGGATTACCTGCACGACCATAATTTTATGCACGGTGGCCTCACCTACAATCCGGCGAACGGTCTGCTCTACGCCGTAACCGGGTCAACGTGCGATATTTCACCGTGGTACGGGCGCATCGTTGCCGTCGCCACGAGTGGGCCGAGCGTAGCGGGCACCTTCTACACAGTAAGCGGCACGTCGCAGCGGGGTGCAAGCGGCGGCGGCATCTGGGGACCGGGCGGCGCATCGATCGATCCTAGTACGAACGACGTATTCGTTGCGACTGGTAACGCAGATACCAGTGAGGGCGCGGAGCAGAACGCCGGATACGCGGAACAGATCATCGAATTATCCGCAACCCTCGGTACGGTTATTGCGAGTAACTATCCGCCGAACATTCCAGAAATTACCGGTGATAACGACTTCGATTTCGGCGCGACGCCGCTACGTTTCCAGCCGTACGGATGCCCGCCGATGCTCGCCGCCGTTAACAAGTCTGGGATGTTCGAGCTTTACGACGTCGGATCGATTAGCTACGGCCCCATTCAATACATCGCCATGTCCTTGCCGACGAACCAGGGAGACTTTGTCGGCGTACCCGCCTTCGATCCAATTACCGGCTACCTTTACGTCGGACTGCCGGCGTCTGAGGGCATCTATCACCCGGGGCTGGCAGCCTTTAGCATCCAGTCGAACTGCACGTTAAATCCGACACCAGTTTGGAACGCAGAGTTCGGACCCGACGGTGCCCGTTTGACCGGAGCGCAGACGCCACGCTCGCCGATCTCGATCGCGAACGGCGTCGTCTACGTCAGCAACTATTCGCGCAAGACCGAGTTTGCATTCAATGCGGAAACGGGCAGCCAACTATGGAGCGTCGGGCTCTCCGACTATGGAAATGTCGGCACGGTCATCGCTGACGGTGTCGTCTACGTCGGCGCCAGAGACGGCACGATCACGGCGTGGGCACCGCCCGCGAGCAAAGACAGGAAAAGGAACTCGCAGAGCCGCTAGGGGCGCGGAATCGGCGCAACGACTTTCACTGCTTCGTCATCGAGTCGGAGACGAGCGTGAGCGTCGTCTGGTAGATCGTCGTCGCGTTGCCGAGGGCGCCGGTGTGGCGCTGCTCGGTCGTATATTCGTCAATCAACGTCGGAAGAAGGCGATTATCGTCGTAATCAATCTTCGTCTCAGCATCCGACGTAGTAACACCCTGCGACTTATCCTCGACGTGGCGTGATTCCTCAATTGTCATTACGCCGTTGTCGTTCCGACTGATCGTGTAATTGCCGGTCGCCGTTATCGGGCCGCTGCTATGCGAAACGGACCAATGCTGCTTCGCATCAACGCTGCTCGGCTCATAGAAATTCGCGCCGAGAAAACGCAAGAGCGTAGCCTCTTCGCTGTTAACCGTTACGCTTGGGTCGCAAACGACCTCAGTATTACCGTAAACGGCGCACGTCGCTGCCGCGCCTTTGCGGTAGTCGCCTTGCTCGCTGACGACGACTACCAATCCGCGATCGGGCGCTTCCCGCAGTACGTCGACCGTAATTGTGCCCTTATCATCGAGTGACCCGTTGTAGGAGCGGTTTCCCGTCGAACCGGGTTCATTTGGTACGGTTCCGCTCTGTCGCGCCTCATACGTAAATGAATAGACGAGGTGCCGCAGCGGGGCCGGCGTATCGGCGCGTGCGATCGCAGCCGCACACACGAGGTCGAGAGCCAGAGTCATCGTGAGAAGGCGCACCAAAGCCCTCCGCATCAGACACGCGTCCAGATAAAGTAGACCGGCACGGCGCTGAGCAAAATCGCGATGCCGACGATTGCGTCGCTCGGATAGGCGACGTACGTCGCGGTCGCGACGCCCCACGAGACCAGCATATAGAGGGCGGTCGAGAACGGATGCCCGGGCACGCGGAAACGAGCAGCTTGCTCAATGCCCGCGTGGCGGTCGCGAGCGCGAAGGATAAAGAGCGCGAGGGCCAGCAGCCCGTTGAAGACGTAGAACGTCGAGACGACGTAGTTGAGAATGTGTTCGTAGCTTCCCGAGAGCGCGAGGAGCATCGCGAACGCTGCTTGCAGCGCGATCGCGACGACGGGTACGCGCGTCCGCGGATCGATCCACGCTACGGCCCGGAAGAACAACCCATCGTCGGCCATCGCGTGATAGAGCCGCGGTACCGTGAGCATTCGGTTGCTGATGAATCCCAGCGTCGAAACGGCAACCGCGAGCGACGCGACCTGCGCTCCCGTCGAGCCGGCCGCGGCCCGCAGGACGGCCGCTGCGGGAACCGGTGTGCTCGCTAAGCCCGCGACGCCGAGCACGCGAAGGCAGGCGGCATTCACCAAGAGATAGAGCACGGCAGCGCCGGATATCCCCAACCATAGGCCCAGCGGCAGCGTGAACGTAACGTTTTTTGCTTCGGCCGCCATGAAGTTGGCGACCATTGCCCCGTTATAGGCAAAAAGCACGGGAATCATCGCGACGCTAAACCCGCCGAGGGTACCGAGCATGCCGAGCGTGGAGCTCGAGAGCCCAGCGAGCCGGTGACCCTCGGCCGGATGCGCGGCAACGCCGGCAACGATGAGTGCGCCGAGCGCCGCAATCTTCAACACGGTCAGTGCGCTTTGCACGTTGCTGCCAAAGCGAACGCCCAAACAGTTCACGAGCGCGAGCACGGCAAGCGTAACGACCGCGAGGACGCCCGACGAAATTCCCAAACCGGTCAACGAGATGAAATAACCGGCGAAGAGCACCGCCGCCGCTGCGATCCCGCCCGTAAATGAAGCCAGCAGCGACGACCAACCGTACGCAAACGCAACGACCGGATGGAACGCATCGCGCAAGTAGGCGTAGGCACCGCAGCCCGCCGGGCGACGCGCGGCAAGCTCGCCGAGCACGAAAGCTCCAAAGAGCGCGACGATTCCGCCGCACGCCCAGGCAACGAGAATCAATCCGGGTATGGGTATTCGCTGCGCTACGACCGATGGCGTGCGGAAAATGCCCGAGCCGATGACGCTGCCGATCACGATGAGCACGACGTCGGAGACGCCGAGACGCCGCGCGAGCGCCGACGTCAAACGGGGCGCTCGCCGAGGATGGTGGCGCGTCGTACGCGGCGGCGATTCGGAAAGTAGTCGGCCAGCGCGCAGTGCTGCGTCCAGCGGTTATCCCAGAATGCCACGGTGCCTTCCCGCCAGCGCCAGCGAACCTGAAACTCGGGCTTCGCCATATGCTCGAAGAGCAGGCGCAGCAGCGCGTCGCTCTCGCTCGGCGACAGGCCTTCGATGTGCGACGTGAAGTCTTGATTGACGAAAAGCGCCTTGCGGCCGGTCACGGGGTTCGTGCGAGCCACGGGGTGTGAAACCGGCGGGTGTTCCGCGTAGATCCGATCGCGCCGGTCGTCCATGCCGAGTGCTTTAAATCGCTCCGGTGTGAAATTTTTCGCGAACGAGTGCACGGCATGCAGTTGCGTGACGAACCGGCGAAGCGGCTCGGAGAGCGTCTCGTACGCGAGATACATGTTGGCCCAAAGCGTGTCGCCGCCGAGCTCGGGAATTTCCTCGGCGTAGAGGACGGCGGCTTGCGGCGGCGTTTGAAGGTACGTAACGTCGTTGTGCCAGCGGTCGCTGTTGGCGCGATGCGTCGCATCGTGCTCCAGCACCATTACCTCGGGCGCCGCTTCGTGTCCGTCGTAGAACGGGTGAACGTAGAGTGGGCCGAAGCGCGCCGCGAAATCGCGCTGTTGAACCGGCGTTAACGACTGTCCCTCGAAGAAAAGCACGAGATGCTCGTCGAGGGCCGTGCGAATCTCTGCCAGGTCGGCATCTGCGAGCGGCGCGCTGAGGTCGATGCCCTCGACGGTCGCGCCGATCGCCGGCGTCAGCGCTTTGGTTCTGAGGCGTCCGGGATTGGGCGGCATGCTAGAGGTACTTCTTCAGCCAGTCGACGATGAGGTGCAGCCGTTCGACCCGGTGGATCGGGGAGCCGGTGCGCGAGAGATCGTGATTTTCGTTGGGAAACGCCACGTATTCCACGGTTCGTCCTAATATCTTGAGCGACGTGAACTCTTGCAGCGTCTGGTCGATCGGTGCGCGCGTATCGTTCTCGGCGTGAAGAATCATCAGTGGCGTCTGGACGTTGGCGACGTACGTTAGCGGTGAGAACTTCGCATAGTCGGTGCTCGCCGGGTCCCATGGCGGACCCCAGTTGTAGTAACCGCCGCCCAGACCGTTCTTGCCTGCAAAATCGGCCGCGAGGTTTTCGCTTTGCAGGTTGCTGACCGCGCGTTCGGCCACCGCAGCCTTATAACGATTGGTATGGGAGATCACCCAAAGCGTTGCATATCCTCCATAGGAGCCGCCGAGCACGGCCAAGCGTGAGGCGTCGACATCCGGTCGTTGCACGGCCGCATCCATCACGGCTTGAACATCCTGGAACATCGCATCGCCGTAGTTATTTTCAAGCGCTTCTTCAAACGTGTACCCGTGACCGGTGCTGCCCGCGGGATCGGAGAACACGACGTTATAGCCCAGGGACGCATAGAGCTGAAACTCGTGGAAGTACGTGTCGCCGAACTGCGTCTCCGGACCGCCGTGAATGTCGAGCAGCGTCGGATGTTTCGTCCCCGCGGCGCCACCGACCGCCGGCATGAACCAAGCCTGCACCGCAAAACCCGCCGGATCTTTGACGGTAAACTCTACCGGCTGCGACAGCGTCACCGAAGCGAGGTATGCATCATTGACGTGCGTGAGCTGACGCGGCGCGCCTCCGCTTGCGTTAACCACGTAGACGTCGGCCGGGTGCGTAAAATCACTGTAGAGGTAGGCGATGTGCTGTCCGTCCCGCGATACCGAGCACGACCAGGCTTCGCCGTGCGGCGGCGTGATGTCGCGCAGCGCGCCGGTACGAAGATCGAGCGTGCGCAAGTTGGCATAGCCGGGACCGTCGATATTGAGCAAGGCTTGATTCCCCGACGGCAAGGGCGCCCCGCAAAAGCCGCCGCCCTCTTTCATATCGGCCAAAAGCGAATCGCCCCAGGAGACCGTGTTGCGTGCAACGACCACCCGCGGCTGCGAACCGTCGCTGTTTGCCGAGACCAGCGCGGGCAGTTGCGCGGCGTCCTTCACGTCGCCGCTCAAATAGTACACGTGCTGTCCCCCCGCGTCGAAGAAGAGCCCGTTATTTACCGGCAGGGTTGACGTGAGCTTCGCCATGGCGCCGCCGGCCGACGGGATTGCATAGACGTCGTTCGGCCCGCTGTCGACCGACTCGTATCGCAACGAGTCAAAGAGAATCGTCTTGTCGTCGGGCGACCACTCATCGAGATTCTCGGAGTACCTGCCGGAGGTCAACTGCGTCGGATGCGAACCGTCGGCGTCGATCGTCCAGATGTGCTGGTGGTCCTGATAAGTGTAGCCCGCGCCGTTCGTTTCAAAGAAGAGCTCGTCGATGAGGTGCACGTCGCTCTTCTTTTGCGAGCTCTTCGGCGTAAAGCCGGCTTTGCTGAAATCGACGTAGGCGTCGTGGGCCGGGTCGGTATCGGTGACGGTGAGCGCAATGCGATCGCCATCATGCGAGACCACGGGGCTCGAGACGCCATTCTTGACGTGGGTCAGCGCAACGACGGCCCCGCCGGCCAGCGTATATCGATAGAGCTGCGGTTTCTGCTTGTCCAGCGTCCGGACGAAGACGAAACTTCTGCCGTCGCGCATCCAATCGAAGTCCCCGTCGCCCACATGCTTGGTCACGTTCTGGATCAGCGTTCCGGTCGCGACGTCGACAAGATCGATCGTGCGGTCGTACGTATCTTTCGACCCGTTCATTCGCGAGGACTCTACGAGCACGTGAGTTCCATCGGGTGAGATCAAGGCGTTGCTCAGGAACGTCATCTTGAAGAGGTCTTCCGGCGCCACCGGAGCCGCCGACGCCACGATTGGGCACAGCGCGAGGACAAGGGCCGTCAAAACTGCAGTTCTCATAAAGTTCCTATACGTTTTAGCTTCAATTATGGTTTCACTCTGACAGCGCCTTACGCAGCTGGTATTGCGCTTTGATCTTCGTGTAGCCGTTGCGCTCGTAGAACGAATGGGCGCGCTCGCGCAGGACGTTGGACTGCACCCGAATCTCGGCGCAGCCGCGTTCCCGCGCCCGGGATTCGACGGCTTCGAGAAGTTGCAGGCCGACGCCGCGGCTGCGAACGGCCTCGTCGACGACGAAGCCTTCGAGAAACGCGCCGAAGCCCTCGACGAACGTCTCGTCAATCGAAAGGACCGCCCATCCGACGACGCGCTGGTCGTCGGTCGCGACGAAAACCTCGCGCCGCTCTCCCAGGCGCTGCAAGCGGGCGGTGACAGCCGGCGCCGGCACGTCGTACCCCAACTGGGTCATAAGCGCGGCGATAGGCTCGGCGTCGTCCGGGTACGCCCGACGCACTTGGGGACGGCTGAAATTCAAAGCGTCACTGACTTTGGCGCCATACCGAGTGGCGTGCGGAGGCACGGGTTACTCGTCGCAGCAAAGGAGGGACACTGTGAGAGCCGGCCTTACCGCTACGTCGTGGTTCGACAGGCTCACCATGACACAGGGAGTTACTTCGGCGGACAACTCGCGGCACCGGGTTTGACCGTGGAGAGCGCGACGGCGGTCGAGACGGAGAGCGGCGTCGTGCCGGTAGGCTTCACGCAATCGTACTCAAGAATGTAAGCCGTGACGGCCGCGTCGTCGGTTTTCGAGAGCGAGCCCGGCGCCGTCAGCGGCATTTGTGTCGAAACGATCCCGTAGAGCTGCGCGATGCTGAGACTGGAATGCGCGAAGCCCGCACCGCTAAGCGCCGGTCCGGAGACGCCCTGCAAATGCGAGCCATGACATGAAAGACACTGCTTGACGTAGATCTTCGATCCGGCCGACGCTTGCGCGGAAGTATACGGAGCGCTAACCGCTGCAGACGACGGAGCGGCCGAGCCGCCCTCCGAGGTCGTGGTGCCGGCAACCGTTGCGGCGGGCTGTCCGGTCGTGTCGTTCATCAAGGTCGGCGCCGTGCTCAAACTGTACGTGACCACCCGCGCACTCTGCGATTTGGGCAGGTTGGGCGTTTGCTGGTTTCCGGCTTCGCCCGCTTCAACGACGAGGTACTCATGGCCGTCGGCGCCCTGGTACGCGGAGATCGGCGCAACGATCGAAGCTCCGACGTCGTCATGCCACAGCTCGCGGCCGGTCTTTGGTTCGAACGCGTACATGCGACCCCTCGCGTCGCTCGTAAAGATCAGGCCGTTGCGCGTCACGAGCACGCCGCCTTGCGCCGAATAGGGCAACGGTTTTACCCACGCCGGCTTGCCCGTTCCGACGTCTATCGCCGTTAGCACTCCGGTTGCGGTCCGCCGCTTTGGCAGCGGTCCAGCGGTGTAGGGCTGTCCGGGAACGTAGGGCACCGTCGCGGGATAAACGATCTTCCAGATCGCGCACTCTTGCGTGCTCGGAATGAAGAAGAGATTGACGGCAGCATCGTACGAGCCGCCGTTCCACTCGATTCCTCCACCGTGGTTTGGACAGGCGAAGGTTCCCTTGAGGGTGGGAACCGTTGTGAAGATGCCTTGCTGATCGCTCACCGCGAGCCGGCTGACGAGCTTGCCGGTCGTGCGATCGAGAATGACGAAGTCACCGGCCTTATCGCCGACGGCCAATAACTGGCGATTAGCGCCGTTGACATTACCGGTAAAGAGGACCGGCGGCATCGACGGATCGTTGTCGTGCACGTCGTTGGGCACGATTTTGTAATACCATTTGAGGCGTGGTGCTGCGCCGGAGATATCGAGCGCGACGACCGAATCGGAGTAGAGATTGAGGCCCTTGCGTCCGTATTCGGTGAGATTGGGACCGGGGTTGCCGGGTGCTGCGTAGAGAGTGTCGGTCTGCTGATCGATCGAGAGGCCGGCCCATACGGCGGCTCCGCCATGGACGTACGAGTCGCCAGGCCAGGTGTTGTGCCCGGGCTCGCCCGGTTGCGCGACGGTATGCCAATCCCACAGGCGCGAACCGTCATGCGCGCTAAAGGCGCTGACTAATCCGCTGCCGCCGAGGTCGCCGCCGGACGTGCCGACGATCACCTTGTCTTTGTAGACGTAGGCGGCGGTTGAGTACCAGGTGTTGCTCGTGTCGTGACATGCCGGCGCGTCGAACGACTGTTTGCCCGTCGCCGCGTCGATTGCAATCAGCCGGCAATCCTGGGTGACGATGTAGAGCGTGCCGTTGGCTAGACCGACGCCCCGATTGACCGGATACTGCAGCTCGTAGGCGGGATGGTAGCCGAACGCCCACCGTAACGCGCCCGACTTTCCGTCTAACGCGAGCACGTTATCGTGCGAAGTCGAGACGTAGACCGTTCCGTCCCAAGCGATCGGCGAGGCCTCTTCCTCGCCGGCGTCCTTCACGTCGGTAACCCAGGCCTTCCTGAGTTGCGAGACGTTCGAGGGAGAGATCTCGCTAAGACCCGTCACGCGATTTCCGCCGTACGTCTTCCCCGGGACGATCCAGTCGGCGTCGTCGGAGCCGGCTTGCAGCAGAGCCGCGGAATCTGGCCCCGCTTTACCGGTGCTGCCGCCGCCGGAACATGCCGCTCCCATCGCCAGGAGCGCGACGATCGCTAAGCCACGTAATGCAGTGCTCATGTGCGTACCTCTCACGGATCTGACGCTGTCGGAATACGTGCAAGACGCGTGGGCGTCTGTCTTTAGCTCTTGAAGGCTCTGCTCACTGAGTCCCCGGTGAACTGCTCGGCGGTTTTGCCGGTCTCCGGGTCGACGGTATAGAGCAGGTCGGCGATCTCGTCGGCGTGATCTTCTTCGTCTTTGAGGATCTCTTCAAACATTCGCCGGGTGACCGGATCGGCGTCGCCAAAGAACGTGACGACGTCGCCGTAGATCTTGATGACAACGCGCTCGGCGAGCAGATCCTCGCGAAGGAGATCCGCTAGCGTGTGACCGCTCTCGAAAGTGGAAAACGCCCGTTTGCTGATGCCGTTGGGATCCAGGTTCGGGACGCCGCCGAGCTGTTTGATGCGATCGGCGATCAGCTCGAGATGCTTTTCTTCATCGAGCCAATGCTCTTTGAAGAGACCCTGCAGCTGCTCCTGATGAATCGAAGTCGTCATGTAATAGTGTTGCTTGTAGCGCAGCACGCAGATGATCTCCGACGCCAAAGCGGCGTTGAGCACGTCGTAGACTTTGTCGAGCGGCAACGTGTAGTACGGCGTGACCGGTCCGTTTTCCATCGACTCACGGACTTTGGCTTGGATTTCCTTGACGTCGGAAAGAATTGACATGCCTTTCTCCTTTTTGGCTGTCTAAAATACGAAGCGGCCGCCATTCGTGCAAAGGATGACGAGCAGCATCGAAACGATGATGAGCTCGTAGTTCCAGCCGAGCCCGTCTTTGCCCCAGAAGCCGGTCTTCCAAACGAAGATCTTCTTTTGCAGTGCGCCGAGCATGACCAGTATCAATCCGATCGATGCCAACTGCGTTAGGAATCCGACGATGACTGCGATTCCGCCGAGCAGTTCGGCTACTCCCAAGAAAACGAGCAAGCCTTTTGGCAACCCTAGGCTCGTGCTTCGGACATCGGGACTCTTGAGGTCGTTGTAGCCGCTATCGATGAAGACGAGGCCGGCCATCAGCCTAAGGAAGACGAGCGCGTAAGCGGTAAAGGGTTCGAGCCGCGGAAACATCGGTCACGGCTTCCGCGGCAAAACCTTTTGGCCTGCGTCCCACCCTGACGTCAACACGCCTATGGCATGGCAATCAGGACCTGCGCATTGTAGTTCGCATAATGGATCGAGATCGTCTGTTCGGACGATGCGATGCGAGCGGCGACCGGAAGGTTATCGGCGTTGATCCAGATGGTCTCGTCGTAGGCACCAGATGCGTCGTGCAGCCGGTATCCCCGAAGCGGGGCCCCGGCGACGCTCTTGGTCCCGAGCGAGGTAATCGTAAAGAGCTTGTGGATATCGAGCTCCGGTGGTCCGGCGAGTTGCCAGGCCGCCATCAGCAGCACTTGATGTTCGGGACCTTCGGACGATCGTTGCCAGGTCGCGCCGGCTCGCCTCGAATACTCGACGTCGCCCGCGAGCACGATCTCCGAGCGAGGCATCGTAATGTGAAAGCGGTTCGGAGCTGCGTATTTGACGGTTGCAGTTTCGCCCGTATCGAAGCGCTCGACCGCCACGACCGAACGAACGTGCGTAAATGCAACGCGCATGGCGTTCACGTCGGCATAGGGATCGGCGGCCGCGTTCTGGCCGGTCAGCGCGAGGGCGGCGAGCAGGACCGAGAAGGTTTGCATGGCTGCTTCTCTTTCTCGATCTCGTGAAGTTCGTTATTGAACCGCGAGAGGGATTGGTTTTGTACCCGTGCGCCGGTCGTCCTAAGCGTGCCGCCGAAACGCTGTGCTACGCCCAGGCCGACGCACGACTGCTTGAAGCCGCGCCTAGCGTTCTATATGCAACGCGATCACTGCAATGGGTGGGCTCCCGGTATTACTTAAGACCGCGCTAAAGCCGCAGTCGTCGGGGCCGGCAGTTAACGCCTTGAAGCGGTACACGACGTGCATGTATCCCGAGGGGTCTCCAGACGGACGGCCGTGCTTTGCGGAAATTCGGCCCCCGTTCTCGCAGTAGATCGGCTCGGTGAAATAGCCGTTGGGCGCCCAATACGTAAGAGTGGCTTTGGCGGCGGCCTTCGTTGGATAAGGCAAGTTCAGTTTCTTCTTGTTCCAGTAGATGTTTCCACTCGAGTCACGCCCTGCGCTAACCTCGGGCGTCATTGCGCCCGGCATCGCCGGCTGCGAACCGCCGCATCCGGTTACGATCGCGGTGGCCGCGCAGAGACTCAATGCGTATCTGCCGAATCCGAAATGGCTGTATTTCATCGTTGTTCCTTTGTAAGCTTCTTGTCGCGGCGTTTGGCGAAGTCATCGTTTAGGCCGATCGGCGCGGCTTCGATCGAGGTAGAAAGCACGACGAGCGTGACGACGTGGATCGAGGCCGGTTCGAGATGGTTCAGCACTTCCTCGAGATGCGCCACGTCTTTAACCACTGCCTGTACGATGAACGAGAACTCTCCGGTGACGCGGTAGCAGGCGAGAATTTCCGGCCGCCCGCGGGCAACCTTGATAAAGCGCGCATCCGGGCCGTTGGGACGCGCCAAAATAAAGGCGGTCACGGGAAAACCGAGCTTCTCGGCGCAGAGCCGCACCTGGTAGCCTTCGATGACGCCGACCCGCTCAAGGTGCCGAATTCTTTCGGCGACGCTGGTTGCCGAGAGCCCTACCGCCTTGCCGATCTCCGCAAAGGAGTCGCGAGCACTCTCTTGGAGCGTGCGAAGGATCGAGCAGTCGAGCGAGTCGAGAGCGTGAAAACGCGGGCTTTTCGCCGTGATTCCTCCTATTTCAAGGCAGCGAGCCGTTTTTTCGCTGCATTATGTATGTTCTCCGGTCGCTCGCACGCTTACAATCTGGGGAGTGATCGACTGCACGCTGGTCACCTGCGAGAAGGTAGCCGACCTCGATCCTGACGACCGTTTGCTGATGAGCGAGCTTCGAGCGCGCGGCCTGACGGTGTCGATTGAGACCTGGAGCGACCCGCAGGTGCAGTGGGGCAGGAGTCGCTTGTGCATCGTGCGCTCGACGTGGGACTACCACGAACGCTACGACGAGTTCATCGCTTGGGTCGAGCACGCGGCCTCGCTCACCGTCCTGAAAAACGATCCGCACGTCTTGCGATGGAATGCTCACAAGTCATACCTTAAGGAACTCGAACGGGTCGGCGTGCGGATCGTGCCGACGGCCTGGGCGGCGCGCGGCGAGCCCTGCGATCTGGCGGAACTTGCCGAGGCGCGCGGCTGGCATGACGTGGTTCTCAAGCCCGCGACGGGTGCCGCGGCGCATCAAGTAACCCTCGTACTTCGCGGCGCCGCGTCGTTTGCCGCAGGTCAAGCGCAGTTCGGGCAGTTAGCGCAAACGCAGGACGTGCTCGTACAGCCATATCTGCGCAGCGTCGTGGATTGGGGTGAACGGTCGCTGATCTTTTTTCGCGGACATTACTCGCACGCCGTCCGCAAGAAACCGTTCGATACCGTCCTCGTCGTCGGCTCCCGATCGTCGCCGGTCGAGGCGAAAGACGAAGAGCTCGATATTGCGGCTAGAGCGCTCGCGGCCGTGCCAGGCCGTCCGCTCTATGCGAGAGTCGATCTGCTACGCGACGACGAGAATCGGGTCTGCGTGAACGAAGTGGAACTCATCGAGCCGGGACTCTATTTAGCCGTCCACGACCCGGCGCGACGGCACTTCGCCGATGCCGTCGAGCGCGAACTACAGTTTGCTACAACAAAATCTAGGAGGAGTCGCCCATGCGTCATTTCTGCTCTGCAGTAGGTATTTTAGTGGCGAGCGCCGCGCTTGCGAGTTGCTCCGGCGGCGGAGCGCCGTCGCCGCAGGGGTTCGTTCCGTCTGCGAGGATGCCAAGTGGCGGCGCCGACCGCAGGAGCTCGTGGATTCTTCCCTCGGCAAAAAAATCCGATTTGCTTTACGTCTCCGACTTGCTCGCGCAAGTCGTCGACATCTATACATACGGTAAAGGCTATAAACTCGTCGGAGAGCTGACGGGGTTCTTCAATCCTGAAGGGCTGTGCGTCGATAAGACGGGCAACGTTTACGTGACCAACGACACGAGCCGTGGCGTGTATCAAATCACCGAGTACGCTCACGGAAGCACGTCGCCAATCCGCACGCTCAACGATCCCGACGGGCGCGCGAACGGCTGTTCCATCGATCCGACGACCGGAAATCTAGCCGTCGCGGATTTTTGGGGGCCGAGTGAGGTAATCGGCAACGTTGCCGTCTATCCAAAAGCAAGTGGTACGCCGACGTCATACTCGAATACGAATATCTTTTACGACTACTACTGCGCGTATGACGACAAGGGAAACCTATTCGTTGACGGCGAGACGGAGGGCAGCGTCTTCGGGCTCGGCGAGTTGGCGAAGGGCGGCGATACGCTGAACTTCGTCAATATCGACGAGACGATCTACTTGCCGGGCGGTGTTCAATGGGACGGCAAGTACTTAGCCGTCGGCGATCAAGTCGCCGTTAAACACAACTTCACCAGCACGATTTACCAGTTTTCGATCAACGGAAGCCAGGCAACCACCGTCAACACGATGGTGCTCACCGGGTCCAACCAGGTGGCTCAGTTCTGGATTCCGCGCATTCACAATGGCGCCAAGCGGCGTTACGGCGATCGGCTCATAGCCCCGAACCAGGATGGAAAAAATACGCTTTTCTATGACTATCCTTCCGGCGGCTATCCGATCGTGACCATCCCAGGGGAAACCGATCCGATCGGTGCGACGCTCAGCTTGGCAAAGAAGTAACCTGGCAAAGAAGTAACAATGTAGGACGGCGAACGGCGTGGAAGCTGACCGCGATGGAAACCTCGCCGAACTCTTGGAAGATCATCATGATGCTCGCGGACAGCGCGCAGGCGGTAGCCGGTAAGCTGTACGTGCTGGGCGGAGGATGGTCGATGACCGGTCCAGCTCCGACGCCGTCCGCGCTCGCCATCAAGTTCGAGGTTCCGTGGGAAGCCGCAAATCGCAAGCATAAGGTGCGCATCGAGTTGCTCGACAGCGACGGGCAACCGGTACTCGTGCCCGGCCCAGAGTCGCCGCAGCCGATGCTGATTCAAGCCGACCTCGAAGTAGGTCGCCCGACGGGCCTTTCTCCCGGCACTCCGCTCGACTCGCCCTTTGCGATAAACATTGGTCCGCTTCCGCTCAAACCCGGGCGTTACGAATGGCGCTGCACCATCGTCGATGCCAACGTCAGCCAGTCGTGCGCGTTCACCTTTCGAGAACCGCCGATAACGGTGCGAATTCCACCTCCGCAGCAGTAGGGGACGATCCAGTGACACTCGTGTGCGTTATCCGCTATCAGATCGACCCATTCGCGCGGGACGAGTTTCGGAAGTATGCGCAGGATTGGGGTCGCATCATTCCACGGTGCGGAGGGCATCTCGTTGGTTACTTCCTTCCGTACGAAGGAACCAACGACGTTGCGTGGGGTTTGATCGCGTTCGATAGCCTTGCATCCTACGAAAACTACCGCGCTCGCCTCAAGAACGATCCGGAGGCTCGCGAAAACTTCAACCGCGCGCAAACCAAACGTCTGATTCTCCGCGAAGAGCGAAACTTCGTGGAAGTCGTCGACGGAACTTTTGGGATTCCTTCGACTCTCGCGACCGGATGACTCGGGATGACGCTGGGAGAAGGTACCCGGCGTATGGCTAAGCATCGGGTTGCAAAGGTTTCCGAGATTGCGCCCGGCACCACTCGGCGCGTCGTCGCAGACTCATGCGAGATTCTCCTCTGTAACGTCGGCGGGACGATTTACGGCATCGAGGACGTCTGTACGCACGACGGCGGCCCGCTCGACCAGGGGACGCTCGAAGGTGAATGCATCGTCTGTCCGCGCCACGGCGCGACCTTCGACGTGCTCACCGGCGATGCGCTCACGCTTCCGGCGGTGACGCCGCTGATGACGTTCCCAGTGAGCGTCCAAGGCGACGACGTCCTCGTCGACGTCTGAGCGTGGGAAGGCTTCTTCTTCGGCTGGTTCTCACCGTAGCGGTGTTTGCCGCGCTCCTGGTTATCGGGTTCGTCATCAACGCCGCGATCGGCATGCGAGCACACGCGCGAGAAGCCGGAACGATAAACGGCTTGCGATTGCGCGGACCTGTTGCGATTCTGCGCGACGATCGCGGCGTTCCTCACGTCCTGGCAGGGAACGAGCACGATCTCTTCTTCGCGCAGGGGTATGCCGAAGGCGCCGACCGGCTCTTCCAAATGGATTTGCTGCGGCGCTTCGTGCTCGGCGAGCTGGCGGAAGTTTTCGGCCAAGCGGCGCTCAAACACGATCGGCTCGAACGCGAAGTGCCGGTGCGCGCGATCGCGCAGGCGCAATGGCAGCGGCTGGACCTTCGGTCGCGCGAAATATTCGGCGCGTTCAGCGAAGGTGTGAATGCGGCCGAGGAACGTGAGCCGCTGCCCGTCGAGTTTCGTTTGCTGGCCTATCGGCCTCGACCGTGGACGCCGCAGGATTCGCTGGCGGTCGCGATGGCGACCGTACTCGATCTGACCGACGACTGGAACGCAATCGAACCACGCGATGCCGCGTATCGCCGCGGCGGCCTGCGCCTGCTGAACGCACTCTTTCCGTTGACGGATCCGTGTTACGACGCGCCGGTCATGGCTGGATTATCGGGCATCGGGCCCGGCGCCGCTTGCAACCGTCATCTTGCGACGTTGGTGAGCGAGCTTTCGGACTCGCGCGCACCGGTCGGCAGCAACGAGTGGGCCGCCGGTGCAAACCGCGCTTCTCACGGGCACGCATTGCTGGCCAACGATCCGCACTTGGCGCTGCACATGCCCGGCGTGTGGTATCTGATCGATCTTCGAGCTCCTCACTTTCACGTCGCCGGTGCGTCGCTCCCGGGCTGCCCCGGCGTCGTTCTGGGCCATAACGAGAGTCTCGCATGGGGCGCCACGAACGGAACTGTGACCTCGCTCTCGGCGTTCTTAGAGCCCGCTCACCTCGATCCGGCGGGATGGCAGACCGAGGAGTTTGCCGTGCGTTTTCGCCCGCGCTCGCGGGCGCGATACTACCGAACGCGCAACACCTTCGCCGCCACGACTCGCAGCCATGGCTCCGTTCTCGTGCGTTGGAATGCGTATGAGGATCCCCTCTCGCCGGCAGTCACGTTCATCGCGTTGGATCGTGCGGCGACGATCGAAGCCGCGACGGCCGCGCTTGCGAAGTTTCCAGGTCCAACGCAGAACTTCGTCCTTGCGGACACGAGCGGGCGCGCGGCCTACGTCCTCGCCGGAAGCATTCCAAACGATCCCGTTCGCGGGCGATGGTTTCATCCGGCAAGCGATCTTGCGAAGCGGTATCCGGCGATCCCGTTCGGGCGGCTGCCGAAGGTCGCGCCATCGCGCGACGCGATAGTGTGGACGGCGAACAACAGGATGTATGGCACGAAGTATCGTCTCGCGCTGAGTCCCCAGTTCGCAACGCCCTATCGTGCCTATCGGATAGCGCAGCTTCTTCGGTCGCGGCGGATGTACGACGTGGAGTATTTCACGCAAATGCAACTTGACGTTCTATCCCTTCCCGAACGCGATCTCGCGTACGAGGTTTCGAAGGCGCTCGGCGATCGCGACGCACCGTTAGCCGCGCAGCTCGCCGCGTGGAACGGCGAAATGGACGGCGCTTCGTCGACGGCGACGGTCGTCGAAGGCCTGCGCGTGCAGTTGACGAGGCGGCATACCGGCCGAATGCCCACGCTGCTTGCGACGATCAGCCGCGCAACGGCGCGTCGGATCGACGCTACGCCGCCGCCGGCGGTGCCCTGGCGTTTTGCCGGTGCCGAGCCGGTACCGCATGCGCTCGCATCGCTCGGCATCGATTTTCTCGACGGCGTGACGCTGCCCGGAAACGGCGACGCTTTCACGCTGCACATGCAGTCTCCGGGCTACTCGCAGAGCTTCCGAGCGGTCTGGGAAGTCGGCAACTGGGACGCGGGCGGCATCACGCTGCCCCAGGGTGAATCCGGCGAGCCCGGTTCGGGACACTACACCGATCAGGCCACCGCGTGGATCGACGGCGGGTTGTGGCCGCTACCCTTTAGCGACGCCGCGGTTTCGCGCACGGTCGTGCACCGCGAAACGCTCCTACCGTAAGCGCGCGTCAGCGCGTCTTACGGCTCGAGCTCTTGAACGTTGTTCGCATTCGTGTCGGTGAAAAAGAGAACCGTGTTCGAGTCGTTCGTTCCATGGGCGACGAGCCCGAAGACGCCTTGGGTCGAGCTCGAATCGACCACCTTCGTATCGAGCACCTGACCCTGGGGCGTCAACTCGACGAGCGTATTGGCCGTCCCTTGTGTATTTGCGACGATGAGATTGCCATTGGGAAGCAGCGCGGATGCCATCGGTGCGTTCAGCGCCGACCCGCTGTAAACGACGGTCGCGCATGTGGTCTTCGGAAACTTGCACGTGAACGTCTTACCGCCGGGCTTGACGATGATTTCATCCTTATCCAAAAGCTTGCTCGAGTTGGAAAAGGCCACGATCGTATTGGTTACACCGTCAACGATGTAGAGCGTATCGTCGGTGGGATCGTACTGCAGTCCCGAAGGTGCCAGTCCTTGCGAACCTTTGCTCACTCCGAAGCCTTTAGCCACTTGCGTCGCTAGCCCGTTGCCGTAGAACCCGATGCTGATGCTCACGATTCCGCCGCCGTCCGTGGTGCCGGCGTAAATGTATAGCGGAGAGAAGTTCTGCGGGGGGTCGGAGGAGGTGTCCGAGAACGGATCGGTGATCGACTTGCCGCTATAGGTTTTCTGGGCTTTTCCGTTCTTGGAAATAACGACGATCTTGCCGCTGGTAAGGCCGGCGCCGTACACCGTACCGCCCTTGCTGCTGATCGCGTCTCCGTCGCAACCCTTAATCGAATCGTTTTGGAAAAAGCGCACCGGCGTCGAGCTCGGCGTCGGACTGAGGATTTCCATGGTCGTTCCGTTGCCGAGCACACCGTTCGAATCCTCAAAGTTGCAAACGAGAAGGTCGCCCTTCGTCAACAACCCGTGGGAATTGTTGGGGACGATCGAGATCGAGCGCGGTCCCTGGTCGCCGTTCTTGGCATCAACGGTGGAGCCGATGACGACGTCCTTCGTGAGCTTCTTCAGAATCGACGTCGTGTCGGCCGGCCGGCTGTGGCTCGCGGCGACACTCGAGGTCTGCAGCGCCGGATAAGCTCCATCGCTCGGCGGGACCGCGTGTGCCGCGCAGCCCGTCGCTATCAGGAGTATCGCCGCTGCCGGTACCATTGATCGATAAAAGCGAAGCGCCATGCTACAACCTCCGTTGGGAGTGATTGACGATAATACACAAAGCCGAACTAACGTACCGCATGACAGTTGCTTCCGATCGTCCCGACTAGCGTTGCGCTTTTTGCCTTCTCCGATAGGGTACCGCAGACCTACCGGACGTCGACCTTCCCGAGGGAAGGGAACCTGCGTAGGCAAGCAGGGAGCCCTTCAGAGTCTCACTCGTACCGCGCAGCAGGAACGCCTTGCAGCAAGGACTCAGCACCTTATCCGAGAAGGTCGCGGGCGTATAACAGCAGCCAATACGTCGGGAGAGAACCGCCATGCGAAGACTTGGTTCGGCTTTGTGTATTATCATTTTGGTTGGCTGCTCGCGCATGCCGGCTACGTCGTCACTTCCCGCGACGAGTCAGCCAACGACCAACGGCGCCATGTTCCACACCAGCAGCGGCAAGTTCCAGACGATGTTTGTGTTCAAGACCAATCACAATGGAATCATCCCCGCCGGGGGCGTGCTCGGTGTGAGCGGCACGCTCTACGGCGCAACGAACTTCGGTGGCGATGCCAACAAAGAGTGCTACCCGGGGCATGGATGCGGGACGGTTTTCTCAATTAGCACGCCCGGTTCGGAAAGCGTACTTTACCGCTTCGCGGCCGGCAAGGACGCTGCACGCCCGTATGCCGGATTGATCGACGTCAGCGGGACGCTTTACGGAACCACACAGATAGGTGGCAAGTCCGACAAAGCGTCCAACAAAGGAACGGTGTACGCCATTACGCCGTCGGGCTCGGAGACCGTGCTCCACGCCTTCGACGGAAAAGACGGGAACGATCCGCGCGCGAGTTTGACGAGTCTTAACGGCACGCTTTACGGCACCACGTATTATGGCGGCTCAACGGAAACCGGCACGGTCTTCTCGATCACCACTTCCGGCGCCGAACACGTGCTCCACAGTTTTACTGGCGGAACGGACGGTGCGTTGCCGCTCGCCAGTCTGACCGCTTATAACAACATTCTCTACGGCACGACTTCCTCGGGCGGCACGAACAATGCCGGAACCGTCTTTGCAATCAGTCCCGGCGGTTCGAATTACACCGTTCTCTATAGTTTCACGGGCGGGGCCGACGGCGCTTTCCCCTTTGCGGGACTGGCGGAGTTGAACGGTACGCTCTACGGAACCACGCAGCAAGGCGGCGCACACAAAAAAGGAACGGTTTTTGCCATCACGCCGTCGGGATCGGAGAGCGTGATCCACAGCTTCGGCGCGAAAGCGGACGGCTCCGAACCTTTCTCCGGCGTAACGGTCTTGAACGGCCAGCTCTACGGCACCACTGCCTACGGCGGCGCGAAAAAAGAAGGCACGATTTTCACGATAACGCCTTCAGGCTCAGAAACCGTGCTCCATAGTTTCCCCGGCGGCCCCGGCGGGCGCGTTCCCTATGCGACCCTTACCACGATGAGCGGGTCGCTCTACGGCACGACCGTATGGGGCGGACGTACCGGCGCCGGCGTCGGAACCGTGTTCGAGTACACGCCTTAGATCGCGCCGAAGTCGACCACAATCTTATTGAGCCCTGGGAACATGCGCCCAGCCTCGGGCAGCTCATTCAGCGAGCTTTTCGCATAGTGCACGAGTTCGTTTTCGTCGATACGCTCGCCATCCTGAACTTGCGCATCGGCCGCCGGGTTATAGTTTAACCTGAGCGTGCTCCCGTCAAAGGAGTGTATTTCGAGGCCGCGCTCGGCCAGTTTTCCCGTATAGGCGTCCCGGTCGTCATATTCCATAGGCCCTTTGTACCCGATTGGGACGCCGACGCTGTAGACAAGCACGGAGTTGTTTTTCGCTTGATTCGCAACGTACAAATTGTCGGAGGCGTCGAGGGCGAGCGCCACCCCCATGGAGAGCCACGAGAGCACTGGCATACTCGAAGCCAATGCTCTTCATCCGTCACTACTCTGCGAGCGCAGTTATTTCTCGGCTGCCACCACGCCGAGCGGCTCGGCGAAACTGCCCGTGAAGGTCCCAATCGGCGAACCGCCGGCCGGGTAGTTGTAGACCTCGCCGTCGCCGTTACCGAAGTCGCCGCAATACAGCAGGCCCTTAACGATCCACGTCTGCGCGCAGTCGCTAGCCCCGCTGAACTGTACGGTGTTCTTCAACGTCGCCGTCGTCCCACTAACCGTGTACTGATACAGCTTACTCGTGTCCTGATCGAACGCGGTGAGGTAGGTGCCATCCCACTGCACCGAACCGGGAAAACCCGGAGCGCTGCTCGTTTTGACCGTAACGAATTTGCTGCTGCCCTTCGGAAGCTCGACGAGAGTGAAGTTATAGCTCGACCCGCCGAAACCGTCGGCAAAGAGATTGCCGCTGGGGTCGTAGCCGTCGAAGTACTCTTTGGTCAACGGTGTATTGTACACCGTGCCCGAGCCGGTCGCGTTCTTGAAGATCACGACCTGACCGCCGGGACCGTAAGAATCACCCAATAGGATTCCGATTGCAAGATCGCCGCTCGTATCCATGGCGCAACTGGATGTGAACTTGTAGTCAAGAGACAGCGACCTGATCAGCTTGTTTGGAACCCTGTATTCGTTAATTAGCTCGTTCGTACGCCCGGGGTTCCAGATGATCTTCTTTCCGTAGCCGTACAAAACGTTGGTGCAACCTTGGCCGCCGGCACCATTGATCATGCCGATCTGCGCAAGGCTCTTCGGATAGTCGAAAATGCTGGCGTACGTACCGTAGTAGCTGATCACGTACTCAAAGTTCTTCGAACTCTTATGCCGGTCGGGAAGAATGGTGGAGTAACTGGGGAGCGGATTCAGCCTCGCTGCCGTTACCGGGCTCCCATTCACAAACAGCGTCCTACCGACGTAGGTCGCATTGAGCGTAGCGGCTGACGGCGAGATCGCCATGTCCTGTCGTAGCGCGCTCCCGCACGCCGAAAGAATTACGAGTGCAACGACGGCGCCGGCACACTTAAGTAAACCAGGGGTGTTCATTAACCTTGCTCCTTTGAAGTAGATATCAAGCGCCGCGCTCGGCTTCTTGCAACGTGAGGCCTAGTTACCAATCAGCACGCCGAATAGCAACACTGGTGAAGCTTGGGCTTTCGACCGGCATTGGCGCCGCGCCTCCGTGAGCGAGTTCGTCGACCGCTTTCTAAGCAGCTAAGTACGCAGAGTAGAAACGGCGCTAAGGCTTCAAGGGGACGACCTTCATAGTTATGAATTTATCGCCGCGCAAAGGCCCGTTATTTTGGCATGCTGACGGCCGCGGCAAATGGAAGCGGGGCGTCGTACAGGTTCTGAAGGCGCTTGCCGCCGGCCGGATAGCGGTAGATGCCGACCCTTTCGATGCCGTCTTCGTCGATCGGAGCGTAAAGCGTCTGGGCGTTTCCGTTCGATGTAATCCAGAACGGGCCCAACACCGCGCGGGTATCGTCAAGTCTTACGACGGCGACCCTGGTGCCGGTGTTGCCGCTGATTTTGTATTGGTAGATCGCACCGGAACTCGTGCTCGCCACTGCAAGGTGCTTGCCGTCCCAGAAGAGGGGAGAGCTGGCGTCGCCGGTGATGGCGGGCCTCAAAGAAAGAGGGCGCAGCTTACCGTGGCCTTTCGGCAGCTCGAGGAAGATGTTGCTGCCGGCCCCCCCGCCATAACTGATGGCGTTGGCAAAAAGGTTCCCGTCGCCGTCGTACGTGCAATACCAGAAGTTAGCCGCGCCGGAATAGTCGTAGTAGTGCGCTGCGCCTCTGGCGTTAAAGTAAACCGCAATGCTGCCTGCGGTCTGACTGGTGCGGATGTTGCAGACCGCGAGGTTCCCCGTCGTCGGGTCCACTGAACATGCGTTGGGACTCCATGAAGCATCGTTGAGAACTCGAAAGGCGCTCTGGGCGCCATGCGCGTAGGCGCGAACTTGACTCTCCGCGTCGTTGTCGACGAAGACGTTTCCGTGCTGGTCGCTGCAGTCGCCCATTGCATAATGGAATCCAGTTAACTTCCCCACTAATCTTCGCGACGGCAGAGCAATCATATAAACATCGCCGGCTTTCGGATCGCTGACGTAGAGGAGGCTCTGGTCTTTGCCCACGATTGCGCTCGAACGTCCGGCGGAAGCGCCGGTCACCGACCGCGATCCGCCGCACCCTGCGAATATTGCCGCAGCGACGCAAACGGTTAGCGTGCGACAATAGAGCATTGAGATTTTCGTTCCTACTACCAGCTAAAAACTACCTGCCCGTTGCCGATATCGTGCTTCCAGCCCTGGTACATCTTCACGCCCGAAGCACTCGACTCGACGTATGACGACCCTCCGCCGCCACCACCGCCCGGGAATGCGGGCCCGCAAGATTCT
>DATMKR010000074.1:0-12174 GCA_035571115.1 Candidatus Acidiferrum sp. | reverse complement strand
GAGTTTTCTCCCACGCGGCACTTCCGCGGTCACGGCGGGGACAAAGCGACGGTGAAAACGTGACGGAGCGGGCTCCGCAGGCCGTCGCGCACTTGCGCTTCGTACGAACCGCGCCGCGAAAACTGCGGCGCGTTGCCGATGCGATTCGCGGCAAGAGCGTGCGCGAAGCGCTCGTGCTCTTGAAGTTCGCCGAGGTCTTTGCCGCCGAGCCGATCGAGAAGCTCGTTCGCAGCGCGGTTGCCAATGCCGGCAACAATCACGACATGAATGCCGACGAACTCTACATCGCTCGCATCACGGTTGACGGCGGCCCCGGGGGCCGCTTCACGAAGCGAGTCGATCCGCGCGCGCAAGGTCGCGCGTATTTTAAGCGTAAGCGTCTCTCGCACGTAACGGTGATCGTAAGCGAGACGCCGCCGGCGAAGCCCCGCAAGAAGACCGCGGGCGCATCGGTCCAGGCGGCGCGCATCACGCGCCGTGCAGCTCCGGCGGCCGCCTCGGCGGAGAAATCACCTCGGAAGAAGCCCGGCGCGCGCAAACGCGCGGCAAGCGCCAAGGGAGCCTAAGTGGGACAAAAGATCCATCCGGTCGGCATGCGCCTGGGAATCACGCGAACCTGGGACAGCCGATGGTTCGAGAAAAAGCACTACGTGGAATGGCTGCACGAAGATATTGCTATTCGTAAGTCTTTTAATCGCTGGATGCGCTCCGCTTCGATCAGCAAGATCGAAATCGAGCGCCGTGCCAATCAGGCTCGGGTGATCGTCAACACGGCCAAGCCGGGTATCATCATCGGTAAGCGCGGCGTCGGTATCGACGAGATTCGCAAGACGCTCGAGCAGCTGACCGGCAAGAGCGTAGCCGTGAACGTGATGGAGATCTCACACCCCGAGCTCGATGCTCGGCTGGTTGCGCAGAACATCGTGGATCAGCTCGAAAAGCGAATTGCATTTCGGCGCGCGATGAAGCAGGCGATCATGCGCACGATGCGTGCCGGTGCGCGCGGAATCAAAGTACAGGTCTCGGGTCGCCTCGGCGGCGCCGAAATCGCACGGACCGAGCATAATGCCGATGGCAAAGTGCCGCTGCATACGCTGCGCGCGGACATCGACTACGCGCAAGTCGAAGCCTTTACGACCTTCGGACGCATCGGCGTCAAAGTCTGGATCTATCGCGGCGAAGTGCTGCCGGATCAGCCGCGCGGCGACGGGGCGCTGCGAGATCGTCCGGGTCGCGAGCGCCGCGAACGCGGCGGCCGCGGACGCCGCGACGGTCGTGCTCCGAGCCCTGCGCCTCGGCCGGCGGTACCCGTCGAAGCGACGTACGAGCCCGCTATAGCCGCGCCCGAACCATCGATGCCCGCGGCCCAGGCCGTGATGCCCGAGCCCGCGACGCCTGCGCCCGAGCCGGCGATGCTTGCGCCCGAGCCCGTGATGCCCACGCCCGAGCCCGTGATGCCCACGCCGGAGCCGCCGGCTGCCGCACCGTCGGAGGTGACCGAGTAACATGCTGACTCCGAAACGTGTGAAGTGGCGTAAAGTTCAACGCGGTCGAATGACCGGGGCGGCCAGTCGTGGCAACTCTCTGACGTTTGGCGATTTCGGCTTGCAAGCGATGGAGCCGTGTTGGATGACGAGTCGTCAGATCGAGGCCGCTCGTATCGCCATGACGCGTCATATCAAACGCGGCGGCAAAGTGTGGATCAAGGTCTTTCCGGATAAGCCGGCGACGAAGAAGCCGGCCGAAGTACGCATGGGCTCGGGCAAGGGAAACCCGGAGTTTTGGGTCGCGGTCGTCAGGCCGGGCCGGGTTCTCTTCGAGCTCTCCGGGGTTGCTCCGGCCGTCGCGCGCGAAGCGCTGGAGCGGGCGGCCGCAAAACTCCCGATCGGCACCAAGATCGTCTCACGCGAGGAAACATCGTGAAAAAAAGTGACCTCGACGGACTGCGCGATCTCACCGTCAAGGAGCTGCAGCAGAAGGCTCGTGATGCAAAGTCTGAGCTTTTCACGCTGCGCTTCGCGCTGCGCACCGGTCATCTGACCGATTTCAGCAAGATTCGCGCGATGCGCCGCTCGTACGCGCAGATTCAAACCGTCATTTTCGAGAAGCGTCTAGCCGAGGGAGAGCATGGAGCAGCCTAATAACTCCTCGACTGAGATCCTGAGCCAAAACGACGAAGCGTTGGATCATGAGATGGACCGAGCGAAGCGACGCGTCAAGCAAGGGCGCGTAGCTTCCAATAAGATGGACAAGACGATCGTCGTGGTCGCGGAGACGCGCGTGCCGCATTCCGTCTACGGCAAGATCGTCCGCAAGTCTACTCGCTTCAAAGCGCACGACGAGCGCAACGAAGCGAATATTGGCGACGTCGTCCGCATCGCCGAGTGCCGCCCGCTGTCGCGCGAGAAGCGCTGGCGTCTGGTCGAGATCGTGGAGCGGGCCAAATGATTCAACAAGAGAGTCGCCTGAAGGTTGCCGACAACAGTGGCGCTCGCGAGCTGCTCGTAATTCACATTACCGGCGGCGGACGGCACGTTTACGCGCACGTAGGAGACGTGATCGTCGGCACCGTCAAGAGCGCGATTCCCGGCGCGGCCGTAAAGAAGGGTCAGGTCGTCAAAGCCGTGGTCGTGCGGACGAGCGCCCCGATTCGGCGCGTGGATGGCTCTGTGGTTCGCTGCGACGACAATGCTTGCGTGATCATCAAGGGGGAGAAAGATAATTTGGACCCGCGCGGCACGCGAGTCTTCGGGCCCGTGATGCGCGAGCTCCGCGAGCGAGGCTTCTTGAAGATCGCTTCCCTCGCACCCGAGGTACTTTAGATGACGGCAAAGGCATACGTGGTTAAAGGCGATACGGTGATGATTCGGCGCGGCAAGGAACGCGGGAAACGCGGAACGGTGAAGGCCGTGCAGATCGAGGCCGGTACCGCGACCGTCGAAGGCGCCAATGTCGTCAAGCGGCATACCAAACAGGGCACGAAGTCCTCGAATATGGGCGGTGCGTCGCAGACCGGGGGCATCATCGAGAAGGAATCCCCGCTGCCGCTCTCGGTCTTGCAGTACGTCTGTGAGAAGTGCAAAGCACCGACGCGCCTGCGTCGCGGCCGCAGCACCGATGGCGCCGTTCACCGCATCTGTGCGCGCTGCGGCGAGCCCGCGCGCGAATCGGCAAAGGGAGCGTAAAGCGATGGCAGAGCGTCTGAGAGAACGCTACGAGCAGCAGATTCGCGGTCAGTTACAGGAACGTTTTGGCTACAAGAACGTCAATGAGATTCCGAAATTGGAGAAAGTCGTCGTAAACATGAGCGTCGGCGAGGCGATCGTCAATCCGAAAGCGCTCGATGCGGCGGTAAGCGAGCTAACCGCGATCACCGGTCAGAAGCCCGTGGTTGCCAAGGCGAAGAAATCCATCGCGGCGTTCAAACTGCGTGCCGGGATGAACATCGCCGCCAAGGTGACGCTGCGCGGCGACCGGATGTACGTCTTCGTGGACAAGCTCTTCAACGTGGTTCTGCCGCGTATCCGCGATTTTCGCGGCCTTCCGGCCAAGTCGTTCGACGGTCGTGGCAACTACAACTTAGGCTTGCGCGAACAGCTCGTCTTTCCGGAAATCAATTACGACAAGGTCGACAAGACGCGTGGCATGGACGTCACGATCGTCACGACGGCCAAAACCGACGAAGAGGCCTCGGAGTTTTTGGTTGCGATGGGCTTGCCGTTGCAAAAGACCGCTTCGAGCACCATGGGACCGCAGAGGTAGCTGGAGTAATGGCAAAGACGAGTTTGATCGTTAAATCACGGCGCACGCCAAAGTTCGCAGTGCGCGGGCATAATCGCTGCAAATCCTGCGGGCGTCCGCGCGGCTATCTGCGCAAGTTTGCCATGTGCCGGATCTGCTTCCGGGAGAACGCCCATTCCGGCGTGGTCCCCGGCGTCACGAAGGCCTCATGGTAAGGAGGGCGAGCACTTGTCGATAACCGACCCGATTGCCGATATGCTGACGCGCATCCGCAACGCCAACACGGCCAACCACAAAACGGTCGACGTCCCGGCCTCGCGAGCGAAACAGGCCATCGCGCAAATTCTGCAAGACGAAGGTTTCATCGAGAGCTTCGAACGGGTTGCGGAAGGTCCGCAGGGCAAGATTCGAATTCAGCTTCGGTACGGCCCGGAGAAGGAGAAGATCATCACGGGTCTTCGCCGCATTTCGCGTCCCGGTTTGCGCGTCTACACGGGCAAGACGGAGATACCGCGAGTCCTCGGCGGACTCGGTTTGGTGATCATTTCGACGCCGCAGGGCATCATGTCGGGGAAACGCGCGAAGAAGCAGGGCGTCGGAGGAGAGGTTCTTGCATACGTCTGGTAAGGTGGTACGGCTGTGTCTCGCATAGGTAAGCTGCCCGTCGTCGTGCCCTCCGGCGTCAATGTGGACGTGGAGGATGACGTCGTGCGCGTCAGTGGCCCGAAGGGCGAGCTGCGCCAGCAGATCCTCTCCCGCGTCATCGACGTCCAACTGCAGGACGGAAGAATTCTCGTCGGCCGAAAGGGCGATGCAAAGGAGCACCGCAGCGCACATGGTCTGACGCGCACGCTCATTGCGAACATGGTCGAGGGCGTGAGCAAGGGCTTTCGCAAGAGTCTGGAGATTAGCGGCGTGGGTTACCGCGTCGCGAAGTCGGGCGAGAAACTGACATTGAGCTTGGGCTACTCGCATCCGGTTGCATTCGAAGCGCCAAAGGGCGTCTTACTTTCCGTCGAGGGCCAGACAAAGATTCACGTTGACGGCATCGACAAGCAGGCCGTAGGCCAAGTTGCCGCCGACATCCGGCGCTTGCGTGAGCCCGAGCCGTATAAGGGCAAAGGCATCCGCTACGAAGGCGAGCGAATTCGCAAGAAACTCGGTAAGGCCGGAAAGGCTGGAAAGAAGTGATCAGTAAGGGCGAGGCTCGGCGCGAGCGCCACATCCGTCTTCGAAAGAAGCTCTCCGGCACGCCGGAGCGGCCGCGGCTTTTCGTGCGCCGCTCCCTGCATCATATCTATGCCGTCCTGATCGACGACGCGAAGGGACACACGCTGGCGACGGCGTCGACGCTCGACGAATCGCTGGCAACCGGGTTGAGTTCCAAGACGAACCTCGCCGCCGCCCAGGCCGTCGGCTCGGCGATCGCAAGTAAAGCGAAGGCAGCCGGCATTTCGCAAGTCGTCTTCGACCGCGGCGGATATAAATACCATGGCCGCGTACGCGCGCTCGCCGACGCTGCCCGCGAAGCGGGGTTGACTTTCTGATGCAATACCGAGGTCGCGAACGCGACAATAGCGGCTTTGAAGAGACCGTCGTGCGTGTCAATCGCGTCGCGAAGGTCGTCAAAGGCGGCAAACGTTTCAGTTTTAGCGCGCTCGTCGTCGTCGGCGACCGCAAAGGCAAGGTCGGTTTCGCCATCGGCAAAGCGGCCGAGGTGCCCGAGGCGATTCGCAAGGCCGTCGAGCAGGCTCGTAAGAGTCTGATCACCGTAGCGATGGTCGAGCGCACGATTCCGCACGAGGTGCGCCACGAAGTCGGCGCCGCGACGATTCTGCTCAAGCCGGCCGCGCCGGGTACCGGCGTTATCGCCGGGGGATCGGTGCGTGCCGTACTCGAGCTGGCCGGCATCCACGACATTCTCACAAAGTGTCTGGGGACGACCAATCCGATCAACGTGGTGAGGGCGACCGTCTCGGCGCTCGCGTCGCTGCGGACCGTCGAGCAAGTTGCCGCGATGCGCGGCAAAACCGTTAAGGAAATCTACGCGGCGTAAGAACATGGAAGAAAAGCAAATTCTCAAACTCGGTGCCCTCAAACCCGCTGCCGGCAGCCGCCCGAAGCGCCAGCGCATCGGCCGCGGTCATGGTTCGGGCATGGTCAAGACCGGCGGAGAAGGCGGCAAGGGTCAAACGGTGCGTTCCGGCGGTGGCAAGGGCCCGGCCTTCGAAGGCGGCCAAACCCCCTGGGCGCGGCGTCTACCGCACGGACGAGGGTATTCGCAGAAGGCGCGCGATACGGGCCACTTCGGCACGCGGCTCGCGGTCGTCAAACTGAGCCGGCTCTCGCAGTGGGATGCGAACGTTGAAATAACGCCGGAGTCGTTGCGAGAACGCGGAGTCCTCAAGGCGCTGCGCGACGGCGTGAAAATTCTCGGTGACGGCGGCCCTAGCGTCGCCCTTCCGTCGGGTCTGCGTTTCCGCGACGTGCTCTTCTCGAAGGGCGCGCGCGAAGCGCTGGTCGCCGCCGGAGCCGACCTCGAAGAAACCGCCGAACTGTCGTCATGAGGTTAGCCTGCCCTGAGCCTGTCGAAGGGTCGAAGGATAACGGAGCGATAACCCGTGTTCGATAACCTGCGGGCGGCGGTGCTCGTGCCGGAGATCCGTCAGCGGATTCTCTTCGTTTTCTTCGCGTTTGCGTGGTTCGTCTTCATGATCCACGTGCAGCTGCCCAACGTAAACCAGGAAGCGTGGCAGCGCGTGCTGCAGAGCGGCGCGTTCTATAACCTGCTCGGCTTCCTCTCGGGCGGCGCGCTGCAGAAGCTTTCGATCATCGCGATGGGCATCACGCCCTACATCAACGCGTCGATCATCATGCAGCTCATGACGGTCGTAATGCCGCAGCTCGAAGAGATGGCGAAGAAAGGCGGCGAGGAAGGCCGTAAAAAGATCAGCCAGTACACGCGTTGGCTGACGATCGTGCTCGGCACGATTCAGGCGACTTTTATGGCGATCTCGATGGAGCGCTCCGGGGTCTTTTACGACACCAGCATTTGGTATCTGCTCTACGCAATCATCGCGATGGTGGGCGGCACGCTCTTCCTGATGTGGCTCGGCGAGCAGATCAGCGATAAAGGCATCGGCAACGGCGTGTCGCTGATCATCTTCATCGGCATCGTCTTGCGTTACCCGCAGTACGTCACGCAGACCTATGCCTCGGCCAGCCAGGGCGCAGAATCGCTGCTCAACCTGCTGCTCTATATCGCCGTCGCGATCTTCATCATCATCTCGATCATCTTCTTGTATCAGGGGCAGCGCCGCGTCCCGGTCCAGCAAGCACGCCGGACGGTCGGGCGCAAGATGTTCGCCGGGCGATCGACCTACATTCCATTGCGCCTCAACAACGCGGGCGTCATCTCGATCATCTTTGCGATCTCGATTTTACTCTTGCCGCAGCAAGCGTTGTCGTGGTTCGGTCGCGGCCAAGTCGTCGTCGGCACCGGTCTTTGGCCGGCGATCGAACGGGGCATGCAGGCCTTCTCGGCGTGGCTCAACGTCTGGTTCACGCCCAACGGCTTCCTTTATAACATCGTCTATTTTCTGCTGGTCGTGGTCTTCACGTTCTTTTACAGCTCGATCGTCCTCAACACGCGCGACGTGGCGGACAATCTGAAGAAAACGGGCGCCTTCGTACCCGGCATCCGGCCCGGCCAGCCGACCGTAGATTACCTCAACCGGATCCTGATGCGAATCACCACGGCGGCCGCAATCTATCTCGGAATCCTCGCGGTCTTGCCGGGAGCGCTGCAGCGCGGCCTTTCGGTCACCACGTTCTATCTCGGCTCGACCTCGTTGCTGATCGTGGTCGGCGTGGCCCTCGACACGATCACGCAGATCGAAGCGCGCTTGGCGATGCGCGACTATCGCGGATTCATCAAGCGATAGGAACGCAAGAGTAAGTCATGCGCGTCGTATTTCTTGGGCCGCCCGGCGCCGGCAAAGGGACGCAGGCCCGCATCCTGCACGAGCGATTCGGGCTCGAACAAATCTCGACCGGAGACCTGCTGCGCCGCAACTGCACCGAGCAAACGGAGCTGGGCCGGCAAGCGGAAGGATATATGGCGCGCGGGGAGCTCGTTCCCGACGGGCTCGTCATCGCGATGATCGAACGCGAGCTGCGCCGCCTGCCCACCGGTTTCGTTATGGACGGCTTCCCTCGCAACGTGGTGCAAGCAGAGGCCCTCGACGCGCTGCTCGCGCGGCGCGGCTGGCCGCTTGACGCCGCGATTCTCTTCACCGCCGACCGGCCGACGCTCATCTCACGGCTTGCCTCACGTTGGACCAATCCGCGCAACGGCAGGACGTATAACGTTTTGACGAACCCGCCGAAGATCGCCGGCGTTGACGACGACGACGGCGGCGAGCTCATGCAGCGCGATGACGATCGCGCGGACACGGTCGCGACGCGCCTTGACGTCTACGATGCGCAGACCAGGCCGCTGATCGAGTACTATCGGAAGACGGGCAAGCTCGTCGACGTAAACGCTCTGGCGCGCGTCGAGGCCGTGGCCGAACGGATCGCTTCTGCGATCGGCACGACGCACGTTCCGGGGACGAGATGGTAACGCTGAAGTCGCCCCGCGAAATCGAGATCATGCGCGCGAGCGGAAAGATTACATCGCGCGTCTTGGCGGGGCTTATGAAAGCCGCGCGGCCGGGCATGACGACGGGCGAGCTGGATGCTCTCGCCGAGCGCGGGATTCGTGACGCCGGCGGCATCCCCACGTTCAAGGGTTACAATGGATTTCCGGGATCGATCTGCGCTTCGGTCAACGACGAAGTCGTCCACGGAATTCCGGGGCGGCGCGTTCTGTGCGACGGCGACCTGCTTTCGATCGATATCGGCACGACGCTCGATGGTTACGTCAGCGACAGCGCCGTGACGATTCCGATCGGCAACATTTCTCAAACCGCGCAACGCCTGCTCGAGGTAACGCGGGAGTGCCTTACCGTTGGCATCGCTCAGATGAAACGCGGTAAGCGGCTCGGCGATATCGGGGCGGCGGTGCAAGCGCACGCCGAGGCGCATGGCTTCGGCGTCGTGCGCGAGCTCGTGGGGCACGGTGTGGGCCGCGCGATGCACGAGGAGCCTCAAGTTCCCAACTACGGCGAGCCGGGGACCGGACTGGAACTGCGCGCCGGCTTGGTGTTGGCCATCGAGCCGATGATCACGCAGGGAGGGCCCAAGGTCCGGATTCTGGGGGACGGCTGGACAGTCGTTACCGCAGATGGTAAACTCGCAGCGCACTTCGAGCACACGATCGCGGTGACGGAGGACGGACCCCAGATTCTGACGCTGCGCGATTACGCAGAGGATCCGGAGATCGAACGGTACCGCCCGCCAAAGGAAGCCCTCCCAGTGTCATCCTGAGCCTGTCGAAGGATGACCAAGAAACCAGGTAACATCTCCCAGGGTCATCCGGACCCAATTGTCATCCTGAGCCTGTCGAAGGATGACCAAGAAACCAGGTAACTCTCCCAGTGGCTCAGGATTAAAAAGGTGTTTTAGAAAATGAAAGTTAGACCATCGGTCAAGAAAATTTGCGAGAAATGCAAGATCATACGGCGGCACGGAAAAGTGCGGGTGATCTGCGACGTCAATCCAAAGCACAAACAGGTTCAAGGATAGTCCTTCGACCCTTCGACAAGCTCAGGGCAGGCTAAGCTCAGGATTAAAAAGGTCCTTCGACAAGCTCAGGATTAAAAAGGAATTTAAGGAATAAATATGGCTCGTATCGCTGGTATCGATCTGCCGCGCGAAAAACGCGTGGAAGTTGCGCTTACGTACATTTACGGTATCGGCGAAACGACCGCGCGCAAACTGCTCGACTTCGCGCGCGTCGACCCGAACGTGCGCGTCAAAGCTCTCAGCGAAGAGGACGAGAAGAAGCTGCGCGACGCGATCGACGCGCTTTCGCTGCGGGTCGAGGGAGATCTGCGCCGAGAAGTCCAGGGCAACATCAAGCGTTTGATGGATATCGGATGCTATCGCGGCATTCGCCACCGTCGCGGCCTGCCGGTTCGCGGACAGCGAACCAAGACGAACGCTCGCACCCGGAAGGGTCCGAAGCGCACCGTCGCCGGCAAGAAGAAAACGATAGCCAAGAAGTAACCTGCCTCCAGTGAAAGCGGTCGTCACCGCGGGAGGCCGAATCGACGGCGCCTTCGCATCCGCAGCCGGAACGCGGGTCAAGGCGCTGGCTTCGCTGCGCGGCGCGACGATGCTCGAACGCGTACTCGATGCACTGCGGGGCAGCGGCGCGACCCGGATCGCAGTGGTTGGCGGCGAGGAAGTCCGCAGCGCCTGCGGTGCCGCCGTCGAGCGATTTATCGACGAAAGCCCTTCTGGAAGCGAGAACCTCCTGCGGGCGCTGCGAGCTTGGCCCGAAGACGGGGAGCCCCTACTGTATGCGACGAGCGATTTGCCGTACGTCACGGCCGCAGCAATCCGAGACTTCACGCAACGAACTCCGAACGATACGCTTGCCGTACCGCTGGTAGAGTTTGCAGACTACGCCGCACGCTTTCCGCAGGCGCCGGCCTGCGGAATTACGTTGGCCGGAGAGCGCGTGGTTAACGGCGGCGTCTTTCTCTTGCCGCCCAACAGCGCGCCGCGGCTCGCCGGAGCGGCAACCGCTTTTTTCGAGGCGCGCAAACGTCCGTGGCGCATGGCAAGCGTGGTCGGTCCTTTGGCATTGATTCGCTTCGCGGCGGGGCGGCTGAGCGTCACCGATTTGGAGGGCACCGCGCAGCGGGTCATGCAGATGCCCGCGCGCGCGGTCCGCGGCTGCGCCGCTGAGCTGGCCTTCGACGTCGACACCGTGGCGGAATACGGTTATGCAACAGCGCACCGTTAGTCCGTTTCGGCTCGCACTCTTCTGGCTTGGCATTCAAGCGGTTTGGGGTGCGTTACTGGGAATTTCGCTGCAATCGCGCACCATCGAGCTGGCCCCCGGCGACGCGCTGATCGCCTACGGTCGCCTGGCTACGGCCGGCGCAATCGTCGCGGCGATCGTGCAAGTCGTCGTCGGCTTCTATTCGGATGCGCGTCGGCGGCGTGGAAGCCGGCGCGTCGAGTTCTATATCACCGGTGCGGTTGGCGGCGCCGCCGCGCTCGGATTTTTCTATGGTGCCCACACGCTGGCGGCGCTGACGATTGCATACGTCGCCGTGCAAGCCGCCCTCAACCTGGCGATCGGGCCCTATCAGGCAATTATTCCGGATTTCGTCGAGCGCGATCGCACCGGCATCGCATCCTCATGGATGGCCGCCTTTCAGGGCGCGGGGAACGCAATCGGAGCGCTGGCCGCAAGCTTCATCGCGAATGCGCGCTGGCTGGGCGCAGCGTTGAGCGCGTTGTTACTGACGACGTGTCTGGTTACGTCCGCGCACGTGCGACGGCTGAGGTTATGCGTCGCGGCGGACAGAGCCGAGAAACGGCCGCCGGTCACGCGGGCGTTCGTGGATTTGTTTATTTCGCGCGCCCTCGTATACGTCGGCTTTTACACCCTGTTAGGGTATCTGCTTTTCTACGTGAACGGCGTGCTTGGGGCGGCGACGTTGGCCGACGGGCGGCGCGAAACCGGCATACTCATCGTGAGCTTTACGCTCGTCGGTGCGGTCGGCGCGGCACTTGCCGCCCGCCCGAGCGACCGTATGGACAAGCGGCTCGTTGCGACGGCGGGCGCCGCGGGATTCATCGCTGCGTTGGCCCTCTTCATCGTCTCGCACGGCCTCGCCGCCGTCGTCGCGGCGACGCTGCTTGCCGGTTTGGGCTGGGGAGTCTTCCTTGTGGCCGACTGGGCAATCGCTTGCCGGCTACTTCCAATGAACGCAATGGCGGCGGCGATGGGGATCTGGAACCTCGCCATTGTATTGCCGCAGATCATCGCCCCCGCGTTGACGACGGCGGTCTTGCAGGCCCTTCGGTTGGGCGCGGGACACCAGGCCCCGCGGGTTGCTTTTGCCATGGCGCTGTGTGAGACGTTAGTCGGGGCGGCGTGGCTCTGGCGCTTACCACGTTGCGTAATCGACCAATAACGCGTATCGTGTCCTTGTACGGGAGGCTGCGCCTTGGGCGCCCGCTCGTCCATCGGCATGTGGTAAGGAACCTGCCTTGCCCGGCCAAACGTCATCTTCTAAGGAGGCATTCGTGAAACGACTGAGCACCGGATTACTCGCCGCGCTAATCGTAGCGCTATGTGGGTTAAGCGCGGTTGCGGCTCCGTCGAACGCGACGTCTGGAAACAATGGCAACAGCGTCGCGCAGATGAGCTCAACGCCAACGGCGGACTTCGGATCGCCGCCATCCGGCCAAATTCCTATTCTATTCAACGATCATCACGTCTACAGCAAACCCGACATCGACAAGCAA
>DATMKR010000073.1:0-5363 GCA_035571115.1 Candidatus Acidiferrum sp. | reverse complement strand
TCGGCAAACTCTTCCGGCAAATACTCATCGAAGTCTTCCGCTATCCAAAACTTCAGGCCGCCGTCCCAGCCGAGCTCGCGTTGCGCCGGGCGCGCCTAGCCTATTAAACATAGTCTTATTAGTCAAGGCAGCCGCGCAGGTCGCGGAGCGTTCTTGCGCCGGCGCAAAACATCGCGATGCGCAGCGTCTCGACGTACTCGCAGGCAAGATCGAGCGCCTTTTCGAGGCTTTCATCGGCAGCCCGAAGGAACGGCCCGGCAATCCCAACGAGATCGGCCCCAAGCGCCAGCGCTTTGGCGGCGTCGAGGCCGGTTCGGATGCCTCCGCTGGCGATCAGCGCGCCCTCCGGCGCAACGGATCGGGCGGCGACAATCGCCTTCGCGGTCGGGATGCCCCACGCCGCGAATGCGCCGGCAACGCGCGCTCGCCACGGCTCTGCGATCCGATGGCGCTCGACCTCGCTCCACGAGGTGCCGCCCGAGCCGGCGACATCTACTGCCGCGACACCCGCGTCGAAGAGCGCGCGCACGTCGTCGGGACCGATACCCCAGCCCACCTCTTTGACGACGACCGGAAAATCGGCAGCGGCGCAAAGCTCGGCGATCCGCGCGAGCAGTCCGCGAAAGCACGTGTCGCCCTCAGGCTGCAGTGCCTCTTGCAACGGATTGAGATGCAGCGCGAGCGCGTCGGCTTTGAGCATTTCGACGAGACGCCGGCACTGCGTGACGCCGTAGCCTTTGTTCAGTTGTACCGCACCGAGGTTTGCGAAAAGCAAGATCTCCGGAGCATCCGCGCGGACGTCGAAGCTTTCGAGCGTTTCGGGCGATTCCAGCAAGGCGCGACCGGAGCCGAGACCCATTGCCAAGCCGTGGTGCGCTGCCACGCGCGCCAGGCGGCGATTGATTCGAGTTGCCTCCGGCGCTCCGCCGGTCATGCACGAGATCAGAAACGGCGCCGCGAGTCTGCGCCTGAAAAAATGCGTCGATGTGTCGACGTCGGCGAGGTCGATCTCGGGCAGCGCGCGGTGCGCAAAGGCATACGCCTCAAACCCGGCAGAGACGCCTTTGCCGTCGACGTCGCGCTCGATGTTGATTCGAAGATGCTCCGCCTTTCGCGACGGGGTCGAACGCTCAGGCCGTTCGTCGTGCAACGTACAGCGCGACTTCCGCAAAGGCATCGAGATCTTCTTTGCGCGTATGGGGTTGCAACAGCGCCAACGCTTGCTGCGCGAAGCGGCGCGCGCCGCCCGTATCGGTCGTTTCGCTCGCCATTCCCAGTGCACGCCCGGCACTCGCAAACGCAAGCGCGACCTCGCCGCTCGCGCCCCCGATGACGGCACCGGCTTGCAGCGCGGCCCCGGTGAGCGCACAGCGGCCCTCCAACGCCGTCTCTCGGCCTTCAATAGCTTCGAGAACGGCCTCACCGGCGATCCGCGCCGCCTCGAGGCGGCGTTCGGGATCCCCAACGTCACTGGCCAGCATCCGAAAGCCTAACGCATAGAGCGCATCACCGGCGTTGAGGCTCTGACCCAGACCCCACCGGGCGATTGACTCTGCGGAGACGTCGGCGAGTTCATCGTGCAAGAGCATGAATCGGTCGAACAGGTCGAAGGCGGCGGCGACGGGGAGCGCGTCCGCGGTGTCGCCGCCATTAGCCACGCAGGCCCACAGCAGCAAACACGGGCGAATCGGATCGCGCGCGCAGCGAACCGGTAGACGCTCGGCGATGATGCGTCCGGCGACCGAGTTGAACGAAATCTCGATTCCCTCGAGGTAGCGCGCAACCGACGCGCGGTGCCCGCTCAAGGGGAGCGTCTCGGAGAGCGACGTCAAACCGGAGGCTCCTTCGGCCGCGGCAGGCGCTCCGTCAAGTAACGAGCGCGCTGACCCGAGACGCCCAGTAGCGCGTCCAGGCTGGTCAGTTCCAGGATCCGACGCATATTGCTCTCGCCAACGAGCGCCTCGAGCCGGTGCTCCCGTTCGGTCAACCCTTTGTACAGCGAGATCAGCTCGGCGAGCGCCGTCGAGTCGAAGAAGCTCGCCTCGCGCAGGTCCACGATCACGTCTTGGTCGTGACCCAATGCGGTCAAGGCCTCCCGAAGCCGATCCCGGTTGGAGATGTCCCATTCGCCGCGCAGTGTGATCACGCGCCGGCCCTCGAACAGGGATGTTGCGATCGCTTGCTCCTGCGCGTCGTGCATTCCGATAGTCTACCTTAGAACTTAAAGTAGATGAACGTCGGGGAAACGCCTGACCACGAAAAAAGCTGCAGGGCGACAAGCAAGCCGGCGAGTGCTCCCGCCTGCAGGTCGGGACGCAGTTGCAGCCACGAGAGCACCACGTTGCGGCGCTCGAGCACCAGGCGCACGGCTCCAAAGGCAACGATGCCGCCGGCGAGCAGGGTTTGCCAGCCGGTCAGCAGCGTCGCCCCGGCTCCGCCCGCAAAAAGCGCGCGATAGACCGTCATGGCAACGCCGAAGCTGGGCGAGCGGAACAAAACCCACGCGAGCGTCACGAGGCAAAAGGTCAGCGCAACGCGAGCGGCCACCGCAAGCACCTTGCGCGGCTCCTCTGCGCGCCCGATGCCGAAAACCCGTTCGACGCAAAGCAGTACGCCGTGAAAGCCGCCCCACGCGACGAACGTCCACTGCGCGCCGTGCCAGAGCCCGCCCAAAAGCATCGTGATCATCAGATTGCGCAGCGTCGCCAGCGTGCCGTCACGGTTTCCGCCCAACGGAACGTACACATAATCGCGCAGCCACGTCGAGAGCGTGATGTGCCAGCGATGCCAGAAATCCGTGATGCTCGTCGCCAAGTACGGCATGCGAAAGTTCTCCGGAAACACGAAGCCCAACATGCGCGCGCAGCCGATCGCGATGTCGCTGTAACCCGAGAAATCAAAGTAGATCTGCATGCTGAAGGCAAAGAGCGCGCTCCAGGCTGCGAGCGCTCCCGGGTGACTTGCGATCCCGTCGAAGTACGCGTTCGCGACCGAAGCGAACTGATCCGCAATCACCGTCTTCTTCACTAAGCCGAAACTCGCGCGCGCTGCGCCGTAGGTAAAATCCTCGGGGCCCGGCGGCCGCCAGTTGAATAGCTCGCCGAAGAAGAGTCCCGCACGAACGATCGGTCCGGCCAGCAGTTGCGGGAAAAACGCGAGGTACAGCGCGTAATCGAGCGGCTTGCGAACTGCGACCGTGCGCCCGCGATAGACGTCGACGAGATACGAGATGCTCTGAAACGTGTGAAAGCTGATGCCGATCGGAACGAAGAGATTGACGAGCCACGGATTTTGGTGCATCCCGACCAGCGCCGCCACCGTGCTGCTTGCAAAGTTCGTGTATTTGAAGGTTGCCAAGAAGGCGAGATTCGCCGTCACGCCCAGACCGAGGAGCAGTCGAATACTGCGCCGTTGCCGCTCTTTGGCGTCCTCGATCCAAATCGCAATCGCGAAGTCGCTCGCGGTCAAGATCCAGAGGAAGAGAACGTACCAGGCGTTCCAACGGGCGTAAAAATAGTAGCTGACGATCAAGAGGACGATCCGCCCGTAGCGGCGCGGGAGCAAATAGAAGAGCGCGACGACGATCGCAAAGAAGAGCCAGAACTCATACGACTGGAACCGAAGCGGAATGCCGATTCCACAGGCGGCCGCAAACCACGAGAGCGAGTGATGCTCGCGTTGCGGAGGCGCCGGAGACGCTGGCGGAGCCGTCCCCCGATCCGCTACGGGGTATGCCGGCCGAGCGGTTAACCTGGAAATTAGCGAGGCCGGCATACCCCGTGGTGGATCGCCCAACAGACGCGCAACGTCCGCGCCGAGCAGGCGGCTAAAGCGCAGGCTGCCGTTTGCATTGAGATGGTCCTCGTCGGCAAAGAGCTCGGGACGCTCCAGCGCGAGATAGGGTGCCGCGTCGATAAAGCGCGCGCCATCCTGCGCTGCAATTTCGAGCAGCGAACCACTGGGCGTTTGCGAGCCCTCGCGGTGCGCCGGACGCGTCGGAATTCGCACGAAGAAGACCGGCGTTCCCGTTGCGGCGTAACGCGCGGCGATCGGCGCCAGCCACTCGCGCCGATAGCGCGCATACGAAGGGCTCGGTTTGGCGATCGCCAGAACCTGCGTTGCGATCGCGCTGCGCGCGTTGTCGGAGATGCTCGGCGGATAGACGATCGTGTTCGTCGCGAAATCGACCCGCAGTCCGGCCAACGACTCGCTTCGCGGGTGAGCGGCGAGCGGATCGTACGCCGCATCGCCGCGCCCCCGTTCGAGCGCCCGGATACGTGCGAGCGGATCGGCGACGAGCGCCTGAACGTCGTCGCGCAGTTCCTGACCTCTCCAAAAGAGATCGATTCCGTTCTCGACGCGCTCGCGCGGGTCGGAGAACGAGCCGGCCAGCTTCGGAAGATCGGTCAGGCGCGTTTGAAAGACCACGTAGCGGAGATCCATCGGGCGATCGTCGCCGTCGAGGCTGCCGATCGCGGTGTCGTCGTCGGCATACGTATCGACCGCGATGACGACGGCGCGAAAGCGCCGCGCCTGCGGGTCGATCGCGCGCACGAAAAACGGCCAGCAGCGTGGCGTCGTCCCGGGTACGCCGCCGTTGAGAAAGCGCAGCCGGCCGCCGGCGGCGCTTGCCGCCGCGGGGTCGAGGCCCGAATAGATGCGCGAATCGCCCAAGACCAAGACGTCGCGCCGCGGATCGCCGCGGAAGGCCGCGGACTGCGCGATCGCCGATTCGAAACTGCCGGTACTCGAAGATGGGTCGAGTACGGCGTGGTAGAGCCCGGTTCGAAACGCGCACACGTCGATTGCCGCGAAGATCGCAAACGCGGCAACGAGAAGAGCGGCCGTTCTCTTACGTGGCATATCGAAGGGTGGCTGCACCGAACCGTCCCTTGTTCGGGGATGGGTAGGACGCCTTTATGAAAGAGCGCGAAGGCGGTTCGGTCGCTCTGATTACGGTGACCGTGATGCTCGGGATGATCATGGCGATCATCGACACGACCATCGTCAATGTCGCCATCCAAACGATCGGCGGCAACCTCGGCGCGACGGTCGACGAGGTCGCGTGGGTTGCTACCGGATACATCCTGGCCAGCGTGGTCGTGATGCCGCTCAACGGGTGGCTGACCGCGTTGCTCGGGCGCAAGAGGTTCTACGCGATCTCTCTCGCGCTCTTCACCGTCGCATCGTTTTTTTGCGGATCGGCGCGCTCGATCTGGGTGTTGGTCTTCTATCGCATCGTTCAGGGGTTAGGCGGCGGCGCTCTGCAACCGACGGCGCAGGCGATCCTCTTTGAAACCTTTCCTCCGCAACGTCGTGGCGCTGCGATGGCGATCTTCGGCATGGGTGCGATGGTCGGGCCG
>DATMKR010000072.1:0-3021 GCA_035571115.1 Candidatus Acidiferrum sp. | reverse complement strand
GCACGACGAGCGGAGCCCGGATGGCGGAGCGAGGAGGCAGGCAGTAGGAGCGGAGCACGGATGCGGAGCGACGAGCGGCTCCTCAGCATCACGTAGAGCCACAACCCGACAGGCTAAACGGCGTCGTTGCGGAGGACGTCTTCGACGGTTTCGCGGCGCGCCAGCAGGCGATGGGTGCCGTTTGCGACGCCGACGACGGCTGGTTTGGGAAAACGGTTGTAGTTGCCGGCCATGCTGTAGGTGTACGCGCCCGTCGACTGCATCGCGAGGAGGTCGCCGGGGGCGACGTCACGCGGGAGTCGCATCCTTCCGAGTTCGTCGTTTTCGCACGAGCGGCCGCAGAGCGTAACCTCCTGGTCCTCTTCGTGCCTCGGGGTGACGGTGGTGACGTGGTAACGAGCGCCGTAGAGCGCGGGGCGCGGGTTTTCGGCGATGCCGCCGTCGACGACAACGAAGGTGCGCTGCGATTGGCGCTTCACGGCGAGGACGCGATAGAGCGTCGTGCCGGCATCGGCGACGATCGCACGTCCGGGTTCGATCCCTACCAGAAGTGGGCCGAGTCCGAGTTTTTGCTCTGCGTCGCGGACGCAGGCCGTGGCGGCGGCGACGGTGGCGGTAATGTCGAGTCGTTTTTGGTCGTTGTCGGGATCGGAGGGTACGCCGAATCCGCCGCCGATCACGATCCGTTGGCTCTGCAGTCCGAAGGTTGCAAAGCGCTGCGCCGCTGCGACGAGGGCCGACGCGTTTTCCAAATAGGCCGACTCGTCGTAGATCTGCGAGCCGATATGAGCGTGGACGCCGGTGAAGTGCAGCTGAGGATTGGCCAAGAGCAGCGACGCTGCGGCGCGCTCATCCCGCGGATGGATTCCAAACTTGCTATCTTTGCCGCCGGTGCGCACGAAGGCGTGTGTGCTTGCATCGACGCCGACGTTCAGGCGAAGCATCACGGTCGCCGTATGTCCGTTTCGCGAAATGTCCGCAAGCCGCTGGAGCTCCGCGATGCCGTCGACGGCGATGGATCCGATCCATCCCGTGCACGCGGCCACCAGCTCCTCGTCAGACTTTCCCGCACCGTGCAGCGTAATGCGCTCCGGTTCGAATCCGGCTCGCTGCGCGGTCACGAGCTCACCCAGCGAACAGACGTCGACGCCGATCGGGTAGCGGGCTAAGTAGCGCAAGAACTCGACGGTTGCAAACGCCTTAGCGGCGTAGGAGACTTCGACCCCAAAATCCGTCGCGCACCGTACGAGTTCGCTTACGCCGGCATCGACGGCGTCAAGATCGATGACGAGCAGCGGCGTGCCATAAAGCGTTGCGAGCGTCTCGGGGGACGGATTCAGAACTGCTCCAGGAAGCGATCGATCGAATCTTGCGGAATGCCCGCCGCGACCAGGCGCACCGCCAGGCCTTCCCGGTCGTGCGGCGGCGTCACGAACATAAACGGTGAAGTATCGCTTCCTGCGGCACTCACCGTGCACCACTCCGCAGACGCCGGAATCAATGCCGTTTGATAGCGCGATAGCGCAACGCTGGATTTGTCGGTTGCCACTTCGAGCGGCTCGTTGAGGGACATCAGAATCAGCGGGCGTGCGTTGGTCCGCAGTGACGCCGGTTCGCCGGTCGCCACGATCCGCTCGACGACGAAATGCTCGTCGGCGATCAGCGCCGTTCGGTCGAGGCCCTCGAAATGATAGGGAATTTGCTGAAGCGTGCCGGTGGTCATGGCCTTGTAGTTCAGCACGTCGGCGGCTTTTTGCACGTTGAGCTCGCGCGGCTTACCGTCGAGACCGACGCGGTTGAAGTCGAACATCCGATACGTGAGATCGGAGGCCTGCTGAGTTTCGAAGACGGTCACGCCCGGCCCGATCGCGTGCACGACCCCGTGCGGAATGTAGACGGTGTCGCCGGTTTTGAGATCGATCTTGCGCAGAATCTCGCCGAGCGTCCCATCGGCGACGCGCTGCAAGTATTCCTCTCGTGAGGTGTCGCGCGTCCATCCGTAGATGATTTGGGCGTGCGGCTGGGCATCCAAAACGTACCAGCACTCGGTCTTCCCAAACGGCTGATGTTCGACGCGCTGCGCGTACGCGTCATCGGGATGAACCTGCACCGAAAGCCAATCGTGCGCAGTGATAATCTTCGTAAGCACCGGAAAGATGCGCTTGGGATTGATGTCCCCCAGGAGCTTGGGGCCCAAGCGCATGCGCAGATCGGCAACCATACAGCCGGCTAACGCCCCGTTGACAACTCGATCGGTATCCCAGCATTCCCACGATTCGCCCAGGCGAGCCTGCGGATCGCCATGTTTGCCGTAGACTCGCACGAGTTCGTCGCCGCCCCAGACCTGCGTCGTTAGCTTTGGATCGAGGACGTACGGATAAAGGGGGAGGCTTTGCATGGTCCGACTACGATACGATGGGTTCGGTGGGAATTCCGCCAGCGGCTAGAAGAGAGCTTACCGTGCATGACCTTTACGTCGGCATCGGCTCGAACCTCGGCGATCGACAGGCAAACATACTGTCCGCGCTGCAGCGCTTGCGCGCGCGCGCGCAAGTCCTAACCGTTTCGGCGTTTTACGAGTCCGAGGCCGCAGGCGGGGCGCAAGGTCCGGCCTACTTGAACGTAGCGGCGGCGCTGCGCACGGAGCTCGATGCGCAAGCCTTTGCGAGCTTTGCGCGCGACGTGGAGCTTGCGGTCGGTCGAGCGCGTGGAACGCGCCGGCTCGAGGCGCGTCCGATCGACCTCGACCTTTTGGTTTTCGACGGACAGATCGTGCAGCCGCAGCTCGATGCTCGCCTCTATAACGCCGTTCCGCTCGCGGAAATAGCGCCGCAGCTCGTGGACGTGGCGGCTAACGGGCTCGTGCGCCGGCGAGAGCGCGGACTGCGGTTCGATACCGATCGTCAATCGGAGGCGCCCGAAGTTCGGCTTTCACTTAGTCGCGCCGGCGTCTCGCGGGTGCGGCGGGTCGTTCATTTGGAAATCGACGGCCGTCCCTCGGTCTATAACGCCGAGTTTTCG
>DATMKR010000071.1:0-2512 GCA_035571115.1 Candidatus Acidiferrum sp. | reverse complement strand
AGATCCGCCGCGCGGTCGTAAACCTGCTCGCCAACGCCATCGACGCGACCCCGCGCGCTGGACACGTCACCGCTCGCGCCGCCCGCGAGGGCAACTTTATCGGAATGACCGTCGAGGACGACGGTTATGGGGTGGCGCCGGAACAACGCAAGACCCTCTTTCAGCGCTTCGGCGGCGGCTACCACGGCGCGGGAACAGGGCTCGGTTTATACATCGTGCGGCGGATTGCCGAGAAGCACGGTGGAACGGTGGAGTATGAACCACGCGAGCCGCGCGGAAGCACCTTTACGATGACGCTGCCGGCCTTGCAGAGTTGAGCGCCGAGAGCGGAACGCGCCCCCGGGTCGTCATCGTCGAAGATCACGCCCTGACGCGCGCCGGGCTGCGCACTGCCCTTGATGCGTCGTTTGACGTCGTCGCCGAAGCCGCCGACGGGGTCACCGGCTGGGAAGCGATCGCGCGCGAACGCCCCGACGTCGCGGTGATCGACATCGGCCTCCCGGGCATCGACGGAGTGACCCTTACGAAACGAGTGCGCGCGGAGTTGCCGTCGACGCGGGTGGTGATCGTGACCATGGTGGATCTCGAGGAAGAGGTACTCGCGGCGCTGGCTGCGGGCGCCGACGCGTACTGCTTAAAGAGCTCCGAACCCGAGCGGATCGTGGAGGCAGTTCGGATCGCGGGTGAGGGTGGGGCATACTTCGATCCGAGAATCGCTCACGTGGTGCTGGCGCGGTTCTCGGCGTCGAAGAGCAGCGACGCGCGCTTCTCTCCGCTGACCGGCCGTGAAACCGAAATTCTGCGCCTGATTTCCGACGGCAACGCAAACGCTGAAATCGCAGAGAGCCTGCACATCGGTTTGGGTACCGTGAAGGGGCATATTCGCGACATTCTCGAGAAGCTTTCGGCAGCCGATCGAACGCAAGCCGCGGTGGTCGCCCTGAAGAAAGGCTATATTTAGCCGCCGATAACCGTCCGGATCCGTTCGGCCGCGCCGTTCTTGACGATAACGATCATGGCGTCGCCGGCGCGAAGCGTCGTATCGCCGGTCGGGATCTCCAGATCCTGGTTGGGCCGGTCTACCGCTACCACCACCGAGTTATGCGGGAAGTCGATCTCCGCCAAACGCTTCCCGTCGACGGGCGATCGCTCGGGAATGGCGACCTTCACCAGCTGCATGTCGCCTTTCCCGAAGAGATGCATGGTTTCGAGCATCGAGCGGTACTTCGAGGCGTTGACGTGCTCGTTGAGCACGTCCAGAATGAGCTCGGTCGACGAAATCACGATTACCGGATCGTCGGAGTCGAGCGAGTTGAAGATCAGCTTGTTGGCGGGGTTGTTCACGCGCGCGATGCAGCGGGCTTTCGACTTTCGTTTCGAGAGGAGGACGACGACGAGATTGTCTTCGTCGTCGCCGGTGTCGGCAACCACGACGTCGGCGCGGCTCACCCCCGCCGCTTCGAGAACGACCGGATCGCATCCATCGCCGACGACGGCTGCTTGACGATCGATAAGCCGTTCGAGCATTTTCGCCTTGCGCTCGTCCTTCTCGATGACGACGACCTCATGGCCTTGATTGAGTAACGCGCGCGTTAGGTACGTCCCGACTTTTCCGCCTCCGACGATCAGAATGAACATGTCTTAGGCCGGTACTTTGGTACGCGGAGCAGCCTGCGGAAAGCGCTGGGCGAAGTTGCTGATCGCTTCGGGAGCGACGACCGCGCTGAGCTCATCGCCCTCTTCCAACTGGAGCTCGCTCGATGCAACCATCACTTCGAGCGTGCTGCGACGGACTGCCGCGATACGCACGCGTCCGCTTTCCTCGATCTCTCCCACCCGCTTGCCGGCATCCCCGGGCCCGACGAATGCCGACAGCGACGTCAGCTTGCCGAGGTCGAACGTTTGCGAATCCCAGGGCGCCTTGATCAAAACGTCGCGAATCATCTTTGCCCCAACCGTCGTTGGGCAGACGGTTTGAACGCCGAGTTCGCGGTACATCTGTCCTCGGGGTGGATCGTAGATGCGGGCAACGATCCGCTTTATCTTAAACATGCGCTGCGCAATGAGGGCAGCCATAATATTGCGATTGTCGCCGTTGGTGACGGCAACAAAGCCATCGGCCGTCGCCGCACCCGCGCGCTTAAGGACGTCGTAGTCGATGCCGGTTCCCACGACTTCGTGTCCTCTGAATTTGGGTCCGAGACGTTTAAATGCCGCGGCATTTTCGTCGACGACGATTACCTCGTGGCCGTCGGAATCGAGCAGTTTTGCGAGTGCCGACCCGACGCGTCCACACCCTACGATCACATATCTCATAGCAACGGAGCCTAACTCTTAGAAACTTCCCAGCTTTAACCTGGTTTCGGCCTGGGGTCCCGCGCAGCAGTACAAGGAGGGCGGCAGGCCTCCGTGAAAAGTACGGGGTCGCTTCGGGGCGTGGCTCAGCTTGGTAGAGCGCTTCGTTCGGGACGAAGAGGTCGCACGTTCAAATCGTGTCGCCCCGATATCTCTC
>DATMKR010000070.1:0-16846 GCA_035571115.1 Candidatus Acidiferrum sp. | reverse complement strand
CGCCAGGAGCATAGCCGGGTAGCTATGTTCGGATCAGATAAACGCTGAAAGCATATAAGCGTGAAACTGACTCCAAGATGAGATCTCAATCCCGAAAGGGTGAAGAGTCGTGGTAGACTACCACGTTGATAGGCCGGAGGTGGAAGCGCTGCAAGGCGTGGAGCTGACCGGTACTAATAGCTCGGAAGTTTTAATTAACTACGCAACGCTCTCGTGACACCTGGGAGTTCTTCTCTATACAGCTTTGTAAGTTTCCCGGCGCGATCGGCTCGAGCTCCGGCTCGCCATCGCGGCGGGATCCAAGGTTTCTGGCGCCCATGGCGGCGGGGTCCCACCCGTTCCCATCCCGAACACGGCAGTTAAGCCCGCCAGCGCCGATGATAGTCGGGCCGCAGGGCCCCTCGAAAGTAGGACGGTGCCAGATTTTTTCCAACAATAGCGGCCCATCGTTCAGCGATGGGCCGCTATTGCATTCGGAGGCCCTCGGAACGACATGAGCGATCTTCGCAAGATTAAGCGGCGTCCAGAAGCGCCCGCGCGCCGCAGGCAACAATGAGGCGCGCCTGGTTGTGCGCCGTCGCTCTGGCGGTCCTCGTGGGCTCCGCGGAGCGCATCTGCTTCGCGCAGATCAGTCCGCCCGACGTCGCGCGCGCGGATGCGCTTTACAAGGACGGCAAGTTTAAAGAATCGATCGCGTTGCTCGACGCCTACCTGCGCTCGCACCCCCAGGACGCCACAGCCTTCGTCGCGCGCGGAGACGACTACGAGGCGATGAATAAGCAAGAAGCGGCCATCGCCGACTACACGGCTGCGCTGGCGATCAATGCGCAGTACGCCTACGCTTGGGCGTCTCGGTGCGAATCCTACTACGAAATCGACGAGAGCAGCAGCGCGATGAAGGACTGCAATCGGGCGATCGAACTCGACCCCAAGATGACCTACGCATATCGGTTTCGCGCGCTGGTGAATCTGGATCAAGGGAGTGACCAAGCGGCCCTTGCCGACGCCGATCGAGCCATCTCGCTGTCGCCGAACGGCGCTCGCAACCTGACCGCGAGGTGCCGTGCGTACATCGCCCTGGAGAAATACGACAATGCCGTCAACGATTGCAACGCCGCGACCGCCATCGATCCGACGAGCGACGATGCGTACTTTTACCGTGGGCGAGCCGAGATAGCGCAGCAAAAGTGGAGTGCCGCCGCTGTGGATCTCGCCAAGGCGCTCAAACTGAACCCCGGTGACACGAATGCGTATTACTGGCTCACGAAAGCGCTGATGGCACAGGGCGCGTATCCCGATGCGTTACGGACAGTCGACCTCTACATCCAGTCAGACGTGGACGATGCGGACGGCCACTTCATGCGGGCGCAAATCGAAGAAAAGCTCGGGGATGCGGACCAAGCGCGTATCTCGGCAACCAACGCCCAACGGCATTATATGATTGTGAACGACCAAGCCGGAGCTGCGAAGGCGCAGGCGCTTCTGGATTCGCTCGGAAAGCCTTCGCCGTCAGCGGTGCCGCCGTAGCTCAAAGGCGCGCGACGTACTCGAATTCGGCACGGAACGCCCCTGGATCGAGACTGGTTCGAGCCGTCAGTGCGCGAAGCTTTTCGGCATCGCTGAAATCCGAGGGCTCGAGTCGCACCATATAATCTCGCGCGACGCGATAGGCTTCCGACCTAAGGTCGACTTGCCGCGTCCGGATTCGTCCCGTCGAGGGATCGAGCAGATCGTCTAATTTCATCGGCTTCACGCGGCCGTCCGCCAAGGCGATCAGCGCTCCGCTGCCGCCGCCCACCAGATAGCGAACGGCGCCGAAGCCGAGCGTGCGGGTGTAGTCGACGTCGAAGGGGATCGGTTTTGCGCACCGCAGTTCGTAGCCGATATCCTTCGTATGAATCGTCGATTTGACGCCGATCTCGTCGAGACGCTTGCGCACCGCATCTCGCAGAATGGTTCCAAGCGGAATATCGGCCAGCGGAACGTGCCCGAAGGAATCCCGCCCGAGACTCTCTGCCGAGCTAACGATGTCGTCCGCAATGCGCTCCGCGATCCCTTCGGCGACGACGGCGACACCGTACCCGCGCCCCATCGAGGCTTGCTTCACGATCGAGCCGACAATCGTGTCCACAACCGAAGCGAGCGAGGTTTTCTCCGAGAACTCCTCGGGCAAAACCGCTACCGTGGAACCTGAGGCACTACACATACCCAACGAAAGCGACCCGGACTTGCGTCCCATGCAGACGACGATATACCAACGCGTCGTCGTGCGCGCGTCCTCGATGAGGGTTTCTAAGACGCCGGCACCGACCGCGCGTGCGGTCTCGAAGCCGAAGGTCGGGGCGTCGTCAGGGAGCGGCAGATCGTTGTCGATCGTCTTGGGAACCGTTGCAATGCCGATGCGGCCCATCGTGCGTTCGGCGATCTTGGCCGCGCCGTACGTCGTGTCGTCGCCGCCGATGCAGACAAGGTAGCGGATCCCGAGTGTATCGAGTGTGGTGACGCAGCGCTCGAGCGTGGCGTTGTCTTTCGCCGGATTAGTGCGCGACGTCCGCAGGATCGAACCGCCGGTCGTGTGGATGCGCGAAACGTGATCGAAGGTAAGCTCGACGGTTTTGGGCTTGCCGCCGGCCGCGAGGTCGCGATACCCGTCGTAGATGCCGATCGCGCTCAAGTCGCACCTAAGGGCTTCGATTGCCGCAGCGGCGATGACGCCGTTGATTCCGGGTGCAGGGCCGCCGCCGACCAAGATCGCCAGTGCCTCACGCGCCATTTAGCCGTGCCCCGAGGGGAGTGGCCGAATGCGATAAATCTTGCCCGCCGCATCGTCCGCGACGAAAAGACTGCCCTTGGGCCCTACCGCTATGCCGGTGGGGCGGCCGGTCCTGGTTTGGCAGCCGGTCTGAAACCCCGAAACGAAATCCGTCCATTGCGCATTCGGATTCTGCCAGTTCACGGGCTTTACCGGTAAATCGCCGTCCATCGGCACGAAAACAACGCGAGGCGGGGCCGCGAAACAGCCGTCACGCGTCCTGTGCCAGGAGCCGTGTACTGCGGCGAAGAGCCCACCGCGATATCGAGCCGGGAAGGCGTAAGGACCGCGCGCGAGTTTCGGATAGAACGTCGCACCGATGATCGTGGAGTATGCGGGAAGCTCGACGAGTGGCTCGACCGTCGCGGAGCAGTCGTAGCTGGGCCAGTAGGCGTGGTGATTCTCCTCGCATTCGGGCCAACCGTAGTCGGCATCTCCGGGATGGGCCGAAAGATCGTCGAGAAATTCGTAAGGGTGGCCGAACGGAAGATCGTCTTGCCCGGCGTCCCCGACCCACAACGAACCGGTCTCGGGGTTAACGGCAAGTGCGATCGCGTTACGGATGCGCTTGGCGCGTTGCGTAAAGCCGGAACCATCCGGATTCATAACGGAAACGGCCGCGCGCGTTGGGTCCACTTCCGTGCAAGGGCTTTTCCCACCGTCGACGGTTGCATTGCACGAAGAGCCGACGGAAGCGTAAAGGCGACCGCCGGTATATGCGACGGACGTCGTCATATGAACGTCGCCGTCAGTCTCCGGTGCGATCGCACCAGTGCGGACGTCTGCGACTTGGCGCACGTCGGGTGCGTTCGCTTTGCCAGGGTACGCGAGGACCCAAACGTGATTCGTCGTGGCGACATAGATTTCGGAGCGAGCGTTTGAAAAAGCAACGCCGGCGGCGCGATCGTCGTCGAGCGTTGCGAAGACTCGCGGGCTTACGGCGAGTCCTTCCGCATTGGGAACGACGTACACGTCGTGCCGTAGCGTCCCGACGATCAGGTTACCGTCCGGAAGAGCGACGAGCTCTCGCGCGGCGGGGATGCTCGCAATCGTTTCGATAAGGAATCCGCTCGGAACGCGAAGACTCGCGGAGTTAACCGGCTCGGTCGCCGCGGCGCGTGCACGCGGACTGCAGCTACTTGCCGCGACAACGACGACAACGAGCAGAAAAAAATCGAAGACTCCCGTGCGCATCGCGTTTACTTTCACGGGAGCCTTCGTCTTACCCTAACTTCGAGGTGGCGCCGGCGCGCGGGCCTAGCGCGGAGGCTGGCCCTGACCCTGTGGTCCCTGATCCGGCGGCGGTCCCTGGCCCTGCGGTCCCTGATCCGGCGGCGGTCCTTGACCCTGCGGTCCCTGGTCCGGCGGCGGTCCTTGACCCTCTGGTCCCTGATCCTGCGGTTGTCCGGAGGGGCCCTGCTGCTGGGCGTGCTGGTGCTGCATTTGCTCGTGGCGTGCGCGCATCTCTGCGCGATACTGACTCTGTTGCTCGCTGCTGAGCACGCTCATGATCTGACGTCGCAGGTCGCGGCTCGCATCGCGATCACGCGGACTTCCTTGCGGATGAGCCTGCGAATACTGATCGATCATCGACTGTATGCGCTGTTGCTGATCGCCGGAAAGGTTGAGATTTCCGAGCCGCTTCATCCAACGTTGCGTAAGGTTTGCCGGACTTCGAGTCGTGCGTTGGGCATTAACGCCCTGTGGCTGACTTTGCTGGGCGTAAGCGCCGAGCGACGGCACTGCGAGTGCGACCACGAACGCGCCCGCTGCCAAAAAGGTGGTCTTCATAGGCACGATCTTACGCTCTGCGGTTTAGATGTGCCTGAAGGCCCGATTAGGACCGGGCAAGCGGCTCGATCGCAACCGCGGCAACCGCCTCTGAGACGTGGGATTTGAAGCGTTTGAAGTTGTCGTAGAAGAGTTGCGCAAGCTTGCGTGCTTGCTCGTCATAGGCTGCCTTGTCCGCCCAGGAATCGCGCGGATTGAGAACTTCAGTGGGCACGTCGGGCACGCTCTTGGGAATTCTCAAGCCGAAGAAGCGCTCGGTTTCGTAGTCGTCGAGTATTCGCCCTTCGATTGCGGCGTTGACCATCGCTCGCGTGTGCGCGATCGCCATGCGGTTCCCCACGCCGTAGGGACCTCCCGACCAGCCCGTATTTACCAGCCAGCAATCGACGTCGTGCTCGTCGATCTTTCGCCCGAGAAGGCGCGCGTAGGTCGTCGGATGATGCACCATGAACGGCGCACCGAAGCACGTGGAAAACGTCGCTTGCGGTTCGGTAACGCCTCGTTCGGTGCCGGCGACCTTCGCCGTATAACCGGAGAGAAAATGGTACATCGCCTGCTCGCGCGAGAGCCGCGAAATCGGGGGCAACACGCCGAACGCATCGGCCGTCAGCATCACGATCGTCTTGGGGTGTCCGGCCTTACTGCCGGGCACGACGTTGGGAATAAACTCCAGAGGATAGGCCGAGCGAGTATTTTCGGTCTTTGCATCGGAATCCACGTCGAGCTGCCGAGTGCGCTCGTCGTAGACGACGTTCTCGATCACCGTCGAAAAGTGGTTGGTTGCGGCCCAAATCTCGGGTTCCGCGGTGGGTGAAAGGCGAATGACTTTCGCATAGCACCCGCCTTCGAAGTTGAAAACGCCGTCCGCCGACCAGCCGTGTTCGTCGTCACCGATCAGCGGTCGCTTAGAATCCGACGACAACGTGGTCTTACCCGTTCCTGAGAGTCCAAAGAGTACCGCGACGTCCCCTTTTTGGCCGACGTTGGCCGAGCAGTGCATCGGCAGCGTCTCGCGCAGCGGCAAGAGATAGTTCATGACGGTAAAGACGGATTTTTTGATCTCGCCTGCATAACGCGTTCCGCCGATTAGAATCATTCGGCGCCCGAAGTTTACCAAGATAAACGTGCCGGATCGCGTTCCGTCGCGCTGTGGATCGGCTTGGAAAAGGGCCGCATCGACAACGGTAAACTCGGGGACGAAATCAGGCTCCGGGCGTTCCGGCGTAATGAAGAGGTGCCGGGCGAAGAGATTGTGCCAGGCCATTTCGGTATAGACGCGCAGCGGTACGCGATAGCGCTCGTCGGCGCCGGCGTAGCAATCGAGTGAATAGGCCTCTCGCTCCGAGAGATAGGCGGCCACTCGCTCGAAAAGCGCATCGAAACGATCGGCGTCGATCGCCTGGTTCGTTTCGCTCCAATCGATGTGCGCTTCGCTGGAGGGTTCTCGAACGAAGTACTTATCTTTTGGCGAGCGGCCGGTATGCGGACGGGTGTCCACGATGAGCTGCCCGCTGGGGCCGAGGACGCCTTCGCCTCGAACGATTGCGTGTTCGATCAGCGCGGGAGCCGACAGGTTCTCCCACAGCTTGACGACCTTGAGTTTTTCCGGAAGCGAAAGAATGACGATCCCTCCTCTTTACCTGCCAGCGCCAGGCTTCCCATATTGCTTTCCCACGCCGCGCAGGCGAGCCTGCAGGCCGCCGTTCGGCGGAGTCCAATGCAGGCAGCATGCGGTGGATGCTATTGGTCCCGGTCCTTGCTGTTTTACCCTTTCATTTCGGATTCTTTGCGTCCGGTCCGCTGGACGCCATTACCGACGTCGGCGGCGTTCGGGTTGCGCATCTGACAAAAATCGCAGGTGACGATATACGCACCGGCGCGACTGCCGTTCTACCCAATGACGACCCCTGGGATCGCAAAGTATCCGCCGCGTTCTTTGCGTTCAACGGTAATGGCGAAATGACGGGGACGCACTGGATCGACGAATCGGGTTACCTTGAGGAACCCGTCGTGTTGACCGACACGCTCGACGTCGGTCGCGCGGTTGACGGCGTCGTCAGTTGGGTGATCGAGCATCATCCTGCCGTCGGAAGGGGCGATGACGTTCCACTTCCCGTCGTGGCCGAGTGCGACGACGGCTTCCTGAACGATATCCAGGCCCGAGCGGTCAGCGCCGCCGACGTCGTACGGCTTCTCGATTCCGCAACGCCCGGAGAGTTCGCTCGCGGAAGCGTTGGCGCGGGCACGGGAATGAATGCATTCGGTTTTCGCGGCGGTATCGGTTCGGCGTCGCGGGTACTACCTGCGGAGCTCGGCGGGTATCGCGTCGGCGTCCTGGTTAACGACAATACCGGCAGCAGTCGAAGGCAACTGCGCATTTTGGGCGTTCCCGTGGGAGAGCGTCTCCTCCACGAGGGTAGGCCCGTCGTTCCCAAAAGGACCGCGCTGCGCGGGCGTCTCGCCGAAGGAAGCATCGTGATCGTCGTCGCTACGGACGCACCGCTGGATGGCCGTCAGCTGCGCGCTCTTGCCCTGCGCGCCGCGATGGGAATGGCCCGCACAGGGCTCACGTCGTCGGTCGGCAGTGGCGATCTCATCCTCGCATTTTCGACGACGCACGTCTTTCCACGGATTGCAGACTTCACCGTCGCGCCCCCGAAGGAGCCGATTCTCGAAGATGACGATGCGTTGGATGCGCTCTATTCCGCGACTGCCGAAGCAACGGAAGCGTCTATCTACGACGCGCTCTTCGAAGCGACGACCATGACGGGACGCAACGGCGCGACCGTTTACGCACTGCCCGTACCTACCGTCCTGGAGATGCTCCGAGCGACGCACGCCATTCCCTAGCAGAGCCGCCAGCCTATTCAGTTGGAGTGAACGCTCACCATCCACTGTACGCCGAACCGGTCGGTAAGCGATCCGAACTTGCCGCCCCAGAAGGCTTCCTCCAAAGGCATGCTGACCTTCCCGCCGTCGGCCAACGCCGCGAAGACGCGTTCGCCCTCCGCGGCATCAGTCGTCGCGAGGGAGAGCGCGATGTCGTCCTCACCATCCGCTTCCGGCCCGGGTTGTCCGTCGGATGCCATAAACTTCACGTCGCCCGCAACGAAGCTAGCGTGCATCACCTTGTCCTTGAAGCTTGGATCCACTTGGGATTCCATCGGCGAGCCCGCGAAGCGATTGATGCCGACAATCTCGCCGCGCAGACAATCCTTATAAAAGTTCAGCGCTTCTTCACAGCGCCCGTGAAAGAAAAGATATGGTTCCAGTTGCATGTGTTTCTCCGCTCCTTTCGGTCGCGCAGCTTCGCCGCCGAAACGTGGAGCTCCGTCACGCGTCGCGCGGTTTCGCAGGTTCGTTCGTGCCGCTTACGGTAAACGTTAGGGTGCCTTCTTCGGGGACGTGCGCGTGAGCCGGTTCGTCCATTTACACGTCCACTCCGAGTACTCGCTCCTGGACGGGGCCTGCCGGATCGATCGCCTTTGCCGTCGTGCTGCCGAGGAAGGGGCAACGGCGATCGCCCTGACCGACCACGGCGTGATGTACGGGGCGATGGAGTTCTACTACGCTGCGCGGGAGTTCGGTCTGACCCCTATTCTCGGCTGCGAAGCCTATTTGGCGCCGCGCGGCCGTCTGGATCGCAGCGCCAGGGAAGAGGCTCACGTAACCCTGCTGGCTGCCGATCTTATCGGCTACCGAAATCTCGTCGCGTTGGTATCCAAAGGCTTCCTGGAAGGCTATTATTACAAGCCGCGCATCGATCTCGAACTTCTCGAAAAGCACAACGACGGCCTGATCGTGCTCTCCGGGTGCATGTCCGGACTGGTCGCCGCACCACTGTTACGGGGAGACGAAGCCGCCGCAATGCAGAACGCCAAGACCTATCGCGAGATCGTGGGCGACCGTTTTTACATCGAAGTGATGCGCCACGGCATGCCGGAGCAGGACACGATCAACGGTGGTCTCGTTCGGATTGCGCGCGAACTGGGCGTTCCGCTCGTCGCGACCAACGATTCGCATTACCTCGAGCAAAAGGACGCCGCCGCGCACGACGTGTTGCTTTGCATCGGAACTGGAAAGACGGTCTCCGATACAAACCGAATGAAGTTCTACTCCGATCAGTTCTATTTGAAGTCGCCCGACGAGATGCGCGAGCTCTGGAGCGACCTTCCGGAGGTCTGTGAGAACACGGTCGAGATCGCGAAGCGAGTGGATATCCGTATCCCCGAAAAGATCTTCCATTTGCCGCAGTTTCCCGTTTCGCAGGCCTCCGGCGAGCCCGAAAGAAGCGATGCGGATTACCTGCGCGAGCTCTGCGAAGAAGGTTTGCTAAAACGCTACGGTGAGGAGCGCACGGCGGCCGACCCGTCGTTGCGCGAACGCCTGGAGTACGAGCTCGGCGTGATCACCAAGATGGGATTCTCGTCCTATTTCTTGATCGTGTGGGACTTTATCAAGTACGCGCGCGATCGGGGCATTCCGGTGGGACCCGGTCGCGGGTCGGCGGTAGGCTCCCTGGTCGCGTATTGCTTGAAGATCACGGATCTCGATCCGCTGCGCTTCAACCTCCTCTTCGAACGCTTCTTGAATCCCGAGCGCATCTCGATGCCGGACATCGATACGGACTTCTGCGTCGAGCGGCGCGATGAAGTGATCGCGTACGTAACGGAAAAATACGGCAAAGATCGCGTCGCCCAAATCGTCACGTTCGGAACGATGGCGGCTCGCGCGGCGATCCGAGATACGGGCCGGGCGCTGGGCGTCCCGCTCCCCGACGTCGACCGGATCGCGAAGCTCGTCCCTTCGGGTCCGGGCGGTTTGAGCATCTCGCGCGCGATCGAGCAGATTCCCGAGCTCAACTCGATTTATGCCACTCGCCCGGAGATCCGCAAGCTGTTGGACACGGCGAGAGAGATCGAGGGACTGGCACGCAATGCAGGGACGCACGCGGCAGGGGTAGTCATTTCGGCGGGACCGCTGATCGAATACACGCCGCTCGTCCGCTTTGGAGACGGAGGCATCAATACTCAGTACGACATGGATTGGATCGAGCGGATCGGTCTGCTCAAGATGGATTTCCTCGGGCTTCGAAATCTGACCGTGATGGAAAATGCCGTGCGGGAGATACGGCGCACGGTGGACGAGGGCTTCGATCTCTCCGAGATTCCGATCGACGACCATAAGACGTTCGAGATGCTGAGTCGCGGCGAGACGATGGGCGTCTTTCAGCTCGAGTCGGAGGGTATGAAGCGCGTCTGCGCGGAGTTGCAACCGTCGCGCTTCGAGGATATCATTGCGCTCGTCGCGCTCTATCGTCCCGGTCCGATGGACTGGATTCCGCAATATATCGCCAACAAGCACGGTCGTTCGAAACCGCAGTACCTGCATCCGAAGCTCGAACCGATCTTGGCGGAAACCTATGGGACCGCCGTGTACCAGGAGCAGGTAATGCAGATGGCTCGAGAGATTGCGGGCTTTACGCTGAGCGAAGTCGACGAGCTCCGCAAGGTGATCGGAAAGAAACAGAAGGAGAAGATCCCGGTCTATCAGGAGAAGTTTGTCTCCGGGGCGATCGCGACCTCGGGCATCGATCGAGCGCTGGCCGAGCGGATATTTCATTTTGTCGAGCCCTTTGCCGGCTACGCTTTCAACAAGGCGCACTCGGCCGCGTATGGTTGGATCGCTTTTCAGACCGCATTCTTGAAGGCCAACCATCCGCTTCAGTACTTGGCGGCCTTGATGACGTCGGTGAAGGACAAGACCGACAAGCTGGTCGAGTATATCGACGAAGCTAAGAAGCTGCGGATCGACGTGCTGCCTCCGGACGTCAACGAATCGCTCGTCGATTTCGCGGTGGTCGGGGACGCGATTCGATTCGGCTTGGCGGCAATTAAGGGCGTCGGCGAGGCCGCCGTTCAAGCGATCATCCAGGCTCGGGATACCGGCGGACGCTTCAGCGATATCTTCGACCTGGCGTCACGCGTCGATGCCCGACACGTCAACCGGAGGGTGCTCGAGGCGCTGATCAAATGCGGAGCGCTCGACGGCCTGACCGGAAACCGATCGCAAAAGCTCGCCGCCTTGGATACGGCGCTCGAACTGGCAGCCCGAACGACGCGCGACGCCGAGTTGGGTCAGGTTTCGCTCTTCGGCGGAACCGACACCGCATCGCCGACGCTCGTACCCAAGCTTCCCAACGTCGCGGCACCGACGACGCGCGAGATGCTGGCGTGGGAGCGAGAGACGCTCGGTATCTTCGTTTCGGGCCATCCGCTGGCCGAACACGAACCGGCGCTGCGGCGCACCGGAGCGCTGCCCCTCAAAGATTTGGCCAAACTGCAGGAGGATGCCGCGGTCACGATTGCCGGTTCGGTAACGGCGGTGCGACGCAGCGTCACGAAATCGAATCAGCAAATCTTGATCGCGCAGGTCGCGGATACGACGGGCTTCTCCGACGTCGTGCTGTTTTCGAAGGCTTACGCCCAGTTCGCGAACCTCTTTGCGCCAGACGCGATACTGATTGTCAAAGGCCGTTTGCGATTGCGCGAACGTCCCGGCGCGGCTCCCGGAGACGAACCCAACGTGGAGCTTTCCGTTGCGGCGAACGAGGTTTCAAACTTCGTGCCGCCGCCGGTGCTCGCCGTCGTCGCCGGTGCGAGCGGCTGGCACGTGGACGTAACGCATCGCGATCAGATCGATCGGCTCGCCCGTTTGATTGACGAATGGCCGGGTGAGGTGCCCGTCGTCATGCACGTGCAAGGACGTTCTCAACGGGTTGCGCGAGCCATCGCCGGCGACGCGCGGGTGCGCGGCGAGCTCGAGCGGATCTTCGCTCCTAACGGCGTGCGCGAAGGCAGCTTGGACGCCTACGGATGAAGGTTATTCCGGCTTGCGACCAAGCCGCATTGGCGGGCGTTCTCGATGTCGGATGGAGCATGCCCGCGGCGCTAGTCGATGAGGTTGCCGCCATCATCGCCGACATCGACGCGCGCGGTGATGACGCGCTGCTCGAGCATGCGCGCCGATTCGAGGCGGACGCTTTCGAACTATCCGACCTGCGCGTACCGATACCGATGCTCGAAAGCGCCCGTTTGCTGGTCCCTCCCGAAATTGCCATCGCGTTAGAGCTGGAAAAGGAACGCTTATCGCGTTTTCAGCGGCGCCAACGGCAACCCGATATCGAGTACGTGGAAGAGGACGGAACGCGTTACGCGCTCGTACGCAGGCCCTTGCGTTCGGTCGCGGTGTACGCATCGCGCTCGGGAGCACCAACCTCGATTTTGATGGGCGCGGTACCCGCGAAGATTGCCGGGGTATCGCGAATAGCGGTGCTCTCGCCGCCGGGCCCGACCGGATTCTCGCCTGCGGTGCTCTTCGCGTGCGCGCTCTGCGGCGTCGACGAGCTCTACGCCATCGGCGGCGCGACGGCGGTCGCTGCCGCGGCACTGGGAACGCGCTCGCTTCCGTCCGTTGATAAGATCGTAGGGCGTGGCGGGCGGTGGACCACTGAAGCGAAGCGGCAAGTCTTCGGGCGATGCGGCGTGGACGCTCTAGCCGGGCCTCCGGAGGTCCTGGTGGTGGCCGATGAGGGCGCCAACAGCGAGTACGTCGTCGGCGAACTTCTCTCCGCGGCCGAGCGTCCTGACGTTACGCGGTTGGCCGTGCTCTCGGAATCGCGGCCCCTGCTGGACGCAGTCGCTCAGCTCATCGATACGCTCGACCTGCAAACGTTGGAGCGCAGCGAGTTCGTCAGCAAGGCGATCTTGCAGGACTGCCGTCTCATCGCGGCTTCATCGCGAGACGAGCTTCTCGATGTCCTCAACCGCTTTGCGCCGGCATATCTGTGCCTGCAAGTGCGCGATGCTTGGAGGTACTTGGAGCGGATCTTCACTGCCGGGACGGTCTTTATCGGCGACGCTACGCCGTTGGTGAGCGGCGAACATCTGGCGGGAACGAACCGGGTCGCCCCGACATCGGGCACGGCGCGCTTTTCGTCGAGCCTTTGCCTGGCCGACTTCACGCGTACGCTCAGTGTGGTCGAAAACAGCGGCGATCGGATGGCGACCGATGCGCGAGCATTAGCTGCGCTCGCCGACGGTGACGGCCTTCCCAACCACGCTCAGGCGGCTCGAATGCGCTACGGCAGTTGATTCGTCTCGTAGCTTTCGATGTCGACGGAACGCTGGTCGGCCGCGACCTTTCAATCTCGAGCGCCGTCCGCGAGTCGATCGAGCGCATGATGCGGGCCGGAGTAGCGGGGTGCCTCGTGACGGGGCGCATGTACCGTGCCACGCTTCCCTTCGCGCGCGATCTCGGTTTCGACGCGCCCTTGATCTGCTACCAGGGAGCGGCGATCGTCGATCCCGCCACCGACGAAGTGCTGCAGCATTCCGCGCTTAACAACGAGATCGTGCAAGAGCTCGCCGCGATGGCCCAGGCGGACGGCATGCACCTACAGCTCTACCGCAACGACGAGTACTACTGCGAGGCGCGCAACCGTTTTTCCGACCTGTACGCATCTTTGGCGATGAGCGAGCCGGTCATCGTGCCGTCATTGCGCGAAGCGTTTGCTTATAGCGCTGCCACCAAAGCCGTCGTCGTTGCCGATGCGCCCGTTGCCGCGGCATACGCGCAGAAACTGCACACCGCATTAGGCGCGCGCGCGTATGTCACGCGCAGCTTGCCTGAATTCGTCGAAGTCCTCGATCCAGCCGTGGATAAGGGGGCCGCGTTCCGATACGTTGCGATGCGTCTCGGCGTGCCGATCGAGCAGACGGCGGCCATTGGCGATTCCTGGAACGACGCTCCGCTCCTAGCGACTGCAGGCTTTGGGATCGCAATGGGTTCCGCGCCGAGTGAGCTTCGAGCGGGTGCCGATGCCGTCGTTTCTGATCTGGAACACGATGGTGTAGCAGAGGCGATCGAACGCTACGTGATGCCTTGAGCAGCCGCCACTCAAAATCCAAGAGGGTAAAGCGCTCCGCGGCCGCGCGTATCCGCCCCTTTTGGATACTGTTTGCGCTGGCGGGCATACTATCGGTGGCGTGCGGCGCTTTTTTTACGATGTGGTCGGGCTTCGATCCCAGCCACGTCACGGTCACCGGCAACCGGCGCGTCCCCAGCAGCGAGATTCTACGCACTGCCGATATCCCGGCGAACCGAAGCATTTGGCTGGACAACACCAACGCGATCGCCGCCCGCATTCGCACGATTCCGTATATCGGAAAGGCCTCGATTCACCGGCTTCCGCCGGCATCGTTGACGATTGCGGTCAGCGAGCGGGTGCCCTTCGCAGTTTTGAGGGCCGACGGGCAGAGCGCCGTCGTCGATCGCGAGTTGCGGGTTCTTTCGCCGGCTGCGGGCGACGAAGTGTTGCCGGCGTTCACGCTGACGTTGCATGGCAGCCTGCGGCCTGGCGCGTTCGTGACTGCTCGCGACGCCGCCGTCTTGCGCGACGTCTATACGGCGATGGCTTCGGGGGGGCTGACGCCGGCAACGCTCGCCTTCGATCGCTACGGCGACATCATCGCCGACATCGCCGGTGACCCACGTTTGCTTCTGGGTCAACCGGATGACATCGGACGAAAGGTACGTTTGATCGACGCCATTCTCGCACAGGTCGTGCACCGTCGCCAAAGCGTTTCGGCGATCGACGTTCGTGCACCGGCGACGCCGGTCGTCGTTTATCGTTAGAGCGTCGCGGTACTAGTGGCTCGTAAGATCGAGGTAGACCATTACCGTTCCCTGGATGAGCGAGATCTTGATCTGGTCGCTCGGTTGTATCTTCGAAAAGTCGACCGTCGACCGTCCGGCAGCCAACGTCGCCTCCGAGCCGTTATCCATGACCACTTGAATGTGTTTAGAATCAAGGATCTTCTCTACTTTTACGGTGTAGGTGCCGTCGGGAATTGCCGTTGGGTTAACGGTCGCTGCGCGAACGCACATCGGTGCGAGCAACCCAAGCGTGACGACGATTAAAGAAAGCGTGCGTTTCAAAAGCGAACTCCCAAAGATGAGTAGTGCGATTAAGAAAGGATAATACCCGAAGTTAAGCCGCGGTTCTAGGGGGTACCGCGGTTTCGAAGTTGGTTTTGTGCACAGCCTCTCCACATCTTTGCTTGGTTTGTCCTCAAGGAGAAGACGCCGGGTCCGCAAAGGCTTGGCAATCCGCCCTTCCCCTGCTATCCATAGTAGGAGTCGGGCGTCTAAACCACAATATATCGTGGCCAACCCGGATTTCTAGGATAGGTGACGCAGCGCATGAAGCACGAGACCCTTTGCGGGCTCGACATCGGGACGACCAAGACGTGCATGGTCGTCGCGACGAATGGCCCCAATGGTCTCGAGATCGTTGGGTTTGGCGAGGCTCCGACCCTCGGGATGCGCAAGGGCGTCGTCGTCGACCTCGACGAGACGATCAAGTCCATCGAAGCGGCGACCGAGCGGGCCGAGCGAATGGCCGGGATCCATTTCAGTGAGGCCGTCGTCGGCATCACGGGCGACCATATCCGAAGCACGAATAATCGCGCGGTCGTTGCCGTCTCCGGCGAAGATCGGGAAGTTACGCCAGGGGACGTGCGGCGCGTCATCGACGCCAGCAAGATCATCAATCTGCCCAGCGACCGGCAAATCATCCACGCCCTCCCGCGTTACTTCACGGTTGACGGCCAAGAGGGCGTCAGCGATCCGGTCGGCATGTCCGGCGGCCGTCTGGAAGTCGACACGCACATCGTGACGGGCAGCACGAGCTTCATCACCAACGTCCTCAAGTGCGTCGAGCGTGCGGGTCTGGAGACGCAAGGCGTCGTCTTCGAGCCGCTTGCGAGCTCCGCCGCGACCCTGCTCCAGGAAGAGAAGCAGGTCGGCGTCGTGCTTCTGGATATCGGCGGCGGCACGACGGACATCGCCGTCTACTCGCTGGGCAGTGCAATTTACACGGCCACGATACCCGTTGGCGGCAACGTGCTCACGAGCGATATCTCGCTGGGGTTGAAGACGACGCTCGCGGAGGCCGAAGACGTCAAGAAGCGTTTGGGTGCGGGGGAGAACGGAGCCGTCTTCGCCGTTCGCACGCTCGACGGCCGTGCAACGCGCGAGCACGCCACCGCGGATCTTCGGCAGATCGTCGTGCCGCGCGTCTTGGAGACGCTGCGGATGGCTCGGCAAAAAATCGTTGAAAACGTGCCGCGCGATTTGGTCCTCGGCGAGGTCGTGCTTACCGGCGGCGGCGCGCTCTTGCCCGGCATCGAACCGCTCGCCGAAGAAGTCTTCAATTTGCCGGTTCGCATCGGGACGGCAAATACGATTGGCGGTTTGACGGACGCCATGACGTCGCCGCAATACGCAACGGCAATAGGACTCGTCGTCTTTGGCACTAATGGAGCGGGTGACGATGCATCGCACGTGAGACGGCGCAGCGGAGCCCTTCCTCGAATTCAACGATGGTTGGCGGAACTGTGGACTTAAACTTCTTTTCGACGGAGGAACCCAAAGAAATGGCTGACGTACGACGTTCTATCTCGGAGCCGACGCACGCGGCAACGATCAAAGTGATCGGCATTGGCGGCGGTGGTTGCAATGCCGTCAACCGCATGCTGACCGCCGGCTTGGCCGGCGTAGACTTCTTTGCGGTTAACTCCGACGTGCAGGCGCTGCGCGGCGCTTTGACCGAAAATCGCGTTCATATCGGAGGCGGGCAAACGCGCGGTTTGGGTGCGGGCGCGAACCCGTCGCTGGGACGCGAAGCGGCCGAAGCGTCCCGAGAAGATCTCTCCCTGATCCTGGAGGGCGCCGACTTAGTCTTTTTGACCGCGGGCATGGGCGGAGGCACGGGGACCGGCGCCTCGCCCGTTATCGCGGAGCTCGCGCGGGAGTCGGGTGCGCTGACGATTGCGGTGGTTACCAAACCGTTTGCCTTTGAGGGCAGAAAACGCATGCAGGCCGCCGAGAACGGCATCGCCGAGCTCGAGAGCAAGGTCGACACGCTGATCACGATCCCCAACGAGCGCATCCTGCAAGTCATCGAGAAGAAGACGCCGCTCAACGAGGCATTCGCGTACGCCGACGACATTTTGCGTCAAGGAATTGCGGGCATCACCGATTTGATCACGCAGCCAGGGCTGATCAACTTGGACTTCGCCGACGTCAAGACGATTATGACGGACGCCGGCTCGGCGATGATGGGCATCGGCGAGGGCAGCGGCGAGCACCGTGCCGCCGATGCCGCGCAAAAGGCGATCG
>DATMKR010000069.1:0-3572 GCA_035571115.1 Candidatus Acidiferrum sp. | reverse complement strand
CGCGACACCGACCTCGTCGGCATACCACATCGGTCCGCCGTGATGCGGCGGGAAGCCGTAGCCGTAGACGAAGACGATGTCGATGTCGCCGGGTCGCAGGGCGACGCCCTCCTCGAGCAAATAGGCCCCGCGATTGATTAGTGCGTAGAGCAGGCGCTCGCGAATCTCGCGATCGGTGACGACGCGCGGCACGATTCCGGCCTCCCGTGCCTCGTCCGCGAAGAGTTGCACGACGACCGGATCCGCGATCGGCTCGCGTCCCTTGCCGACTGCTTTATCGTATTTGAAGAAGCCGGCCATCGCTTTCTGACCGAGCCGCTTTTGCTCCACGAGCTTTTCGAGCACGTTCGTGCGCCCTCGGCCGGCTTTGCCTTGAAGTTTCTGTACGTGCAGCCCGATGTCGAGGCCGGAGAGGTCGCTCATCGCAAACGGTCCCATCGGAAAACCGAAGGCTTTCATGACCGCATCGACCCGCGAAGGCGCCGTGCCCTCCTCCGCGATTGCAAACGCCTCGCGCACGTAATCGAAGACCATGCGATTGCCGATGAATCCGAACGCGTTGCCCGCTAGCACGGCCTTCTTCTTTAAGGTTTTGCCGATTGCGAAGGCCGTGGCCAGCGTTTGTGCCGACGTTGCGCGCCCGCGCACGATCTCGAGCAGCGGCATGATGTTCGCCGGCACGAAGAAGTGCAGGCCGAGGACCTTTTCCGGGCGTTTGGTCGCCGCAGCCATCGCGTCGATGTCGAGCGTCGAAGTGTTGCTCGCGAGCAATCCCTCGGGCTTGACGATCCCGTCGAGCTTTGCGAAGACCTCGCGCTTGACGTCGGGATCCTCGAAGACCGCCTCCACGACGAGGTCCGCGTCGGCTAACTCGCTCCAATCCTCGGTGAAGGTGATGGACTGGCCGCGCTGCCACGCCTCTTCCTGCGTCAGCCGCCCTTTTTGCACTTGATACATGAACATGCCCATCACGGTCTGGCGCGCTTTGTCGACCGCCGCTTCGTTCGTATCCACGACCACGACCGGGACGCCGGATTGGGCAAAGGTAATCGCGATGCCGCTGCCCATCGTGCCCGCCCCGACCACGCCGGCCTTGGTAATCGGCAGCGGTTGAGCGGGCTCGAGCCCAGGGACCTTAGAAAGCTCGCGTTCCGCAAAGAAAATGTGCCGCAATGCGAGCGATGCTTTCGAGCGAACGAGCTCGTCGAAAAGCCTTGTCTCGCGCGCGATGCCGAACGCAAACGGGAGCTCGACCGCGGCCTGAACCGCGTCGATCAGTTTGTGCGCGGCGAAGCCGCCGTTCTCTTCCGGCGGCACCATCTTATGCGCCTGCGCGACGACAAACGGCGCGGCTTGCATCGGAACGTCAGGCGCAATCGTCGCTTCGAGCGCCGAGATGCGCCGCTTCGGCGGAATCTCTTTTGCCAACGAGATCGCGCGCTCGACCACGTTGCCTTCCACGATCTCGTCGAGGATGCCGAGCTCGAGTACGCGCGCGGCGGGCACCGCCGAGCCCTTCAGCATGAACTCCAACGCCGCACGCGCGCCGATCAATCGTGGCAAGCGCTGCGTTCCGCCGGCGCCCGGCAACAGCCCGAGTCTGATCTCCGGCAGGCCGAGCTTCGAACGCGGCGACGCAATACGGTAATCGCACGCGAGGGCGAGCTCCAACCCGCCGCCCAGAGCGACGCCGTCGATCGCCGCGATATGCGGTTTGACGCTCAGTTCGACCGCACGTATCACATCGCGGATCGTCATGGCGCCCGCCGGAAATTCGTTGTTGAAATCGTTGACGTCGGCGCCGCCGCTGAAAAGCCCGTTTGCGCCCGTGAAAACGATGGCTTCGACCGCGTCGTCGGCGTGTGCGGCCTCGATCGCTTCGTACAGTTTGGCGCAATAAGCAAACGACAGCGCGTTGACCGGCGGGTTATCCAGCGTGATTACACGCACGCGATTCGCGTCGCTCCCCGCGTCACCCCGAGCGCCGTCGAAGGGGGTGGGTATCAAACGCCCGCCGCTACCTTACGATCCAAGGCAAACTGCTCGTCGCTCAGCGCCATCACGTCGCCCGAGCCGTCAACGATCTGTCGCTGATACCAGGCGCACTGCGAGAGCACGTGCGTCGCATAGAATGCCGCCGTGGCGAGCTTCGCGCGATAGAAATCCGCCTCGGAATCGCCGGCGGCGATCTTCGTCGCCGAGATTGCGGCCGCGCGCGCCATCTGCCAGCCGCCCGCAACCGCTCCCCAAAGCCGCAGGTAGGGTACCGAGCACGCGAAGGCTTTATGCAGGTCGCCCATCGCGTTCATCCCGATCCACTGTGAGGTCTCGTTCAAGATTGCGAGCGCCTTCCCGAGCGCCTCGCCGATCCGTTTGACCGTTTTGTCGGAGTGCGCGGCGCACTCTTTGGCCACCGACTCCATCTCCTTGCCGACGGTACGCGCGGTTGCGCCCATATCGCGAAGGAGCTTGCGCCCGATCAAATCGAGCGATTGAATCCCGGTCGTACCTTCGTAGATCGTGAGGATGCGAACGTCGCGGTACTGCTGCGCGATGCCCGTCTCCTCGATGTAGCCCATGCCGCCGAAGACCTGCAGCGCCTCGGAACACAGCTCTACCGCGTTCTCCGTGCACCAGCCCTTGACAACCGGAATCATCAGCTCGACGAAGGCTTTGTGCTGCTTGCGCACCTTTTCGTCGGGATGGCGCGCCGAATAATCGAGCGACGCCGCGGTAACGTAGGCGAGGCCGCGCATCGCCTCGATCGTCGCCTTCTGCCACATCAGCATCCGCCGCACGTCGGGGTGTTTAAAGATCGGTTCGGGCGTGCGGGAGCCGGGCTTGAGGTCGCGCCCTTGCACGCGCTCGACCGCGTATTCGAGCGCACTCTGGTACGCGCGGTCCGCCAGCGCGATGCCCTGCACGCCGACCGAGAAACGCGCCGCATTCATCATGATGAACATATACTCGAGGCCCCGATTCGCTTCGCCGACGAGGTAGCCGATCGCGCCTTTGCCCTTCTCCCCGTAGTTGAGCGTGCACGTCGGGTTGCCGTTGATGCCGAGCTTGTGATCGATGCTCGCGCAAACGACGTCGTTGCGCTCGCCCAAGCTGCCGTCGGGATTGACGAGGAACTTCGGCACGATGAAGAGCGAGATGCCTTTCGTGCCTTCCGGCGCATCGGGCAGGCGCGCCAGGACGAGATGGATGATATTCTCCGCCATATCGTGCTCGCCGAACGTGATGAAGATCTTCGTTCCGGTTATCAGATGGTGGTCGCCGTCGGGCACGGCGCGCGCGCGCACCTGAGCCAGATCGGAGCCGGCTTGCGGTTCCGTGAGACACATCGTACCGGTCCATTTGCCGGAGACGAGATTTGGGATAAAGCGCTTCTTCTGCTCCTCCGAGCCGACCAGTTCGATCGCTTCGATGGCGCCTTGATTGAGCAGCGGCCCGTTGGCGAAACCGATGTTTGCGGCGTTCCACATTTCGAGCGTCGGCCCGAGCAGGATCTGCGGCAGCCCTTGCCCACCGTACTCCGCCGGAACCGGCAATCCGATCCAACCCGCGTC
>DATMKR010000068.1:0-16545 GCA_035571115.1 Candidatus Acidiferrum sp. | reverse complement strand
AGTGCCACGACGTCGCTTCCAGCCATCGCCGCTTCTACGATCTCGCGCTGCAGCGGACGAAACGTTGTATACCCGAAGTGATGCTTCAGTGCATCATCGAGCGTCATGATACGGTGGCTCCTCAGCCGGCGACGATGGTCGGCGTTTCCTACGTTCGACGCGCGGCGGCTGCTTCATGGTGCATTCGCGGGTGCGAGTTTTCATTCGTGGGCCGCTTCGATGATAGCGGGCATCGAGGCGATCGTGCGATACGTCCGCTCCTGCTGCCGGATCGGCAGCCGTCCAAGAATGAGCGTATCCATGGGTTGCCACATTATCACCCAGGCGGCGATGACGAGCGTTTCGACGGCTAAGGGCAAAGCGATCTGCGCGATGCTCGAAAGCACGTCCCCGTGGTCGACGAGCGGGTCGAACTCGCGCTCAGAAAAGAGTTCTCGCAACTCGCGCGCGTGAATCGTCAGTTCGGTTGGCGCGTCATGACGCATTGTTTTCATTCGATACGATCCGGCGGAGGATTGGTCGGAACCTCCGCAAATATCCCCACGTTGCTCCGAAACGGAGGGTTATATGCTGCGCGGATTTTGGATCGCCCTAATCGTATCGGTTGCGCTCGTCGCATGTGGCCGAGCGCCGTCGCCTGGGCCGGCGCTTCCGGCGCTGCCGAGCGGTGCAACGGTACAGGCCGAACGCTCCACGCTCCCGTCGGGGAAGATCACACACATTGTCTTCATCATTCAAGAGAACCGGACACTCGACAATATCTTCGGGGGCCCCAAGCCATTCCCCGGAGCCGACGCCGCCTCGAGCGGGAAGACGATTGACGGCAAGACGATCGCGCTCACCAAGATCGACCTGGGAACTCTGACGGGCACGCAGGATCCGGACAACTTTCATCGGCCGTGGTTGTGGGCGTGCGATCCACCCGCCGGACAGCCGCCGTTTAAGGTCGGAGACGTATCACCATGTAAAATGGATGGTTTTAACGTCGCGGCGTCGCCGCATCCCGACTACACGCCGACAGCCTCCACGAAAACCATTTACTCGTACGTCGATTACCCGCAGACCGAACCGTATTGGAACATCGCGCGGCAGTACGCGCTCGGCGACCACTTCTTCATGGGCCACAATAGCGAGTCGTACACGGCCCACCAGTTCCTCTTCTCGGCGCAGTCCGACAAGGTTGCCAGCGCGCCGGACTACCACAAGGATTCCGGGTATTGCGGCGCTCTCTATCTCGGCTGCGCCTACACGCCGTGGGGCTGCGATTCTCCCGCCGGAACGACAACGTCCCTGCTCGACGAGCAGGGTATGGTGAAGCCGGACGGACCGTTCCCGTGCTTCAAGTATCCGTCGCTTGCCAATCGCGTCGACGAAGCGGGCCTCAAGTGGCGCCTCTACGCGCACTCGCTCTGCGCGAACATCAATGGGCTCGACGCGAACTCGTCGATCAGCATGACGCCCCTGTGGCCAAAGTCGCGAAACTGGATGTCTCGCTGCCACTTCCGGACTCCGTTCGAAGCCTTTCTCCCGACTCGGATCGACACCACAAACTTTCGCACGCCGGAAACCACGTTTCTCACCGACGTCGGAGATAGTCATGGGCTTGCGGACGTCACCTGGGTCTTACCCGGTCTCGTCACCTCGGACCATCCCGGCGTGCCGGCAGGCTATTGCGGGCCGTGGTGGGTTGCGAACGTCGTGAACGCGATCGGCTTGAACAAGAAGTACTGGGCTTCGACCGTGATCTTCGTTTTGTGGGACGACTGGGGCGGATATTACGACCACGTCCGGCCGTATGTGGTGCGCGATCAACAGGGCCCGGGTTTCCGCGTACCGCTACTGGTCGTTTCCCCCTATGCAAAGCGCGGACATGTCGCACACACCGACATCGAGTTCGCAACGCTGCTTAAGTTCACCGAAGAGACGCTCGGGCTTAAATCTCTCCGCGCTACGGATGAGTCGCCGTATCTCCACGATCTCGATGACTTCTTCCAGCCTCAGGCGCAGCCGTTTACGAAGATTAAGGTCCCGGCCAGAATTTCGTTCCCGTGCAGCATCCTGCCCAAGGCCAACCCCAATTCCAACTCGCGCTGGATCCGCATGGACGACGGCGACTAGTACCCGATTCCACAGGGACCGGCTCGTCGCTGGAGAATGGCGGACCGGTCTCGGGACGACAAGGAGTGCAGGATGACCAAACGAGTTATACATGCCGCGCTTTGCGCGTTCGTCTTTTTGATTTGCGGCTGTTCGGCGGCGACCACGGTTCCATCGGTTAGCGGACCGGCGCCAGAAGCGCCTCTGGCGAAGACGAAGGCGACGCAGTATCTCTACGTCTACAACACCGGACAGGCCGGCCTCTACCACGGACAGCATGCGCGCTACAGTTTGCCGGACCTAAAGTTGCAGGAAACCACCGAAGGGGATGGCGTGGCGAGCCCGACGGCGTTCGGAGCCGGCGGCCTGCCGTTTTTCGTGGACGAGGCCCCTCAAGGGTATTACGGGGTATTTCTGCAGCCAGCGAAAAACGGCACGGTGCCGGCAACGGAGCAGTTCTCCGGTGTGCCGTGCGACAGTTCGTCGCTCGCCACCGGTCCGACGGGCAACTTCTACGTGGTTCAGTATTGCTCTGGGAACGTGCTCGAGTTTTCCGCCGGAGCCAAGAAAGGCGGGAAGGCGAAGAAGCCGATTGCGACCTACACGGGGGGGAACCTCACGGGCGACGTCCTGCCGACCTATGCGACGGTCGATCGCAAAGGCGATCTTTACGTCGGGGACGACGGCGGCGGTGTGACGTATTTCGCCGCCGGAACGACGAAGGGTACCATCGCCTTCGCGACCGGGCAGAGCCAAGCGGTAACACAGATGATCGTAGATTCTCACGACAACGTTTGGAGCACGCATTATCCTCGTCCTACGTACGTGTATTTCAAGGACAAGACAACGTGCGTCCCGGATCCAAGCGGTTCGGTCGAGCGCAGCGAACAGGCAGAGGAGTTCGCAAAAGGTGCGTTGGTTACGCAACTTTACAGTGCGACGACCGATAGTCCAGTCTACGCCTCCGGCGGCCTTTCAATTGCGATCGATCCCACGGGTAGGATCTACATCGGAACCCAGAATACCAGCGACAAGGGCGTGCTGATCGATTATGACCCGAGTAAATCGTGCCCGAACGACGGTCTTTCCTTTGTCATGCCGCTCCGCGCCTTTCCGCAAGTTGCCGTCGATAACGAGCGCCGCTATTACGTGACGGACTTCGACGATAATACGATTTCGGCGTATGAAGGCGGCTCGAAGACGCGGCTCAAACGCATTACCCAGGAAAAAGGCGTGATCGATATTTCGTCCACGGCCATTAACCCGTAGCCTTAGGGGCGCTCAGCCCGAAAGCGAGCTGCATGGCGATCGTAGCGTTCCTGCGCGGTGCGAACGTCGGTGGGCATCGACGGTTTCGTCCGTCGCTGGTGGCTAAAGAGTTACAGCGTTTTGACGTCGTTAACGTCGGAGCCACGGGCTTATTCGTCGCTCGCAATCCTGGCTCGCGCCAAACGTTTCGCTCGGAACTCCTGAGCCGTTTGCCGTTCGATACGCAAGTGGTTTTTTGCGAGGGTGCGGATGTGCTCGCTCTCGAGGGCCGCTCGCCGTTCCAAGGAGTCACGCTGGAACGGGATCACGTTCGCTTCGTTAGCATCCTTACAGGACCAGTGCCCGGACGGCTGACTGCGATGCCATTCGGGATCCCTTCGGACGACGATTGGTACGTCCGCATCGTGGGACGGAAAAAGCAATTCGTTTTCGGCGTCTACCGCCGCCACATGAAGACGATTTCATACCTCGGCCGGATCGACAAAGCCCTGGGTGTGCCGGTTACAACGCGAAACTGGAATACGATCGACGCGGTGCTGAAGGTCCTGAAGACGTAGGCTGCACGCTTGGCGCGCCCAATTGCCAGAACAGGAAGGCGTACTCGTCGGTGATCAGCGCCTGCGTTTGGGCTCGAGACGCTCCGAGGGCCCCGTGCCCGGCGTCGTAGTCGACCCGCAGCAGTACGGGTCTGCCGCTCGACGTCGCCGCCTGCAGGCGAGCCGCGAACTTCGCCACGATCCACGGCGCGACGCGCGGATCGTTCGCTCCCGTGATTGCGAGAACGGCCGGATAGGCAACCCCGTCTCGTATGTGTATGTACGGGTCGGTCTCGTAGAGCGCTTTAAATCCGACCGGGTCGGTGACGCTTCCAAACTCGGGAATATTCGCGGGACCGCCCTCGGCAAACTCGTCGCGGGTGGGATTCGTATCGCCGACTACATCGAGCGCAGCACGGAAAAGCTCGGGGTGCTGCACGATGGCGTTACCGATCGTCACGCCGCCGGCGCTCGTACCGGTGCCGGCAAGCTTTGCCGACGTCGTGTATCGGTTATCGATCAGGTAGTGCGCGCAGGCAACGAAATCGTCGATCGTACGCTGCTTGGTGGCGATGTGAGCGGCAAAATGCCAATCCTCTCCGAACTCGCCTCCTCCGCGAACGTGGCACTCTGCGAAAACTCCGCCTCGCTCGAGCCATGCGAGACGAGTCGGACTAAACGATGGGGTGATGGAGATCCCGTACGCACCGTAGCCGTCCACGAGCGTGGGATTCTCGGCATTGAGTGAGGTGTCGGCGCGCATGACGACCGAAAGGGGCACTTCGGTACCGTCGGCGCTTTGGGCGAAGACTTCACGTGCGACGATCCCGGAGTAATCGACCGGCGACTTTTTTCGAAGTCCCGTATCGCGAACCGGAGTGGTTGCCGAGGCGCGGTACCATAGCGGCGATTTGATCCACGATTCCATGTCGAAAGTCACGCCTGGACGCAACCGGTCCGTGGCAATCTCTGAAATCGTACCGGCGAATGGAAGCGCCACCTCCGTCGTGATTCCGGGAGTTCCGTCGGAGCGTATCGCGAGGCGGCGCAGCTTAGAGATTCCACCGTCAAGATCTTGGAGATAGATGCCATCGGCGGCAAGGCTCAAACCTTCGATCACGCGCCCGCTTTGGGCGACAGCCACCCGCGCGCTTGCCAGCGACGGGTCAGTTAAGCCGACGGCGAGGATCCGATGCCGCGAGGCGCCCAAATGCGAGCTTAGGTATAGCGTATCGTTGACGACTTCGAAATCGGTGACGTCGTCCTCGTAGCCGACGATTTTGCGCCAGCGACCCTGACCGTTGGTTGCCTGGAAGGCGGGCACGGCATAAAGGGCGATTTCGTTTTGCACGCCATGGTAGATCGCGGCAATCGCCCATCTCGTTCTAGGCGATACGCTGATGATGGCTGCGTCTTCGGGCGCGAACGGAATCCGCGGCGACAGGCCGTAGCCGAAGATAGCCGGATCGAGATTCGGACTCCGCCCCAGGACGTGCAGCCGAACGACACCTTTGGTGTCGCGCGCGCTCTGGGGAGCGTCGGGGCCGAGCTCCGGCGTTCGAAAATAATAAAATGAGCGAGAGTCGTTTTGCCACTGCGGACCAAAATAAATCGCGTTTTGGATAACGTCCGACAGTAAGTGCCCGTTTTCGACGTCGACGACGTGCAATACGGTCTTCTCCGAGCCGCCTTCTGCGGTCCCGATCGCCGCGTAGCGCCCGTCGGGCGACACAGAGTAGTAATCGAACGTGTAGTGCTGCATCCGCGAGCGTGCAAACGTGTCCGGATCGAAGACGAGACGTTCGGAGCCGCCGGCAATTCGCCGGCGGTAGAGCTTCGCCGTATTTGCTCCCGGAGCTCGCTTGAGGTAAAAGTAGTACGATCCGAGCACCTGAACGGAGTTCAAGCTCTCGTTGGTGTTATCGAGTTGCGCAATGCGCGTGCGGAGCGCCGCCCGACCGGGTAGCGCATCGAGGATCTGTCGCGTGTATGTGCTTTGCTCTCGGAAATACTTCGCCAGGCCTGGATCTTTTGGATCTTCAAAGTAACGGTACGGGTCTGGCACGGAAACCCCGTAATACACGGTCGTAACGTCGCGAACGGCAGGCGGCGGCGGAGGCGTCGGAGACGTCGCAGCGACGAGCACGATTGCAAGAATCGAAAGAATGGCTCCGTTCCTAAACATCACCTTAGCCCTCCCGTTTTCTATCTCGACGGCCGTCGTCTACTGCGGCGGCGGAAGAAGCTTGCGCGGCATCAGCGTCACGGTTCTGCCGACGCCGGCGCGATCCAGCGTTACCGTAAACGGTGCGTTGCCGGTGGAGTACGGGAACAAATCGCCTAACCCGAAGCCCGCCGCCACCTGATTTCCAGCAAACGCCGTAATGCGGTCGCCCACTGCGATGCCGGCGTTGGCGGCCGGACCTCCCGGCACGACTTGGTGGACCTCAAAGTCGCTAAGATCTTCTTGACCGAGACTCCACCCGATGCGGTCGGCGCGGAACGGCATCGCAACGTCACGATTCGGAATGAACGTGACGGTCTGCGCCTTGTAATCAAAGACAACCGTAAAGCGCGACAGGAAGCCCGAACCGAGATTCCCCGCCACGCCGCGCGTTGCGAAAAAACCTGAAGTCACCTGCGGGATGCTGACCGGAACGTCGTGGTAGGTTTGACCCGCGAACGCAAACGCTTTCGCCGCGGCGTGCGTCTCAGAGTAGCCGCCGCCGACTCCGCCGGGCGATCGGTAGATCAGGCCGCCCTTGGGAAAGAGGTGGTGCTCCTTCACAAATGGCGTGGTGAGCACGATGCTCCCGGCGTTTCCGGTGTCGAGAAGATAGTAGCCGGATACCTTGTCGACGGTTGCGAGCACGTAAGCGTGCGCGCCGTCCGATTTGAACGGCAGCGTCACGCCGCCGGAAGGCGCCGGCTCGTCGAATGGTGCGAGATCCATTTGGCGATCCGCATAGCGTACGCTGACTCGGAAGTTGGCGAGATATTCGAAGCCGATCAGCCCTTGGATTGCGACGTCTTTGCGCGGATGCAGTAGCGGATAGCCCAGCGGCGTGACGACGAAGTTTTGATCCGATAGGCGCGCACCGCCGAAATCGACCGATGCAACATGAGCGTAGGCGGTCATCTGTTGCTGCGTGCCGGCGCCCCCCGTGGCGATGCCGCCGGAGGCCTGCAGGCCAAGACTTTTGGCGGCGTCGGGAACCAAGAAGTTCGCACCGCCAGAATCGAAAACGAGCGTTGCCGGTTTATCGTTGAGCGAAACCGGAACGACGACATGGCCGAGCCCGCCGACGAGATCGCTAACGAAGGGAATCGATACGGGCGCCGCGAGCGTGCCGTGCGAAACGTAAGACGGACGCGCGATCGTACTGGGTTCGAGGCTCTTCGAAAACTGGATCGTCTTGAGCGTGGTGACCGACGTGGTGCCGGACGCGTTGACGTCTACCGACCGCATTGCCACCGGCACGCCCTGCACGACCTGGAAATCGGAGTTCGTTGTCGTGTCGATACCTTGCGCCGTCTGCGCGACGACCTTCACGAGACGATACGACGATGCGTCGAAGTAGAGATCGGCAGGAGAGCCGCCGGCAGGCTCGGCGTGCAAAACGTAGGCCGCCTGCCCGTCGAGGTTCTCCTCGCGTCCCGATTTGAACGTCGATTGCTGATCGCGGCGAAAGAACGCATAGCTGCTCAGGTAGGCCTGCGTCACAGCATCGGCGACTAGCGACGGCAGGCTCACAATCGCGAGCACGCCGTTTTGCTGGCCCCACTGCGTACCGTCGTACCCCTGGAGGAACGTTGCCGGGCCGACCACGAGCTGAGTCCGCGAATAGCCGTTGCGCAGATCGACGACGCCTTCGAACGAATTCGACGGGCCGCCATTTTGAGCAAAGCTGCCGGACTGCGTCATTGCGGCGTAACCGTCGAGCTGCGACCCGCCGGCCGCGACGTGCGCCTGCACGAGGACCTCGTCGATTTGTGCGGCTCCGATTGAAGCGGGGCCCGGCGCGGCGCTCGCGGCAGACGAGGTGACGACCGTTGCAAGGAAGAGGGCAGAAAGCACGGCGACTGGGCGCATCATGTGGCGGGATTTCTTGCTCGTCGAGCGCTTACCTGGACGCAGTTTTCCGCAGCGGGAACCGGCCGCACGGGCGGTGCCGCGGCTGACGGAACCGGCCGCACCGGCGGTGCCGCGACTGGCTGCGGGATCTCTGCTGGCATTACAACGGGCCGTGCAACTGGCATTGTAACAGCCGGCATGTGCCCGGCCACTCCTAAGGGCGCCACCTATGGCGGAAAGAATTGTCTGTAACATAGACCGAGAGGATATCGCAAACGAGTGCTCGGTAATCGCGATGATTGTGATGTATAATGGAGTCATGGCTAATACTAGCGCGCGCATTGAGCGCCGCGGATTGTTCGTGCTGCTCCTTGCGTTCGCTGCTGTCGCCGGCTGCTCGACTCGCGGCGGTACGGCGTTTCAAGGCTCCGTCCTTCCTAACTCGGCGGTCCAGGATACGGATCGTAACGGCAAGCCCGACGTCAGACCGACGCGCTGTCCGGCGGCGAATGCCTCGTGCATTCAGCACATCGTTATCATCATCCAGGAAAACCGCAGCTTCAACGATTTATTCATGGGTTTTCCTGGCGCGAACACCAAAATGTCCGGCAGGGCCGGCGGCTCTTCGGTGCCGCTCAAAGCGCTGAACCTCGAGGACTCCAAGACGGACATCTCGCATTGCTGGCAGGATGCTATGGCTGCATACGACTACGGGCGTATGGACGGCTTCTACCAGGAGCCGCCGGAAAAGTTGAAGGTCGCGCAGTGCCCGAGCCTGCGTCCGCCCATCGGAACTGGTCCCGATTCGCCGTACACCTACGTTCCAAGTGGTGCCCCAAAATACGTTCAAGAGGCCGGTCCGTACTGGAATATGGCGCGGCAGTACGTATTGGCTGACCACCTTTTCCCAACGGATTTTGGTCCGAGTTTCACTGCCCATCAAGACTTGGTCGCAAGCACCGTTGAGATCTCTAACAAGTTGTCGATCGTAAACTATCCGGGGACGCTGACTCGCGCGGGCGGTATTTCGTATAGCCCCGGACCGTGGAGCTGCGATTCTCCGTCGGGCACGAAAACGTCCACAGTCAATTGGAAGCGTGTCATCTCCGCGGGTACCGGCCCGTTCCCGTGTTTCACACAGTACCGAACGGTGGCGGATACGCTCGACGCAGGGCACGTTTCGTGGCAGTACTACACGCCAACCCAAAGCGGCTACCCCAATGGCACGTATCTCTGGGATCCATTCGATGCGATTCCTTCGGTGCGGTACGGCCCCGACTGGGCCAACATCATTACGCCTCAGACGAAGGTGCTCGCGGCGGCCGAGAATGGGACCTTGCCGGGGGTAACGTGGGTGGTTCCCGACGGCGTAGATTCCGACCATTCTGGTCCCTACGCATCGGACCGAGGACCATCGTGGGTCGCGTCTGTCGTGAACGCGGTTGGACACGGTCCCCAATGGCGCTCGACCGCGATCGTCGTACTCTGGGATGATTGGGGCGGATACTACGACGGGATGGAGCCGCCGCATCGCGACTACCGAGGACTGGGCATCCGGGTGGCGGGCATCATCGTCGCGCCGTACGCCCGCAAAGGCTACGTGTCGCACACGCAGTACGAGTTCGGAAGCATCCTGAAGCTCGTGGAGGAGGTATTCACCTTACCGACGCTCGGAGCTTCAGGCTACGGCTACGGGTACACGGACGCTCGCTCCAACAGCCTGCTCGACGGTTTCGACTTCACGCAGGTGCCGCGCAAGTTTGTAACGATTCCGGCGAAATATCCGAGCTCCACCTTCGCCAATGAAAAGCCCTCGGGCATACCGCCAGACAATGAATAGAAAGATCGACGAGCGTGTCTTACGGCCTCGCCTCGTAGATGAGATTGAATGGGGTTTCCGTCGCACGACGGAACTGCGAAAAGCCGGGTTGCTGCGCCACCTCGCGCATGCGTGCCTCGCCGGCCTGGGCACCTAACGCCAGGCCAACGTCCTGTGCGAGCGATGCTGGCGTGCAGAGCATCGTCGAAGCGCCGTAAAAGACGCGGCCCACGGGTGTGATATTCGATTCGAGCGTGTCCCCCGCGTAAGGTTCGACCATCATGAACGTGCCATTGGGCTTGAGCCGGGAGCGAATGTGCGCAAGCACGCCGACGGGATCGCCCATGTCGTGAACGCAATCGAAACAGCAGATGAGATCGAAATTCTTTTCAGGCAAAGCGTTAGCTGCAGCGACCTCGAATCGAACGCGATCGGCCAGGCCCGCCTTAGCAGCAGCCTCGCGAGCCGCTTCAATGGACGGTAGATGGTAGTCATAGCCAACGAACCGCGACATCGGATAGGCTTTAGCCATCTGAATCGTAGAGGAACCGTGGCCGCAGCCGACGTCCGCGACGCTCGCGCCGGTGCGAAGCTTTGCCTCCGCTCCCCGTTGCGGAAAATCCGGTCGGTCAGTACGTAGAGCCGCCGATCGTGCTCAAGGTCACCCTGATGCCGCGCCGCGCGCGGCACCGCGCCGGAGCCAATAAACTGACACCCCGCGAAAGCGAGGTGGTGCGGCTTGCAACCGAAGGCAAGAGCAACCGCGAAATTGCCGAGCTGCTTTCAATCGGCGAGCGCACGGTCGAGACGCACATTGCCGCGATTTTCGATCGCTTCGACTTAACGTCGCGCCGTCAGCTAGCCGGGCTCGTCGACGCTTGAGGGCAGGAAGGCGACAAGCCGTCGTCCAAGCGCTCGGCTAGCTTGGAACAGCCCGGCCAAGTCGGCATCAGAAACCTGATTTCAAGTACGAAAACGGCACCCTTACGGCGACCTTTCACCTCGACCCCATTACGTCCGGAGCCTCGTACATTACGGCGAGCGGAAAATCGTACAAATAACCCGCCGCAATCACCCATTGACGAGCGCCGCGCGCGAAGCGCCGCACGCTCTACGCACATAACCCTGTCGGACGACGGCCTCAACCACTAAGCATCGCGGCGAACGCCGCAATGCCGATTACGCAGACTTTTGGTCCCGGCCCGCCGCAGCCCATGCCGGTCGGACGCTGGAATCGTCCGAAGCGACGCCGAACGAGTAAGGGAGTTCGGTCAGCGCCCTTGATTCAAGGAGGCTTTCTTATCAGTTGAGTTTCAAACCCACGACCGCGGACATCCGCCCTGAGCTCGTCGGTCGCGACCGCGAGATCGGCTTTCTCGCGGAGCGTCGCCGAGAGGCCTCGGAAGGGCACGGAAACGTAGTCTTGATCAGCGGCGAAGCCGGTGTCGGCAAATCGCGCCTGCTTCGCCACCTCGAGGCAAGCCTTGCGGGCGGCCGTTCCGTCTTCGCATTGGCCCGTTGCGTCGAATTCGTTCAAACACCACTCGGATCGTTACGCGATTTGCTCCATCAAATGGAGCGGCGCGGATCGATGCCGCGGGATGCTTCCGTGCACGCGCTCGTCCAGCGATTGACGTTTGAACGTAACGCAGAGCGGGGCGCCTCGCGGCCCAGCGGTTCGCTCTTCGAATCCATTGATGCAGCGTTTGCACGATTTGCGTCGCGCGGCACCGGCGTACTCCTGATCGAGGACATTCACTGGGCAGATCGTTCGACGCTGGGATTTCTGACATATCTGGCAGATCGCATCGATCGGCGACGAATGTTGGTCGTCCTAACGTATCGCTCCGACGAAGTCGGCTCGGACCATCCACTCCTTGGCGACTTTGCGGCGCTTCTTGCGAAGGGATCGGTGTCGCATCTACGGCTGACGCCGCTAGACGAACGTTCGATCCATGCATTGATCGAGCGGGCAGTTCCCCATCGCGACGCACTCGATGCCGGTACCGTTGCCGGCATCGTGCGTCGCAGTCAAGGTAATGCATTTTTCGCTGAAGAGCTTGTGAAGGACGCGCTCGATGGCGGGCGGGGCGACGACGAGCGCGGGTTACCGCTATCTATCCGCGGTGCAATTTTGGCGCGGGCCGCGCGGCTCTCGGAGGAGCAGCGCAAGATCCTGTCGCTTGCGGCAGTCCTCGGCGAACGCTTCTCGATCGATCGCCTCGTCGCTCTGCAGCGCGGGACTCGTAACGATGTGCTCGCGGCACTCGAGCGTGCTCGTGGGTTGCAACTGCTCTACGATCGTCCGAGTGCTCCCGGGGAGATGATGTTTCGCCACGCGCTGACGCAAGAGGTATTGTACGGGGAACTGCTGGCAGAACGAGTGCGCCCCCTCCATGAAGCGATTGCACTCGAGCTGGAACGAAGTTCTCAAGAAAATGGGGCGAGCGTGGAACTGGCCCATCATTGGCGCCGCGCCGGTAACTTCAAACGTGCCGCGGCCTACGCCGAGACGGCCGGCGACCAGTCGTTTGCCATGGGCGCAATGGCCGACGCAATTGTCTACTACGAACGCGCTCTCGCCGAGCGTAAAGAGAGTGAGGCGGAGCTCGTCCACAAAATCGGCGTCTCCTTAGGATCGCTCAATCAGCTCAGTGCCGGCATCGAACGGCTTCGGCGAGCGGGGGAGCTCTATTGGGCGGCCGGCGACTTCGAAGGCTTTGCGAAAAACGCGTCGGCGCTGGGCGCGCAACTCTACAATAGCGGTGACGCTGCCGCCGCCACGCATCTCTATCGTCAGACGATCGACGCGCTCGGCCCAAAGCTGCCGGCGGAAACCCTCAACCTCTTGCGAGCGCGCACTGCCTACAACTGCGTGGCCGCACTTGACTGCGATTCCGCCCTCTCGTTTCTCAACGAGCTTCACGAGCCAATTTTGGATCCGTTGACGGGAACGCACGCGTATCAGGCGCGATTTAAGGTCGCGGCGATGCGCGGCGACGTCGACCGGTGGCGCGCCGATAGCGACCTCGCGCTCGAGGCGGCGCGACGGCTCGACGACCGGGAAGCCCGGCTGCGCCACACGCATTGCCAAATCGCGCTCGATGCCGTGGGCTTGGGCGAAATCGAGCTCGCTCGCGATCACTTTCGCGCCTCCATTCCGCCTGAGCGGGAAGCGTACGCCACGGCGCTCACGCTGGCATCGGCCGCTTCGGCGTTGGAGCACACGCTGCGCGGCGACTTTCCGGGCGCGGCGGCGATGCTGCGCAACGCGTCGGGCGCACCGGAGCAGAGCTATGCTATCCTCGTGCACGTCAAGAGCGCCAACTTCGTGCTCGGGATCTGTTCGGGCGACGAGGCGCGGCTCCGTCGGGATGATTCTGAATCGTTTCTCCACTACGGCGTCGCGCACGGAATGAAGCTCGCAATCGGCCTGCTCGGAGGACCCTACGCCTGGGCGCTCGGCCTGCGCGGCGAAGTCGCCGAGTCCGCCGCATGGATCCACAGGATCGCAACCGTCGTGCCCGCCCCCCATCGTTTTCTCTTTGCCTATCTCGCGGCAGCTCAATACGGAGCCGAGGGCGACGTCATGAGTCTCCGGCGCCAACTCGTCGAAGCGGCGGCGCACCCCCACGACCGCGTCAATAAAGCGGTATTGGCGCTCTTCGATGCTTTCGCGTCTCAGCGCGACGTTCTCGATCTCGACGTTCGAGCGAGTGCGCTCGAAGCGGCAACGGCGTTCGAGGCGATCGGCTGGCCGTGGCTCGCGGCGCGGGGCTACGAACTGGGTGGGGAGTCGAATCGCGCCCTGGAATCGTATCGCGCGCTGGGAGCGGCACGCGACGTGCGGCGCCTTGAGATCGACCGCCCCGACGCGACCGGCGCTCTCCTTTCGCCGCGCGAGCGCGAGGTGAGCCAACTCGTAGCGAACGGCCACTCCAACGACGAAATCGCGCAGATATTGCACATCAGTTTGAGAACTGCTGAGAAGCACGTATCCTCGGCGTTGCGAAAGTTGAATTTGCGATCGCGCGTTCAGCTCGGTCGATTACTGGCGCGATCGCAAACTCGCGTAGAAAGTGTCCGTTACGATTAGCGGCGACGTGGCCTACACACTCAGCATTCAGTCGTTTTCCGGAAACATGGGCAACCTCCACGCAATGGCGGTGCGCGTTACGGATGTCCTGCGAAAAATCGACGGTAAGTGGCTGATCGTGCAAGAGCACGTTTCGGTGCCGGTCGACTTCACGACGCTCAAGCCCGATTTTATGTCGAGACCCTGAGGCCGAGCATGACCCGGTTCCCTGTGAGGGAAGACGGAAGGCGCGCCGAGTATTCTGGCGATATGAGCAACAGAGAGTTTCAACAGGGCGAGACATTTCGGCTATCGATCGCTTTCGAAGGATCGCCGTTTCCGCTGGACCAGTTGTACGTCGAGTTGACCGGTCCAGATGATCGCGAGGGCCCTATCGTGCTAAAAAGCACGAATTCGATCGCCAACTCGATGGAGCCAAACGCCTATATAATCGATGGTCCCACCGACCCCAACACCCCATGCGGATTCTACGAAATCACAAAACTAGAACGCTCGGACCGCGCTCGAAGCATAACGCAGGCAATAGAGCTTCCCGCCGGTTCGCATGGCATCCTAATAGTGCCCCCGAGGCCGCACGAGTTACCGCCGGCGCCGAAGGTCAAAAGCATCGGCTAGCGCAGGCGCCTCAGAGGAGAAAGACCATGCGCATTCTCTACCGGCCGGCTCGCGTAGCAGCCGCGGCAGCTGTCGTTGTCGCATTTGCCGCGTGCTCCGGCGCCCAAAACGCCACCTCTCCGCCTGCGCGCCCGTAGTATCAGGCCATACGACGGCAAGAAACCCTTAGTCTTTGTTACGAATTACGCGAAGAGCCGCACCAGCGAGAGCAGAGGATTATTTCTTAGCTGCCACCACCCCGAGCGGAACATCGAACGCGCCCGTGAGGACCGCAGTCGGTGAACCGCCGCCGGGATACTTGAAAACCTCGCCGTTGCCGTTACCCGCATCTCCGCAATAGAGAAGACCCTGAACGATCCAGGTCTGCGCGCAGTCGCTATCCCCGCTAAGCTGTACGGTGTTCTTCAACGTCGCCGTCGTTCCACTAACCGTGTACTGATATGTCTCGCTCGTGTCCTGATCGAACACGGTGAGGTAGGTGCCGTCCCACTGCACGGATCCAGGGAACTGCACCGAGTTGCTCGTTTTGATCGTAACGAATTTGCTGCTGCCGTTCGAGAGTTCGACGAGCGCGAAACCCGAGCGGTCGCCGGTAAAGCCGTCGGCGAAGAGATTACCCTGGTTGTCGTAGCCATCGAAGAACTCTTCGTCCAGCGGAGTACTATAAACGGTACCCGAGCCGCTCGCGTTCTTGAAAATGACGACGTCGCCGCCACCGGCACTCGCCGTCCCCTCATAGACTCCGACTGCAAGATCACCATTGGTATTCATGGCGCAGCTGGTTGGGAAAGAGCCGGGGATAGATAGCGTCTTGATCGGCGTCTTAGGGACCTTGTACTCCGTGATCTGATCGGGGCCCCCGACGTTCCAGAACGTCTTCTTCCCATAGCCGTAGAGGACGTTCGTGCACCCTTGGCCACCATCGCCGGCGATCATACCGATCTCGTTAGTGCTCTTCGGATAGTTGAAAATACTGGCGTACGACTCGTATTCGTTGAAGACGTACTCAAAGGTCTTCGACTTCGGATGCCGGTCAGGAAGAATGGTGGCGTACGTGGGCAGCGGGCTTAGTCGCGCCGCCGTTACCGGCCTGCCATTCACGAACAGCGTCCTACCTACATAGGTCGCATTGAGCGTCGCGGTTGACGGCGCCACCGCCATGTCATCCTGATCCTGTCGAAGGGCGCCGCCACAAGCTGATAATATCGCGACTGCAAATAGCGCACCGGTGTATTTCAAGAAACCATTCGTATTCATTACGTTGCTCCTTTACGAGTAGACACGAATCGCGGGTTATTTCCCGACGTTCGAGGCGCGGCCGCCGTTCCATCGTTAGCAAGCCTCAGATCCCGGTACCTAGGTAAGCGAGCCTCCCGACCCCTCTTTATCTGATAACCGGTGGATCGTTAATCAGCCGTCTAGACATGCGGAAGACATTCGAGATGACGTGCCTAGCGGGAGAGCCGCTGCAGCGACAATGCCTCATTCTGCAAGAGTAATGCGCCTATCTGCTGAAGTGTGACCGCGTGTGCCGAGCCACGGAGGCGAAACACCGTTCCCGAACGCCGGCTCTCCGAAGATCGTGGTCGCGACGTGTCTGATGCGCTGAATCAGCAACAGACGCCGCAGTCCGGGAGGCGGCGTAAGCTGACTCAATGGCAGAAAGTAGCTTGGCTGGTGTTCGCGCTTGCGGCCACCGTTCTGGTTCTGGCCAACGAGTTCAAGGGCGGCCTCGAAAGGCTACGCGATGCAGATCTCGGGCTGATGGGCATGATCGCATCGATCAATCCATTTCAGCTCGTCGTGCTCTTCTTCCGAGGCATCGCAGATTATTTTGCGGGGTGCCCTTCCGGCGTGGCTGGGGATTGCCCGGGCACGACGGCGGCGGCCAGTTTCTTTACGGCCATCGCTCACGGCTTCGAATATATCGATGCGCGCACGCCTGAGATGCCGTTCAAACCGCTGCTCATGGCCGGCGCGTTCTTCGGCTCCTGGATCGTCGGCATACGCATAGCCAAAAGCCAGGGCTCAGACGGTA
>DATMKR010000067.1:0-15406 GCA_035571115.1 Candidatus Acidiferrum sp. | reverse complement strand
TCCTGACCCTTCGCGTTGTCATCCTGAGCCTGTCGAAGGATGACCTGTTCCGATGGTGTCACAGGCAAGGCTGCGAGCTCCCATCCAACTATTGTTCCTGTCTTGCAGCTGCTGAGGTCATCCTTCGCTTCGCGTTGTCATCCTGAGCCTGTCGAAGGATGACCTGTTCCGATGGTGTCACAGGCAAGGCTGCGAGCTCCCATCCAACTATTGTTCCTGTCTTGCAGCTGCTGAGGTCATCCTTCGACAGGCTCAGGATGACAACCGAAGGGTCAGGATGCAACGCGGGGCTAACGTCAGGATGACAAGGTGAGGGCTAACGTCAGGATGACAACGCGACGGCTAACGGATGGTGCTAGACCTAGCGCACGCGCGTAAGGATCGTGTGCTGCGACGGAACCTCGATGCGATCGGGTACGAAGGTGACGGGGTCGTACCACATCGTGACCGGAATCTGACCCGTCAATGAAAGCTCGACGTCTTGGGCGGGAACGCCGGCCGGTCGCGCAGGTGGGGCTGCCGAGTCTTTCATCAGCGGTTGCGCTGCGCCGGTAACGGGCGAAAGCCACGTCACCGTCGACTCATTCCACGACGCAAGTTGCGCCGGCAGCGCAAAGAGACCGGCGAGCAACCCCGGTTCGATCACTACGAAGTGATGCGTATCGGCCCCCAGCCCTACCGTGCGGGCAGCGCCGCTTTGCGTACCGGCGATCGTCGCAGATGCCGCGGTAAGCGCGACGGTAACGCCGACGTTCTGACCGGCCGCAAGGTAGTTGCCCGTATATCTCGTCGGCGAAAGATCCGGCCCGAGCGCGAGCGTTGCTTTCGCCGAAAGCGTCATTCCCATGACCGACGCCCACGAGTTTTCGTCGATCTCGGTCGCGGAATCGTTGCTTTTGACGGTCACGTTCCACTGCCCAATCGGCTGTCCGCTCATCGAAGCGGTGTAATTGTACGCGCCGGATGCCGGAAACGGAACGGTCGCCGCAACTACGGCGAGCACGAATGCCGGTATCATCGTTTAGACCGGTACCCTCGCTCGCGCTTGACGCGCGACCGCGCTTACCATGACGTCAATTTCCTCGGCCGTATTATAGCCATGCGGCGAGACCCGGATGCCGCCCGCTCGATAGGTCGTCACGATGCCCTGGCTCTCCAGCGCTCGTCCAAGTGCAATGCTGTCGAGGCCAGGGATACGGAAGGTGACGATTCCTGAAGAACAACTTCGTCCACGCAGCGTGGAGAACTCTGCTTCAAGAGCCGCAAGTCCTTCACAAAGGCGGTCGGTCAAGGCCAGAACGTGATCCGCAACGGCCTGTGGTCCGCTACGTTCGAAGAGATCGATCGCGCAAACGAGCGAGAGCGTACCCAGCAGGTTGGGAGTGCCACTTTCAAAGCGCAGGACATCCGGCGAGAACGGCTGCTCGTAGTTGTGAAAGTCCCACATGTCTGCGAGCGACCGCCAACCCGGCATCGCAACCTCCAAGCGGTCGGCAAGGCCGCGACTTACATATAAGAATGCCGCCCCGTGCAACCCCAGCATCCACTTTCCCGCGCCAGCATATAAAGCATCGACACCGAGGGCCTGCACGTCGAGCGGAAAAACGCCCAACCCTTGCATGGCATCCACGCAGAGCAGCGCGCCTGCTTCATGAGCCGCCGCGGCCAAACCCGCCAAGTCGTGACGGTAGCCGTCGGCGTACGAGACCCACGACACGGCGACCACGCGCGTCCGCGGGGAGAGCTCCCGCCTCAAACGCTCGGGAGTTAACCGTTCCTCTCTCGTGGGGATGAATCTCACGTCGACTCCGCGACTACGCAATCCAAGCCACGGAATCACGTTGGCGGGAAACTCGTTGTCGCAGAGCACGACTTCGTCGGCGGGCTTCCAGTCGATACCGAGCGCGACGGTATTCGCGCCGGCGCCGGTATTGAGGAGCGTCGCGATCTCTGATCCGCTCGCTCCGATGAAGCCCCCGATCTTCGATCGATACTCCCTCATCTGGAGATCGTACGGAAAGGTTCCCAGCACGCCGCCGGCGGCGTGCGCGCGAACGAACTGCTCGACCGCCGCCACCGTGGAGGCAGGCAGCACCCCGGCGGCGGCGTGATTCAAATAGACGTACTGCTGCGTGACTCCAAACTCGCTGCGCGGAAGCGGCGTGCTCACTCCGCGCCGATCATGTCCTTCGTGTGCCACGCGATGTTGCCGGCACGGTCGCCTACCCGCTCGAGCGAAGCGAGAACGAAGAGATAGCGCGTTCCGGGACGTACGATCTCCGGATCGGCGCGCATCTCCGACTGCAGTAACTTGATGCTGCGCTTGTAGAGCTTATCCACCTCGTCGTCTCGGTCGATGACGGTGCTTGCCAGGTTGGGATCTCGCTCGGTGTAGGCGCGCATGGCATCGAGCAGCAGCCCGTGCGCGACGCTTGCGATGCGATCGATTTCGACCTTTTGAGGTCGCATCGGCTGATCCGACAGTTTGATCGCATTCTTCGAAATGTCGACGGCATAATCGCCGACGCGCTCGAGGTCGGTGGCGATCTCCAGCATCGCGGCAATCTCGCGCAGCTCCCCCGCGACGGGCTGCTGCCTCCAAATAAGCTCGATGCAATGCGCCTCGATGCGCCGCCGAAGATCGTCAATGGCGTCGTCTCCCGCGACCACACGCGCCCCCGACGCGGCATCGCGATGGTCGAGCGCGTCCACCGCGACGCGGATCGCATCGCTCACTAACGCGCCAAGACGAACGACGTCGAGCCGGGTTCCTTCCAATGCTTCATGATACGCTGTGCGCACGGGCACCCTCACCTCCCAAGAAAATAGACCGCTGGTTTAGCAGGGGGCACTTCCGCGCAATCCAACGAAGGAACCTGCGTCCTTTATCAAATCATAAGGTTAAACATGCCATTTGAAGATATCCTCGTCGCGGTCGAAGAGCCGCTTGGCTTCATTACGCTTAACCGTCCAAGCGTTCTCAACGCGTTGCGCACGCGGCTCTTGGACGAGCTCTCGACGGCATTGTGCGACATGGAGCGCGACGACAAAGTCCGCGTCGTCGTCATCACCGGCGCCGGAGAGAAGGCCTTCGCCGCGGGAGCTGACATCTCCGAGCTCAACGCACTGGCCTCGGCCGGCTCCGGGGCGGAGAAGGCCCGGAGAGGCCAGGGCATCACGCGTCAGATCGAGCGCCTCGGGAAACCGGTCGTGATGGCGATCAATGGATTCGCGCTCGGGGGAGGCTGCGAGCTTGCCATGGCCGGCGACATACGCGTCGCGAGCGAGAACGCGAAGTTCGGGCAGCCGGAGGTCAACCTCGGATTGATACCGGGCTACGGCGGTTCGCAACGTTTGACGCGACTGGCCGGCAAAGGTGTGGCAACGCATCTCTGTTTAACCGGCGAAATCATCGATGCGCCCGAAGCGTTGCGTATCGGCCTGGTAACTCGAGTCGTTCCCGCCGGAGAGCTGATGAACGAGGCGAAACGAATTGCGACGCTCGTCGCATCCAAAGCTCCGTTAGCCATTGCGGCTTGCAAGCGGGTCATCAACAACGGCGCACATCTTTCGATCGATGATGCGCTGGAGCTAGAAGCACTCGAGTTCGGCACGCTCGTCGATACCGAGGACATCAAAGAAGGTACGAGCGCGTTCCTCGAAAAGCGCAAGCCCGCCTGGAAGGGTCGTTAACGACCGCTCCTCGTCATCCTGAGTTTAGCCTGCCCTGAGCTTGTCGAAGGGTCGAAGGACGACAGCGCATTGCTCATTGCCACTGCGATGGCGGGGTTGAGACCTTCCCATTTTGCCCGAATGAAACCGGTGCGGTCGATCACGACGATCGTCGGAAGTCCTTCCACGGCAAAGAGCGGCCGCGCGCTATCGTTCGGGTCGAGCGCCACGTTTTGTAAGCGGTATCGCCGGGCGAAGGCGGCTGCAATCGATCGCTCTTCGCCAACGTCGACCGGCACGACCGCCGCGTCGGGATGCGCTCGCGACCATGCCTCCACCAGCGGCAGCTCCAACTTGCACGGCTCGCACCAGCTCGCGTAAAAGTCAAGAAAAAGCACGCGCCCGCGCTCGTCGGCAATACGGAAGGTGTCGCCGTCCAAGCGCCGATAAATCGCCGCAGGCGCGGGATGGGTGCCCGCGGGCTCAAACGAGCGCGGCGCGACGAAGATCTTCCAGATTGCAAAACCGATTACGAGCGCCGCGACGACATCCCACGCTCGCCCAACCGTAAACGGCTTGCGCGTCGAGGTATTACTCCGAGCGGAACAGAGCTGCGATTCCTTGGCCGCCTCCGATGCAGGCCGACGCGATGGCGTAACCGCCGCCCCGCCGGCGCAGCTCGTGAAGTGCCGTGATCGCGAGCCGCGCACCCGACGCGCCCAGCGGATGGCCGAGCGCAATCGCGCCGCCGTTCGGATTCAATCTCTTAGCCTGCGCTGAGCCGGTCGAAGCACCCATCTCGCGAAGACACGCAATGACCTGCGGCGCGAAGGCCTCGTTGATCTCCAGAACGGCAAGATCGTCCGCGTCGACGCCGCCGCGCTCGAGCGCCTTCGGAATAGCAAAAGCCGGACCGATTCCCATAATCGATGGGTCGACGCCTACGACGCTCGCGGAGACCAGACGCCCCATCCACTGCAGACCGTCTTCGCGCGCGCGCTTAACGGTCGTGAGGACCACCGCCGCCGCGCCGTCGGTGATGCCGCTTGCATTTCCCGGCGTCACAACCCCGTCTTTAACGAAGCGAGCCGGCAGTTTGCCGAGTTTCTCCATCGTTAACCCGGGGCGCGGCCCTTCGTCTTTTTCGACGCGTGCGGTCGAGCCTTTCGGCCCGGGAACATCGACCCCGACGATCTCTTGCGCGAAGTAGCCGCTGCTCTGTGCAGCCAGAGCGCGCTCCTGGCTCGCGAGCGCGAACTCATCGCATTCCGCGCGAGAGACGCCATACTTCTTGGCAAGATTCTCAGCCGTAATAGCCATCGGCGTATCGCCATACGAATCGATGAGCGCCGTCCACAGCGAGTCTTCAAAGGCAACGTTCTGGCCCAGACGAAAACCTTGGCGAGCGCCGCGTACCACGTGGGGCGCTTGACTCATATTTTCCGTTCCGCCCGCCAATGCGTAACTCGCGCTGCCGAGAGACAGAGACTGCGCGGCCGACAGAATCGCTTGCAACCCCGAACCGCACAGCCGATTGACCGTGAGCGCGGGCACGCCGACCGGGAGCCCCGTCCGCAGTCCGACGTGGCGCGCGAGATAGATCGCATCGGCGCTGCTCTGAATGACGTTCCCGAAAACCACTTCGTCGATCTGTTCCTTGCGGACGCCGCTGCGCCCAATCGCCTCTTCGGCGGCCGCAACGGCGAGGTCGGTGGCCGTAAGGCTCGCAAGTTCCCCGCCGAGATTACCGAACGGGGTACGGGCCCCGGCAAGAATGACGATGTCGCTGTCCTGCATAGAATTGCTCATATCGACCGCCACTATTCAGCAACGGTTGCGCGCGTCCCGGCAGGCGCCGTCGCGGACCGTCCCTAAGACCGCCGACGTATGCCAATGAACCGACCCGCCGCGATCACGCTCGACGCCCGATCGCTCGTTCCTGCGACTAGGACGGCACTAATACTCGAGACCTTCGACAAGCTGCCGATTGGAAGCGCGCTGGAGATCACCGAAGAGAGCGGCCCGCGCGCACTTCGTAATGAAATGGCGCAGCTACGTCCCGGACGCTTTTCCTGGGACGCGAGAAACCTCGGCGCCAACCGTTGGACCGTCCGCCTCGAACGAATCGACGAGAATGCCGACGGCGAAGCCTTCCTGACGTACGTCTCGGCGTTTACGTCCGCCAAGGCGAGCACCACCAAGGAGCTTGCCGCTCAGATGAGCGAGCGCACCTACAAAGCCGGCGAAACCATTTTCGACGAAGGTGAAGTCTGGCCGTACCTCGGGATCGTTAAGACCGGCAAGGCAATCTACACGTTACTCTCGCCCGACGGCAAAACGCACACGATCGGCGAACGCTTGACGCACGACACGCTCAACGAGAGTGGAACGTTCGACGGCGGCGGTGCGACGACGCGCGCCGAAGCTTTGACCGACGCAACGATCGTGACGCTTCCCAGCGAAGCGGTCATTCACGCCGCCCGCAGCGACGCGGAACTCGCGCTTGGCTTTCTGATTGCATCGTCACAAGCTCGGCGTCGTTCGATCGACACGATTGCCGACCTGGCTTTCGCGCACGTGCTGCAACGCGTCGCCAAGTTCTTGCTCGGATACGCGCGCGCGTCCGTCGGCATGGCGCCCGGCCTACCGGGAGTCGAGAACCTCTCGCAAGCGCAGATCGCCGCCGCCGCCGGCACGGTACGCGACATGGCGGCGCGCGCGCTGCTCCGGCTCAAGAACGCTGGCGCCCTCGAACTCGACCGCGGCCGCGTGCGCGCCATCGACCGGGCGCAGTTGGAGGCGTTCGCCGCCAACGTCGCCGCGCCACCGGTCTAGATTCGGTAGATGTCCGCCGTCGCGTTGGGATCGACGAGCGCCGAGTGGACGCGCGGTCCCGTGCACATGATCGCGTCGTGACCGATCTGGATGCGCATATGCGTGACCTCGCCGCCCATCACATCGTCCACGGCGCAGCCTTCGACCTTACCGGGGAATCTCGCCATGACGATATACCGTCCCGGGTCGAGCGTAACGTCGCTGAAGAAGCCGCGGCCGTTGGTCTGGAGCGTCGCGATGTGGTTTGGTCCGTTCTCGAGATAGGGGCTTCGATAGTAGTAGAGCGTCGCGTGCGCCATCGGCTGGCCGGTCTTCGCGTCGACGACCGTGCCGGAGATGCCGCCGAGTTGAGCGCTAAGCGCCGGCGCGCCAAGCATTCCGGCGAGCGCGAGCATGGTTACAAGCTGTTTCATGCCCACGCTTATTCCCAAACCGGGGGCCGCTTAGACTGATTCCAGGGCAGCCGTCTCCTCGGCGGCGGTTTGCAAGTCGAAAGCCGCACGCTTGCTCTTGGCGGCGGCTTCCTCGAGCGGGCGCTCCGCGCTTTGGCGCTGCCCGTCGAGCACTTGCCGCCCCTTGCGCACGGCTCCGAGCGCACCGAACAGACGGCCTTCCATCTCGGCAAGAACGTCGTTTGCGTACCGATCGGCGCCGTCGCGAACCTTGCGCGCTTTTTCCTCCGCTTCGCGCAGCACGACGTCGGCAGTGGTGCGGGCACGCCTCACGATCTCGCTATCCTCGAGCAACTCTTCGTGCTTACTGGCCGCTTCGTCGACGATTGCCTGCGCTTTCTCTTGTGCGGCTCGCATCATGCGGTCGTGATCTTTCGCGATCACTTTGGCGCGTCCGACTTCTTCCGGCAACGACGCTCTGATTTTCTCGAGAAGTTCGATCAACCGCTCCTCCGATAGGATGCGGTAACCCGCCGGCAACCACGTTCCTTCGTGAACGTAGGCCTCAAGTTTGTCCAGGACGCGATAAACCGACATTGCTACCTCCGTTGCAAGTTGTTGCGTTTCTCCGCCATCACGCGAAGAACGGGTTCGGGGACCAGTGCGGCGACGTCGCCGCCGAGAAAGAAGACTTCCTTGACGAGGCTGGAGCTCACGAAAGAATATTTCTGATCCGCCATCAGAAAGAGCGTATCGACGTCCGAAAGCGACCGGTTCATCATCGCGGCCGACATCTCACTTTCGAAGTCGGAAACAACGCGAAGGCCCTTCACGATAACGTCCGCTTCGGCGGCCTTCACGTAGTCCGCAAGAAGGCCCCGGAAATGCTCGACGCGCACCCCGCCGATGGACGTCACGCTGGCTTTGAGCATATCTTCGCGTTCCTGCAACGAGAACATCGGAGTACGTTTCTGCGGGTTGACGACGATAGCCACGATGAGCTCGCCGAAACATCCAGCGGCCCGCTCGATCACGTCCAAATGGCCGTTCGTAGGGGGATCGAACGATCCCGGGTAGACGGCGCGCGTCACGCGCTCGAGTTTGCCGTTCGTCAAGATTCCGGCGTCAGGAAAGCGAGCCCGACATCGCCGTAGACTTCTTCGCGCACCGAGCGATACCCGGGTATCTGCGGCAAGATTCGCTTGGCGGCGTGTTCGTAAACGACAATCGCCTCGGGAGCGAGCAATTTCCGTTCCTGCAGCAGACGGAAAAGTTGCAACGGCACCGGATCGGCGTACGGCGGGTCGAGATAGACGATGTCGAAGGGCCCTTCGAGGCGGTAGAGCGCCCGTTCGGCCGGTGCCGGAAACACGGTCACCACATCTCCAATACCGAGTTGCTTGACCGCTTCTTCAATCGCGTTGGCGACGTCACGCTGACCTTCCACCGCAACGACGCGCGCGGCGCCGCGCGACGCGGCTTCAAAACCGATCGCACCGGTGCCGGCGAAAAGATCTAAGACCGCCGCGCCATCGAGACGGTTCATCAGGATCGAAAAGAGCGATTCCTTGACGCGACCCGGCGTCGGGCGCACTTGCGTGCCCTTCGGCGAGCGAAGCTTTCGACTTCCGAGCGATCCACCGGTGATCCGCGGCACGCTTTCTTAGAACTCCTGCGGTGCCAGCGGCTGCAGTGACGACCGAAGCCACGAATCGTCGCCGAGCCACTCGTAGCGGATCGTCGAATACGGAACGGTGCCGTACGAGAGCAGTTGGTCGTGAAAATGCCTCAAGGAAAATCCCGCGCCCTCGCGGTCGCGTAAGAGTCCCAGCAAAATTTCGATCTGCGTCTTTCCGACGAGATAATCGATCGCTTGTCCAGGCCCCATCGCGAAGCGGGTTGCCTCGCCGCGCGCCGTCTCCTCATCGATCCCGGCGTTCTTTTCAAAGTATGCGATCGCTTGCGGCAGCGTCATCGCGCCGGTAGCCAAACCGACGTCGACACCGATTCGCGTCGCGCGGTGGCGCATCAAGTGAATCACCTGTTTGCGAGCGCCCGGATCGTCTTCGTACAAGCCTTCACGCATCAGCATCTCTTCACCATAAAAAGCCCAGCCTTCGGCGAAGACGCCATCGCCCTGCACGTGGCGAACGAAGTCCGGATTGTGATAGGCGTAGGTGAACTGCATGAAGTGACCCGGGATTCCCTCGTGGCCGAGCAGCGGCAGGACCGACTGGCGCGCTTGCGCGACGAAGAAGCTTTGATTGGCCGAACTAAAATCCGGCACGAAATAGAAGCCCTGCGAATCGCTGGAAAACATCTGCGGCGGGTTCATGAAGCCGCCCGGATACGTCGCCGCCAGCGCCTTCGGCACCTCGACGATGTGGAACGGACCGATATACGACGGGATGTCCACGATCTCGTGGGAGTTGATGAACGAGATCAGTTGCTGGAGGCTCCGTTCGTAGTACGCTAAGAAGGCCTCCTTCGAAGCAAACGCCGGCGGCGGCGAGGCCGGGGGCTCGTGCGCGTCGCGGCTGGCTTCCCACGTTTCTAAGGCGCGATCTCTCGCCAGCTCCAACCGGCCGATTTCGGCAACCTGCGCGGAGTCGAACGGCAGAAGCAGCACTCGCCGGAGATACCAATCGTACTGTTTGCGGCCGACGGCGAAGCCGCCCGCCGCAAAGCCGTTCATGTGTGCGTCGAGCCAGCTCCGATAGGCATGCAGGGCCTTTAGCGCGACTCCTTGTGCCGCAGCGAGATCGCCGCGTGTGGCAGGCGATGTATCCCGCGCAATCTCGTCGAGCGTTGTCGTGTAAAGCGAGTCGCCGTCGCGAATATCTTCCGAAGCAATCTGCGCGAACTCGCGAACGGGCTGCGTGAGATTCGCTCGCCCTTGATCGAGCACGCGGGGACATTCGTGCAGTCGCGCGATTGCGGCGCGGACGCGAACTTCGTCGGTGGCATACTTCCGTTTGGCGATCGAGAAGATCCCGTTGCTGCACTCGCCTTCATACAAGCTCGGATTACGTTGCAAGCCTCGCAAAACGGTCCGCCCCCACCAGTCGCCCTCGAGATTCGCGCGTATCAGCAGATAGTCGACTCGTTCGTGCGCGGTCGCGTCCGGCGGAGGCTCGAGGGCAGCCAGTTCGTTGCGATAGCGGCGCAGCTGCGCCATCTCCGCAGCCTGCCTTGCCGGCGAATAATCCGCGAGCCGCGAGTCGTACGTGTGAATCCCCGCGTCGGTCGCGGACGATGGATTCTCCGCAAACGACCACATCGTATAGCGACGCTCGAGATCGACGAGCTTGGCTTGATAATTAGCGGCGGGTGTCGCCGCAGTGCAAATGACGAGACACGCAACGCCGGCGAGAAATCCGCGGGCGATCATGACGCGCGTGCGCACTGCGGCACGAACTCCAACAGCTCTGGAAACGCGTGAATCGTATGGGCGGGACGCGGCAGGTTGTCGGGGTACCCCCGGCCTTCCCAGTCGATCCATACCGTTTGCAAGCCGGCATCCTGGGCTCCAGCGATGTCGTCGTGCGGGTCATCTCCGACGTAGCAGGTGTGTCGCGGCTCCGTGCCCAGGACGTGCAAGAGCCGCTCGAAGGCACCGATCGAAGGCTTTCGCTGGCCGATCTCGCCGCTCACGAGGACGGGTCCGCGGAAGCCGGCCTGCTCGGCTTTACGCTGCTGCAGGGGGTTCCAACCGTTGGTTAACACGGCTACGAGGATTCCGCGCTTTTGCAACTCTTCCATTGTCTGATCGACTCCGGGGAGCGATACGAGGAAATCCTCAACGCTCTCCACGGCCATCTCTCGGAACGACTCGACGAACCAGTCGCCGTTGGCCAAACCGCGCTCGGCCGTGAAGAGACGAACCGCTTCATCGATCGAAAACTCGCCGCTTCGCTGACGCTGCAAGAGACGATCGACGGCGGCGATTTCGTCGGAAAGGCTATCCAGCACCCGGCCCCCTCGCGACGACACGCTCTTGAGCAGGCGCAGAAACGCAACTCGCTCGAGATGGTTGTCGATAGCTAGCGTGTGATCGAGATCGAAGCCAATCCCGCGGATCGCATCCATGGCCTAGTGACCGGTGACGGCCACTAGCGCGGCCCCGGGCCGGTTACGACGCGCACGAAGTCCTGCGGCCGAACGTACTTTGCCAGGGCCGCCCGAACGCTCTCTTGCGTCGCATCGAGCTCTGCGCGCGCGTCGATGACGTTCTGGTCGAGCGGAAGATCGAGCGACGCATAGTTCAGGAGTTGTTCGGTCACGCCGTCGTAGCTCGCTTCGCGGATCGGGACATCGCCCATCAGCAACGCCTTGGCGCGCAGGAGCCGATCGGGCTCGATCGACTCACGTTGCAGCTTCGACAAGACGGCCGTGATTTGGGACTCGGCCGGCACGATGTTCTGTGGATCGCAGCCATATTCCAAGGAAAACGTCGCTCGAGTCTTGTTCGCGGCGAAGCGGCTTTGGATCGAGTACGCGTAACCATGCACTTCACGCAGATCGTGGAAGAGCAACGACGAGTAGAATCCGCCGGTTAGAACGCTGTTGGCGAGTTGGAGCAGCGGCCAGGCGGGATTGTTGCGCACCAGATCGAGCGTCTCCATCAAGCGCACGGAGGACTGTACGCGCCCGGTCGCCGGAACGTCGATTTGACTCGCCACGTTTTGCGGGACGGGTGGCAGCTCGACGTTCGGCTTTGGCCCCGTCGCTCGCCATGCTCCAAAGTACTTTTCAACGATCGCCTTCGCCGCCTCGGGAGTCGTATCGCCGATTACGACGATGGTCGTAAGGTCGGGACGATAGGCCGTTGCGAACCAACTCTTCACGTCGGCGAGCGTCAGCGCACCGACGCTTTTGGGCGTGGCAAAACGTTGCTCGGGGTCGCCCGGCGGGTAGAGCGCTTTATTTAAGGCGACCTCCGCCAGGTGTTGCGGTGTGGTCATGTCTCCGGCAAGCGCGCCCGCGCTCTGTTGTTGCACGACGGAGAAATCCGCGGGGCGAAATGCGGGATGGAGCTCCTCGTCGGCGAGCAACTGCATTCCCCGGTCGAACTGCGATGACAGCACGTCGAGCCCGAAATCGGTGCCGGCCTCGGTTGAGGCCGCGATCTTGTCCAGCTCCGTTTGGAATGCAATTCGGTCGTACGTCGTCGTTCCGAAGGGTAGAAGGCCGGCGGTTACGTCGGCAACGCCTTCCTGTCCCGGCGGCACTTGGATGTCTTCGTTGTTTTGTATCCTGCCCTCGACCACGACCGTATGCGAGATGCTTTCCGGCTGCACGATGAGGCGAATGCCGTTGGCCAAGGTCGTATCGGTCGGCGAGATCGTCTGCTCCGGCACGCGCAAGTTATCGAGAACGTGCTGCGCCCAACTCGGCAGCGGCTCGTGCGAGCTCGGAGGAATTTCGTTGTTCTCTTTGGCCATCTCTCCGCTGGGCCTCGCCGCCCCGGCGTTTTGCGGCACGGCATAGGCCACCACGACCCGCTGGTTATCGAGGTACCTTCGCAACACTCGGTTGACGCCGGCGACGCTGACTCGCTGATACTGCGCGACCATGTCGTTGGGCGACGTCAGACCCTGTACGGCGACGGCTTGACTCCACTCCAGAGCCAAGCCTTCGATGGAGTTCGCATTGAACTCGAGCTGCGAAATCTCGCGCAGCTTGGCGGCCTCGACGAGCTCCGCCGGGACTCCGGTCTTCTTGTAGCCATCGATGATACCGCGCACCTCGCGATCCAGGGTCGCCGGTGGCACGCTCACCGGAACGGCAGCGAACGCAATTCCAATGCCTATCTTGGGAAAGGTTTGCGCCTCAAACCCGGCCGCCAGGGCTTGTCCCGTATACGGCATGCCTCCCAGATCGCTGCGTGCGCTCGAGAGCACGTCGCCCAAGATCTGACCGGTCGCATAATCGGGACTGTCGTAACCGGGAAAGCGATAACCCAACGCGACCACCGTAACCGCCTGATCCGACTTCTCGTGAAAAACCGCGGCTTTAAGCGGTTGGAGATGTACGGGCTGCCGCGCGGGAAGTTTGGCTGAGGGTATGTCGCCGAAAAGCCGGCGCACCTGCGCGATGGTCTGCGCGGGATCGACGTCACCGGCAATGATATAGACGGCGTTGTTCGGATGGTACCAGGTATGGTAGAAGCGCAGCAGCTGCGTGCTATTGACGTTGTTGGCGAAATCGGCGACGGTGCCCAGCGTGTTCTTCGCGTACGGCGTACCGCCGATCAGGCGATCTTGCATCTTTACGAAGAGCCGATAGAAGGCGTTGCTTTGATCCTGCTGTACCTCTTGCGTGATCGCACCACGCTCTTGGCCCCACAGCTTCTGCGACATCAGCAGGCCCACGGCGCGCGACCGTTCGGCCCGCAGCGCGATGTCGAGATAGGCCGACGGGACGGTAAAGAAATACTGCGTGACCGTCGTGGTCGTATCGGCGTCGAAATCGCCGCCCGTGATTCCGACCGCGTCCATCAGTTGAGAGGACGAAAGCGTCGCGCTTCCCCGAAACATCATGTGTTCCGTCGCGTGGGCCAGGCCGGGAACCCACTGCTCGTCGGAACCGGCCTCGTAGTTGAGGACCGTCGTCACGACCGGCGCTAGCGTATTGCGTATGACGATAACTCGCAAGCCGTTGGAGAGCGTCGTGCGCGCCACGTCGGGTGAGGCAGCGCGCGCCCCGGTTCCAAGGACTGCAAGGAGTGCGGCCGTGACGGCCGTCATGAAGATGCCCCGCTTATACATTTGGCGGCGCTATTCGCGCCGCGGCCCGCGAACCCTCACGATGAAAGCAGCAGCGCTCGCGTACTGGGCTGGGCCGTGAGCACCGCGCGCAGTCCCGCGTTTTCCGGGCGCCCCAGCGCCGGATCGTCGGCGACGATCAGCCCGGCAGCCGCTTTCGCGGCGCGGTATACGTCGATATCGCGCACCAAATCGCCCAGGCGCAGGTCGGCGGCTCCAGACTGGATCGTTCCCGAAAGCTGCCCGGGCCCGCGAAGCCGCAGATCCTCATCGGCGATCTCGAAGCCATCCGTGGAGCGCGTGAGGATCTCGAGCCGCCCGCTGTCGGTATCGTCGGGATAAACGAAGATGCAAAAGGAGCTCGCGGCACCTCGACCAACTCGCCCGCGCAGCTGATGGAGCTGCGCCAGCCCGTAGCGATGCGCGTCGAGAACCACCATCACGGTTGCGTTCGCGACGTCCACGCCAACTTCGATTACCGTCGTCGAGACCAGCACGTCGAGTTCGCCGCGGACGAAACTCGACATGATCTCCTCCTTCTCCCGCGACGCCAAACGCCCGTGTAGCAATCCCAGCCGCAGATCCGCAAACACGTCGCGCCGCAGGCGCTCGGCTTCCGCGATCGCGCTCGTCAGCGCGTTCTCCCCTTCCTCGATGGCAGGCGCGACGATATACGCCTGGCGTCCCGCGGCGACGTTCTTTCGCACTAAATCGTAGACGCGGCTCAGGCGGCTCGTTCGAAGAGCATACGTCAAGATCGGGGTTCGGCCGGGAGGTAACTCGTCGATTATCGAGACGTCGAGATCCGCGTAGACCGACTGTGCGAGCGTCCGGGGAATCGGCGTCGCCGTCATATGCAGCGTATGCGGTGACGAACCTTTGCCGCGCAAACGCGCGCGCTGTTCCACGCCGAAGCGATGCTGTTCGTCAATGATCACGAGCCCGAGCCGTTCAAAGTCGACGCCTTCGGTGAGCAGCGCATGCGTGCCGACGGCTAACGACGCCTCGCCGCTGGCGAGCTTTTCGAGCGCCGCCCGGCGCGATCGCGCGCCTTGGCTGCCGAAGACCGCTTCCACGCCCAGGGCGAAGGGCTGTAGCAGCGGCGCGAGCTTACTCGCGTGCTGCCACGCGAGCAGCTCGGTGGGGGCCATCAGGGCCGATTGCAAACCATTTGCGGCGGCGGCCAGAACGGCGGCCGCCGCAACCAGCGTCTTTCCGCTGCCGACGTCGCCCTGCAGGAGCCGATTCATCGGAACGTCGCGTCCCAAATCGTTCCAAATTTCCTCGATCGTCCGGCGCTGCGCGCCGGTCAATGCAAAGGGCAGCGAAGCTTCGATTCGTTCCAATAGGTTCGCCGGAACCTCGAACACCGGCGCATCGTGATCGCTCTCACGCTCGGCGCGCCGCAGTTGTGCGCCCGTTGCCAATGCGAGAAACTCGGCAAAGACGAAGCGCTCGCGTGCGCGTTCGGATTCTTGCGGTGTCTGCGGGCCGTGCATCGCCCGATAAGCTTCGCGGATCGAGCCGTATCCTCGTTGGGCTGCAAGCGCCGGCGGCAACGGGTCCGGCGGAGCGAGGGCGAGCAGATCCGACAGGTTCTTCTTCACGACCATCGCGATCTTTCGGCTGGCAAGCTCCTTGCTCGCACGATAGACGGGCACGAGCTCACCCCGATAGGGTTCGTTTCCACCGAGCACTTCGTAGTGCGCGACGTTAACGACCGCCCCCGAGAAGATTCGC
>DATMKR010000066.1:0-45738 GCA_035571115.1 Candidatus Acidiferrum sp. | reverse complement strand
ACGGCGCGGTGCTGATTTTCGACGAAGTGATGACCGGGTTTCGCGTGGCTCGCGGCGGCGCGCAAGCGCGCGAAGGCGTCCGGCCCGACCTGACGACGCTTGGCAAAGTGATCGGGGGCGGTTTACCGGTCGCGGCGTTTGGCGGCCGGGTGGAGATCATGGCCCAGCTCGCCCCCGACGGGCCCGTCTACCAAGCAGGAACGCTCTCGGGCAACCCGATCGCCATGGCCGCGGGCATTGCCACGCTTGGGGTTGTCGCAGCGGACCACACACTCTACGAGCGCCTCGAAGCGCTGGGACGCCGGCTGACTGCGGCTTTGAAAGCCGGCTTCGACCGGCACGGCTACCCGAGCTTCGTCAACTGCGCGGGGGGGATGTTTTCGATCTTCTTCACGCGCGACGAGGTGAGCGACTTACGCGAAGCCCAGGCCACCGACCGGCGCCTCTTTGCAAAATACTTCGGCGCCATGCTCGAGCGGGGCGTCTACTTCGCACCGTCGCCCTTTGAGTCGAACTTTCTTTGTGCGGCCCATACCGCCGCAGAGATCGACCGCACGGTTGCGGCCTCGGACTCGGCGCTGGCGGACCTGAGGGCGACGGATGAGCACCCGTTGCGAGCGATGCACTTGTCGGGCGGCGCGTCGGAGCCGTAGGATTGCCTCATGCCTCTCACCTGCATCGGCTTCTCGCATCACACGGCCCCCGTCGAGGTCCGGGAGCGGCACGCCTTTCCGGCATCGCGGATGGCCGAAGCCCTCGTCGCTCTGCGCGACTACGAGGCGGTTACCGAAGCCGTCATGCTGCAGACCTGCGGAAGACTAGAGATCTATGCCGAGCTCTCCGACTACGAGAGCGGCGTCGGACAGATAAAATCATTTTTGACCAACTTCCGCCACGGCACCACCGGCTACGATATCGAATCCTATCTTTACACCCGGCTCGGTCATCAGGCCGTCGAGCACCTTTTCCGCGTCTGCACCGGTCTCGACTCGATGCTAATCGGCGAGGCCGAAATTCTCGGGCAGGTCAAAGAGGCGTACGTCGCTGCGACGCAAGCCGACTCTCTCGGGAGAACGCTCCATCGTCTCTTCCGTGAAGCGATCGCGGCCGGCAAAATCGCTCGCGCGAAGACGCACATTGGAAGTGAATCGGTTTCAATCGCTACCGCGGCGGTCGAAGCGGCGCGCGTTCGTCTCGGTACGTTGGAAGGGAAGTCCGTTCTCGTCGTCGGCGCGGGCAAGATGGGGCGCGCAGCGGTAAAACGATTGCGCCAGGAGGGCGCCGCGCGCGTCATCGTAACGAATCGGACGCTGGCGCGCTCTCGCGAACTGATCGAGGAGGCCGGCTTCGGTGAAGCGGTCGAGATGCCCGAACTCTCCGACGCGCTTGCCGTTGCCGACGTCGTCGTCGCCTCCACCGGCGCCTCGCACTTCGTCCTCGACGAAAAGCGCGTGGCTGCCGCGATGGCCCTGCGCAAGCGGCGTCCGCTCTTTATCGTGGACATCGCCGTGCCGCGCGACGTGGATCCGGCCGTAGCGCAGGTTGCCAACGTTGCGCTCGTCGATGTCGACGGCCTCAAATCGGTCGTAAACGAACGTCTGGAATCCCGGCGCGAGGCGATCCCCGCGGTCGAGAAGATCGTCGGCGAATACATCGAGCGCTTCGAAAGCTGGTACCGTTCTCGCGCGACCTTGCCGGTGATCGCGCGGCTTACGCAAAAGGCCGAAGCGATTCGCGCAAGAGAAGTCGAGCGGCTCTTGGCACGCTGCCCAAACATGAGCGAGCGCGAGCGCATGCTCGTGATCGGCATGAGCATGACGATCGTTTCGAAGCTGCTGCATTCGGTGATTCTAAAAATTCGCAATAAGGCGATCGTCGATCGCGCCGAGGCGCTCTCGCACGCGCGCGTGCTCGACGAGCTTTTCGAGCTGAATATCGCCGACGCCGTCGCCGACTCACTGGTTGCGATGTCCGCCGATGGGCACTAGGAACCCCGGACGCGTGTTCTTAGTCGGCGCAGGCCCGGGTAATCCGGGCCTGCTGACTTTACGAGCCGCCGAGGTGCTCGAATCGGCGGAGGTGTTGCTGTACGACGCCCTTGCGGGCGATGCGATCGTCGCCCTCGCACCGGCGGCCTGCGAGCGAATCTACGTTGGAAAGCGGGCCGGAGAGCACGCGATGCCCCAAGACGAGATCGAGCGGCTGACGATCGCGAAAGCGCGAGCCGGGTGTCGCGTCGTCCGGCTCAAGGGCGGCGATCCTTTTATTTTCGGACGAGGCGGCGAAGAAGCGCAAGCGCTCGTGGCGTCGGGGGTGCCGTTCGAGATCGTTCCGGGAGTGAGCTCCTCGTACGCCGCGCCGGCCTATGCGGGAATTCCGGTAACCCATCGCGAGTACGCCGCGTCGTTCACCGTCGCCACCGGACACGAAGATCCGGGCAAAGCCGTTTCGAGCTTGGATTGGGCGAAGCTCGCCGATCCTGCGCGCACGCTCGTCTTGTTGATGGCCACCGCGAACTTGCGCGAGATTGCACGCGAGCTGATCGCCCATGGCTTAGCACCGCAGACACCGGCGGCCGTCGTGCAGGACGGGACGCGGCCGAGCCAGCGAACGGTACTCGGACGGCTCGACTCTATCGCCGACGACGTCGCGGCAGCAGAGATCGGCGCTCCTGCCGTCGTCGTCATCGGCGGCGTTGCGGCGTTGCGGACGCAGCTTCGCTGGTTCGACTCCGGCGTGCTCTTCGGCAAGCGCGTTTTGATCACGCGCGCGGGAGAGCAGTCGGGCGAGTTCGCACGCGCGCTGCTCGCACGGGGAGCCCAGCCGGTTCTCGCGCCGGTGATTGCCATCGCGCCGGTCGACGACGCGAACGCTGCGGAGCGAGCGTTCCAGGAGCTTTCATCGTATGCGTGGCTGATCTTCACGTCGCAAAACGGCGTCGACGCATTCTTCGCGCGACTCGCCGCAAGGCAGGGCGATGCTCGATCGATCGGCAGGGCGAAGGTCGCCGCAATCGGCGAACGCACCGCTGCGCGCCTGCGAACCTGCGGCGTAATCGCCGATCTCGTGCCGGCGGAGTTTATCAGCGAGGAAGTCGCGCGAGAGGTCATCGCTCGCAGTAGTGCGGGAGACCGAATACTGCTCTATCGCGCGCAAGAAGCGCGCGACGTTCTGCCGCAGATGCTGGAGGATGCCGGACTCGACGTCACCATCGTTGCGGCCTATACGACGGTGATTCCGCCCGACGCGGACTTCGCGTCGAAAGTCTCCGAAGCCGACGTACTCACGTTCACGAGTGCGAGTACGGTTCGTGGCTTCGTCGCGCTCCTCGGCGATATCGCAGCCTCGCAGGCCGCGAGCGGCAAATGCGTCGCCTGCATCGGACCGATCACCGCAAGCGCCGCCGCGCAAGCCGGATTAAACGTCGACGTCGTAGCGCCAGTCCATACGACGGCCGGGCTGCTCGATGCACTCGAAATCTACTACGCGACGAGCAGGTGATACGCCTCGCAATCGGCGCGGCGCTGGCCGCGGGCGTCGCGCTGGCGGCGCATCGCGTACGCGCACTCTCATTCGACGGCGCGCTCGCTGCGGTTGTGGTCGGCACGATCGTCGTCGCCGCGGGAGGATGGAGCGGCGCGGCAGTTCTGCTGGCGTTCTTCGTACCATCCGCGCTGCTCACGCGCATGGGACGCGAGCGGAAGCGTTTGCTGCGAGGGACGCAAGAGCCGGCGCCTCGCAACGCGTGGCAAGTCCTGGCGAACGGAGGCGTGGCCACACTGTGTGCGGTCGGGGCGCTGGCTGCGAGCTCGCCGTTTAACGCCGCCTTCGCCGGCGCGTTTGCAGCGGCATCGGCGGATACGTGGGCGACGGAGATCGGTACGCTCGCGCGCCGCCGGCCGGTTTCGATTCTCACGTTTTGCCGGATCGAAACCGGACTCTCCGGCGGTGTGACGCTCCTGGGAACCTGCGCGATGATCGCGGGCGCGCTCTGCGTCGCCGTCGTCGCATCGCTGCTGCGGGTCGCGCCGTTGCTGCCCGTTGTGGCAGCCGGTATCGCAGGCGCGTTGCTCGACTCGATCGTCGGGGCAAGCCTTCAGGCCCGTCGATGGTGCCCGCGTTGCTCGTGCGAATGCGAAACGGCGCAGCATTACTGTGGAACGCCGACGACGATGCGGCGAGGCGTGCGGTGGATTCAAAACGACGCCGTCAACCTTACGGCAACGCTCTGCGGCGCGATCGTGGCGGCGGCGCTGGTGCTCCGATGAGCGAGCGCGCACACGATCGACGCATCGCTAAGCGGCGAGCCGCGCCCGCGCACCTCGTGATCCCGCCGCTTCCCGTCAAGCGTTACGATATCGCCTACGTCGATCCGCCATGGTACTACTACGGCAGTCCGGTCAAAGATGCGGCTGCCGGCAAACACTATCCGCTCATGTCGCTCGAAGAGCTGTCGGCGATCGACGTGCGTCAAATGCTCAATAAACGGGCGGTCGCTTTTATCTGGGCGACCTGCCCTCGGCTTAACTTTGCATTGACGCTCATCGACGCATGGAAGCTGCACTACCGCGGCGTTGCGTACGTGTGGGTGAAGGTAAATCGGCGCGGAGCCATCATCGCCGGTCAAGGGATACCGCCAACCTTTACCAAGCCAACGTCAGAGCTTTTGCTCGTCGCGACGACCAATGCAACCGGGCGGCCCTTCCCCATTCTCGATCTCGCGCAACCGCAAGTCGTGCTCCATCCCCGCGGCGCTCATAGCGAAAAGCCGGCAATCTTCCGCCAGATGATAGAGCAGCTCTGCGGCCAACGGTCGCGCATCGAGCTCTTCGCTCGGTCGCAGGCCGAGGGCTGGGATGTCTGGGGCGCCGAAAGTGTGTGACAACGCGAGGGCGTCACGGGGACGAGCCCGTGGGCGTTGGAGGCAAGGGATAATAACGAAATGACTGCGGCAATCGGCGCTCGGATACGCATGGAGCGGGCGACGCTCGGCTCGCTCGCGATCCATATGCTTGTCGCGCTCTCGATCCCGGCATTGGCCTGGACGGCCTCCGGGGCGCCGGTAGAAACGGTGAGCTTCACTCACGTTCTCCGCGTCCAGATCGTTCGGCCGCGAGCGGCACTCCCGCGTCCTCGCGCGGCAGCTCCGCACTACAAGATCTCCCCTTCAATGAACTTCGCGCACCGCGTCGTGCTCGTGAAGCTCGCGCAGCGACGGCCGGCGACACGGGCCCCGATTGCAACCAACGCTCCGGCAGCCCCGGCAATGGCGACCGTCGCAGAAGCGGGCGATTCAAACGCGAACGGTGATGCCGGGCCGGTGTCGAGCCCGACGCCTGCAGTTCGCGCGGTTGCGAGCGTCGACACGAACCGTGCCGGCGGGTATCTTCCGTTTGGCGCGGAGCAGCCCGTTCCGGTTCTCGATCCGGCGGTTCGCAAGGAACTCGACGGCCTCGGCATTCACGTAACGCTGATCGTCACGGTCGGCGACGACGGCCACACGACGAACGTGGTCTTTCAACCGCCGCTCGATCCGCAAAACGAAACCCGCATCCGTTCGCTGCTCGCCGACGCCAGCTGGGATCCTGCCGTCTGCGGCGGCGGCGTCTCCTGCGAGGCACAAGCCACGATTAGGTTATAGATCTTCCCTACAGAATCGATTTTCCTAACGCCGAACAAATCAAATCGACCGCGAGTGACGCGGTTTGATTGCGGTCGTCGAAGATCGGATTGATCTCCACCATCTCGATCGAGCCAAGCTGGCCGCTATCGTAGAGCATCTCCATGATTAGATGCGCTTCGCGATAGCTTAGGCCGCCTTTGACGGGCGTCCCGGTGCCGGGCGCTTCGCTCGGGTCGATCGCATCCATGTCGAACGAAACGTGAATCGGGCGGCGCTGCGCCCCCGCAATGTTGCGCGCCTCGTTCATCACGTGCACCATGCCGAGCTTGTCGACGTCGCTCATCGTGAACGCCTTGACGCCAAACTCGCGCAGCAGGCGCTTCTCATCGGGGTCGACGTCGCGCAAGCCGATCTGCACGGAGCGATCGGGTGCCGCGAGCCCCTTACGCAATGCGAAGTAGAGCGGCATGCCGTGAACGTTGCCGGTCGCGGAGCTATCGGGACTGTTGATGTCGGCATGCGCGTCGATCCAGACGAGGCCCGGCGGCTCGCCGTAGGTTCGCGTCAGCCCGTCGAGCGTTCCCATCGCGATCGAATGATCGCCGCCCAGCACGATCGGCAGCCCGCCCGCGTCAATCGCCCCTTTGACCAATACCGCGAGATTGTTACAGACCTCGGTGATGACGTCGAAGAACTTGGCGGCGGCGTCCTGAGAGTCGGCCGATTCTCGAATGGGTACCTGCAGATTGCCGTGATCGACGATCTCGGAAATGCCGAGCGTTCTCAACTTCTCGTGGAGCTTGGCATAACGTATGGCCGAAGGACCCATGTCGACGCCGCGACGGCTTGCGCCGAGGTCCATCGGGACCCCCACGATATCAACTCGGCGCACGGGAGAAAGAATCGTGCCCACGGCGTTGCCTTTCACCGTGCCCTCGGCGCAGCCCCGTGGCGAGCGTCCGGAAGGAATGCCGTCGCACGCCGCGCTAATCGACCGCCATGCCAGGCCGTGCCGCGATGCTTTGCGTTCTCGTGCTCTTTGCCTGGAGCGTCTCGGCCGCCCCGGCCCTCGCATACCTGCCGCCACCGTTCGCCCTGCTCAATCGCGACGTTCGCAGTTTGGCGCGTAACCTGCCGGCGGCGACGGCCCTCGACGTGCAAGACCTCAAGACCGGATACACCGCCGGGTTCAATGCCCGCAAGAGCATGCCCGCGGCTTCGACGATCAAGCTTCCGGTCATGGTTGCGGTCTTCGAACAGCTCGAAACGGGCCGCTTCGATTTAAATCGGCGCGTGACGCTCGAGCCGCAAGACAAAGACGCCGGATCGGGAGACCTCTGCGATGCGCGCGACGGCAGCACCTATCCCGTCTCCGAACTTATCGATAAGATGATCGACGTGAGCGACAACACCGCCACAAACATGCTCATCCGGCTTGTGGGGCGGCACAGAATCAATACTGATATGGAAGGCCTCGGCTTGGCCACAACCCATCTATTGGGCGACGTGCGTACGGACGCGTGGTCGATTCGTGCGACGCTGCGCACCTCGCCGGCCGATCTCGTTCGTCTTCTCTCGCTGATGGCCAAAGGTGAGCTGGTCGATCAGTGGTCGTCAAACGAGATGATCGCCATCTTGGAGGCCGATCGGTACAACACGTTGCTGCCGCAACCGCTTCCCGCTGACATTCCGATCGCCCACAAAACCGGCTCGTTCTTCGACACCCTCAACGACGCCGGAATCGTTTACGCAAGCGACGCGCCCTACGTGATCGCCGTGATGACGACGGCGTTGCCGTCCCAGGATCTCGGAAGGCAGTTCATCCATCGCATCTCGCGGCTCGCCTATTCCGACGAACTGCGCTTTGCGCGCTGGCGTTCGAAGCACAACGGCCCCAGCGCCTCACCGGACCTGACGTACTGGACCGGCGTCTCGCAGCCGGTCACGCCTATACCTTAACCCGAGCCGATGCATACGCCGGCGTCAGCCACTCGAGATAACGCGGCTCTCTCCCGGTTACAATTCGCGCGTAGAGGCCGCCCAGCAGCTTGGTAATGGGCCCCATTTCGCCGTCGCCCACGGGCCGCCGGTCGACCGAGGCCACGTACGCGACGCCCACCGCCGTCCCCGTGAAGAAGACTTCTTGCGCGGCGTACAGCTCGCCGCGATCGATCGCCCGCTCTACGACCTCTAATCCGAGTTCGTGGTGCGCGATGGCCATAATCGCCCTGCGCGTGACGCCCTCGAGAACGTTCTGCGACGGATCGGGTGTATACAGCACGCCGCGGCGGACGATAAAGATGTTCTCGGCCGAACCCTCGGAGACATGACCGTCGTGCGATAGGAGAATCGCTTCGTCGAAGCCGTTTTGCACGGCTTCGCTCTTAGCCAGGGCCGAGTTGACGTAGAGCCCGGTTATTTTCGCGCGTGGCGGAGCCATCGTGTCATCCATTCGCCGCCACGAGCTTACGCAGACGTCGAGTCCGCGGTTCGGATCGACATAGTGCGTGAAAGGGATCGGAACGATTGCAAAGGCATCCGGCACGTTATGCAACCGCACGCCGACGTCTTCGGCCGCCTTGTAGGCAAACGGCCGGATGTAAACGTCGGTCTTATAGCCGTTGCGCAGAACGAGCTCGACGGTAATCTCGACCAGTTCGTCGACGCTCTTGGGAAGGGACATCGTAAGAATCTTTGCCGACGTTTCGAGCCGCTCGTAATGGTCGCGCAGCAGGACCAGAAAGAGCTCGCTCTCTTCAGGCACCCAATAGCCTCGGATCCCCTCAAAACAGCCGGTGCCGTATTGAAGGCCGTGCGTGAGCAGCCCGACTTTGGCATCTTCGTAGCGCGCGAAGCCGCCCTTCGCATAGACCGTTACGTCCGATAACTCCATTCCACTAACTCCATTCCACTCGGCTCCTTTTCGTCCAGCGGAGTTGCCCTCGGCGCCCGCCGGCTCCTTTGGCTATCGGTCGTGCTCCGGCGTCACGGTGGGGACTCGTCCACCAACACGCGAATTTAGCGGCCGTGAGCACAAACTACGTTCGATTGACGCATCCGCTGGTACGTGAAGGCCGCGATCTGCGGCGAGCCACGTGGGGCGAAGCGCTCGACCGCGCCGCGTCGGCGTTGCGCGACGCCCGCGATCGCGACGCGACCCGCACCTACGGGATGTTCAGCTGCTCGAAGGCCACCAACGAAATGAACTACATCGCCCAGAAGTTCGCTCGTTGCGTCATCGGCAGCAACAACATCGACAGCTGCAATCGAACTTGACACGCCCCTAGCGTCGTCGGTCTGACGGCGGTCTTCGGGGCAGGCGGAGGTACCAGCTCGTATCAAGAGATCGAGCATACCGACGCGATCGTCTTATGGGGGTCGAACGCGCGTGAGACGCATCCGATCTTCTTTCACCACGTCTTGCGCGGCGTTCGCAACGGCGCGAAGCTGTACGTCGTCGATCCTCGTCAAACCTCGAGCGCTCGCTGGGCCGACGGCTGGCTCGGAATCGACGTCGGCTCCGATATAGCCCTGGCCAACGCGGTCGGCCGGGAGATCCTCGCCGCCGGATTGGAGAACCGCGAGTTCGTGACTCGAGCAACCGACGGCTTTGAGGAATACCGAGTGGCCGTCGAGCCGTACACACTGGAGTATGCCGAAAAGACGACCGGCGTCGCGGCATCCCTTATTCGCGAGCTTGCTATAGCCTATGCGAGCGCGCCGAAGGCCGAGCTCTGTTGGACCCTGGGGATCACCGAGCATCACAACGCGGTCGACAACGTCCGAGCGCTCATCAATCTGGCGTTGCTCTGCGGCCACGTCGGGCGATACGGCTCGGGTCTTAACCCGCTGCGAGGGCAGAACAACGTACAAGGCGGCGGCGATATGGGAGCGATTCCCAACAAGTTTCCGGGCGGACAGGATGCCGAAGATCCCGCCTCCCTCGCCAAGTTCGAGGCGGCCTGGAACGCTACGCTTCCGCGCAAGCGTGGCTGGCATCTCAGCGACATGTTCGCCGCGATGGAGCGAAGCGAACTCGACACGTTGTACGTCATCGGCGAGAATCCGGCGCAGTCGGAGGCCGATCAGAAGCATGCGAACGAACTTCTGCGCGGGTTGAAGCACTTGATCGTGCAAGACATCTTTCTAACGAAGACCGGCGAACTGGCGGAGGTCGTCTTCCCGGCATCGGCCGGCTGGTGCGAGTCGGAGGGAACCGTTACCAGCAGCGAACGCCGCGTGCAGCGATGCCGCAAGGCGCTGGAGCCGCCGGGAGAAGCGCGCGACGACATCGTCATCATGTGCGAGTTGGCACGGCGTCTGGGTTACGAGTGGCCGAACTATACGCCGGAGCAGGCATGGAACGAGTGCCGTTCCCTTTCGCCCTGGCACGCCGGCATGAGTTATGCGCGCCTCGACGAGTTGGACGGCATTCCGTGGCCTTGTTACGACGAACAACACCCGGGCGAACGCTTTCTGCACGCTCGCCTCTGGGAGAACCCGGTAGGCGGCGCACGCGCGCCGTTTGCCGCCGTCGCACACGATCCGCCCGTCGAAGCGCTCGACGACGAGTACCCGCTGCGGCTCACGACCGGCCGCCGACTCGATTCCTTCAACACCGGCGTGCAAAGCGGCGGTTATCGTTCGCCGATGCGGCGGGGCGAACGGCTCGACGTGTCGCCGCAGGACGCTCGCGCTCACGGGTTGAGTGAAGGCGATCGAGCGCGGGTCAGCTCGCGCCGCGGCTCGGTCGTCGTGCCGATTCATATCGACAAGGGGCTGCGTCCGGGCCTGGTCTTTACGACGTTCCACTACAACGACGAGGTCGCAACCAATTTGCTGACGATCGATGCGACCGATCCGCAGTCGGGAACCGCCGAGTTCAAAGCCTGCGCGGTCAAGGTCGAGGCGTTAGGATGACAAAGTAGTGGATCTTCATTTTAACTCCGCCGAAGCAGACGACGCCGAGCGCCACGCCGTCGACGTGCTGCTGGGCGCCCTCTCCGACGAACGCGGCGCCGACGCGCGTGGCCGGCGCCACTTGCTGTTGCCGGCGCTGCACGCGGTGCAGGAGCGACTCGGTTGGATTAGCGCCGGCGCCGTCAACTACATCGGCGAGCGGCTTACGGTCGCACCCGCGGACATCTACGGGGTCGCGACGTTCTACGATCTCTTTTCAACGAAACCTCGCGATCCCACGGTCGTTCACGTCTGCGACGATATCGCATGCATCTGCGCCGGCGCGCAAGCGATCTGCGCGCGGCTCGACTCGAGCGCAGTGACCTGGGAGCGCAGCCCTTGCCTCGGCCTTTGCGATCGAGCGCCTGCGGCGCTGATCATTGCGGCCGGTGAATCGCCCTCTGCGACGGCGATGGCGCCCGTCAATGCAACGATGCTGCGCGATGCCGTTGGCGGCGCTCGCGTGGAGCGTAACGCCTCGGCGACGCACGTTGGAGGATCGGAGCAACGGCTGCTGCGCCGCATTGGGCGCGTCGATCCCGAAAGCTTGGACGATTATCGCGCCCACGGCGGTTACGCGGCGCTGCAGCGGGCCTTCGAGCTCGGCTCCGTTGCGACGATTGCAGAGATCGCGGCGGCCAAACTTCTCGGACGAGGCGGCGCCGCGTTTCCAGCGGCTCAAAAGATGCAGGCGGTTGCCACAGCGCCGGCGCGGCCCCACTACCTTGTTTGCAACGCGGACGAATCGGAGCCCGGCACGTTCAAAGATCGCGTGCTGATGGAAGGCGACCCGTTTGCGCTGGTCGAGGCCATGACGATTGCGGCCTTTGCGGCCGGTTGCGAGCATGCCTATGTGTACGTGCGCGGCGAGTATCCCTTGGCGGCGCGGCGCCTCGAAGGCGCAATCGCGCAGGCGCGATCGGCGGGCCTGCTCGAGAATCTCGCGATCGAGGTGCGTCGCGGCGCCGGCGCCTATATTTGTGGCGAAGAGACGGCGCTTTTCAACTCGATCGAGGGCAAACGCGGCGAACCGCGTAATAAACCGCCCTTTCCGGCGCAGGCGGGTCTCTTTAGCAAACCGACGCTGATCAACAACGTCGAGACGCTCGTCAATTTTCTGCCGATTCTAGTCGACGGCGGGACGGCTTATGCTCGCATCGGGACGGCGCAGTCCACCGGCACGCGGCTCTTCTCGCTCTCCGGCGCAATCGCTCGACCGGGTGTCTACGAGGTCGCGCACGGAACGACGCTGCGCGCGCTGATCGAGCTCGCCGGCGGCGTCGCGCATGGCCGTCGTCTGCAGGCGATTCTGCTCGGCGGCGCGGCGGGAATGCTGCTCGCTCCGCAGGCGCTGGACCTGCCATTGACTTTTGAAGACGCGCGCGCCGCCGGCGCGACGCTGGGCTCCGGGGTCGTGATGCTCTTCGACGACAGCGTCGATCTCGAGGCAATCGTGCTGCGGATCGCGCGATTCTTCCGCGACGAGTCGTGCGGGCAATGCGTGCCCTGCCGAGTAGGCACGGTCCGTCAGCAGGAAGCCTTGGAGCGCCGCGACTTTACGCTGCTCGGCGAAATCGGCAGCGTCATGCGCGATGCATCGATCTGCGGGCTGGGACAGACCGCCTCGAGCGTCGTCGAGTCGGCGCGCGCTAACCTCGGACTCTTTGCGGAGCAGCCGGCATGACCGCCGCCGAGGTCGCGCTGACCGTCGACGGCATCCCCGTGACGGTGGCGGCCGGCACCAGTATTCTCGACGCGATCGCGCAAGCCGGAATCGAAACGCCCACGCTCTGTTTTTTGCAAACGCTGACGCCGGTCAATGCCTGCCGGGTCTGTGTCGTCGAGCTCGAAGGCGCTCGCGCGCTGGTTCCGGCCTGCGCGCGGCGCGCCGAAGGCGGCATGAAGATTCGGACCGACTCGGAGCGGGTGCGCCACAGCCGAAAAATGGTGCTCGAGTTCCTCGCCTCGACGGTCGATATCTCGACCGCGCCGGCGATGCAGCGGTACTGCGCGCAGTACGGCGCCCAACCGCAGCGCTACGGCGCCCAGCCGGCGACGGCCGCGCAGCCGGTCAAGATCGACAACGCCCTCTACGTTCGCGATTATGCGAAGTGCATTCTCTGCTATAAGTGCGTCGAAGCCTGCGGCACGGACGCGCAGAACACGTTTGCCATCGCCGTCGCCGGCCGCGGATTCGAAGCGCACATCTCGACCGAATACGATGTCCCGCTTCCCGATTCGGCTTGCGTCTACTGCGGCAACTGCATCGGCGTCTGTCCCACCGGCGCGTTGATGTTTTCATCCGAATACGAGCTGCGCGCGCGCAATGAATGGGACGAGACCGAGCAGAGACAAACCGATACGATCTGCTCCTACTGCGGTGTGGGCTGCACGCTGACGCTGCACGTCGCGCAGAACGAGATCGTCAAGGTTACATCACCGATCGAAAACGAGGTCACCAGCGGTCATCTCTGCATCAAGGGACGCTTCGGTTTCAGCTACGTGCAGAACCGGCCCGACGAAGACGAGGGCTTGTCATCCTGACCCTTCGACTCGGCCCCTTCGACAAGCTCAGGAGCCTCGCTCAGGACTGCGCTTCGCGTAGGCTTAAAGGATGATTGAAAGGCCGGGGCGCAGCGTCGAAGCCGACGTCGTGGCACTCGAGGGCGAGCTGCAGACGCGCAAGCGCGACGAGGTCGTGACGGAGGAGCCGCTGGAGCTTTCGCTGAGCGAAGACGGCGCGACCCGCACGCTGGCGGTCACGATGCGCACGCCCGGTAACGACTTCGAGCTCGCCGCCGGCTTTCTCTATGACGAAGCGATCGTGCGCTCTCGCGACGACATCATCGGTATGAGCTATTGCCTCGACGCCGCCCTCAATCCGCAACAGCAGTACAACGTCGTCACCGTCGAGTGCCGGGCCGGCGCGACGGCAATGGACCGCGCGCGTTTCGAGCGCCATTTCACGATCGGCAGCGCCTGCGGCGTCTGCGGGCGCGCGCAGCTCGACTCGCTGCGCGATTTGGGAGTCAGGCCGCTGGACGACGAAGTGCGTGTCGTGGCGAGCCTGCTCTACGAGCTGCCGGCGCGCATGCAGCAAGCGCAGCGCGTCTTCGCCTCGACGGGCGGCCTGCACGCGGCCGCCCTCTTCGACGAGCACGGCGACGCACTCGTCGTCCGTGAAGATGTCGGCCGCCACAACGCGGTCGATAAGATCGTCGGCTGGGGACTCCTGGGCAGTCGCCTGCCGTTCGCGCGATGCGTGCTGCTCGTCAGCGGCCGCGCGAGCTACGAGGTTTTGCAAAAAAGCATCATGGCAGGGATCCCAATCGTGGCTTCAGTCTCCGCGCCGAGCAGTCTCGCCGTCGATCTGGCGCGCGAGTTCAACGTAACGCTCGTGGGATTCTTGCGTGGCAACCGCGCTAATATCTACAATGCACCGGAGCGGATTTCATGAACGAACGAACCTTTCGCTTGGACTTCTTCATCGCAGTCGCCGCCGTGCTGATCAGCGCGATCACCGCGGGAACGCTTTTCTATCAAACGCACGTCATCGGGGACGAGTTTGCCGCAACGATCTGGCCGTACCTGAGCGTGGGGACCACCTACGGTACGGGCGGCGAGACGATCGAGGTTTCCAACGACGGAGTCGGTCCCGCGTTGGTCCGGTCGGCTCAACTCTACGTCGACGGCCGGAAGGTCCGCGCTTGGAACGACTACATCAAAGCGCTAGCGCGCGATCCTGAGTTACGAAGACTCTTCTTGCGCGCGCAGGCCGCCATCCAAGCCGGACCGGCCGGCCACGCAACGATTACGATGAGCTCGATAGGGCCGTCCTCGACGCTTCATCCGGACGAATCGAGAACGCTGCTGAAGATCTCATTGCCTTTTTCCGTACCGCTACGAGCAATGGTCAAGCATGCCGTCGCACTCGACCTCTGCTACTGTTCGCTCAACGGCAGCTGCTGGACGCTCGATGCCATCCCCGGACAGATAAACTCCGACCCGGTGCCCGTTTCTCACTGCGCGGACAGGGCCGCGATCCAATCGAATACGGCTCCGGTCAGCCTTCCCACGGCGCTACCTGCGCGCTAACGAGTTACAGCGCTGCGCGCAGGAACGCCGATAAGATCGCGGCCTGCACCTCGCGCAGTTGCGCGGATCCTCCGGAACGATCGTCCCCGAGCCAGTTGTTGACGAGCAATGAAAAGGTGACCGGGCCGTGATCGTCGGTCTGGAGGAACCCCGAGAGCGTACGCGCGTGACGGTGAGTCCCGGTCTTGGCGAAAACCCTTCCATCGAGCAACGTTCCCGGAAAGGCGTCCTGCAAGGTGCCGCGGATGCCGGCTTCGGGCAGTGCATCGACGACAATCGAACGTTGCGCTCCGTTCCAATCGCTTTGCAGAATCGTCACCAGATCTCGCGGCGTGATGCGATCGTAGGCCGAATGACCCGAACCATCCGCGATCGATAGCGTGGACGGATCGACGGCGATCGACCGCAGATACTCGCGCTCGACGGCGATGCCGTTTGCGAAGCTGCCCGGTTCGCCCGCACGAGCGGCGCCGAGTTCTTTGAGGAAGAGCTCGCCCATCAGATTGTCGCTCGGCAGCCAAAACTCCGAGAGCAACTGCGGCATCGCAGCGGATTCGAGTCGCCAAAAAACGCGAGCGCTGCGTGGTGCGACGCCGTCGCGGACTCCGCCGGCAACCGTGATTCCCGCGGCGCCTAACTCGCGCAGCAGCACGTCGCCCGCATAGAGCTCCGGATCGGGCACGCTCGGCTCGAGATCGTCCGATTCGGGCGCTCCGGCCGGATAGCTTCCGACGATCTCGATCGTTTGCGGCGAGTCGAGTGGCCGCACCACGTCGGTCGAGTCTTGCGAGCGTGCGACCCCGGTGACCGCGCGATTCTCGACCCTGAAAGCGCCGCTTGCGGGTTCGACGCGCAGTTTCACCGGCGCTCCCACGGCGGCGCCGGGCGAAACGTACACGTGCACCACACCATCTTCCAGCTCCAGCGCGCTTACGACTGCGGCATATTCGTATGGCAGATCGTCCACCGTCCACCCGGGCGCAACACCTTGGGCATCGTCGTGCGATGCGTCCACGATTACCGCGCCGTCCACGTGGCGAATGCCGGTCCGGAAGGCGGCAAGCGCGGCCGCGCGAAGGTCGGCGGCGCTCAAATGCGCGTCGCCGCCCCCGTGCAGATAGAGGTTGCCCGAAACGATGCCGTCTTTGCGCTGCATATCGCTCGAGAGCGTCGTCACGAACCGAAAACCCGGACCGAGATACTGCAACGCAGCCGAACCGACGAGCAGTTTGAAGTTCGAGCCCGGCGTGAACTCATCGTCGGCGCTGCGCGAATACAGCACCGTACCGCGAACGGTATCGATTGCAAGCAGTCCGACGTACGCATCCCGCAACGCCGGCGCTTCAAGTGCCGCGTCAACGCTTTCGCGCAAGCGTGCGATCTGCGCATCGGTCCAAGCGACGCCGCCCGGTTGGGGTTCGGGGAGCGCCCCAAGCGTCACGAGCACGGCGAGTGCGCCGAGACGGCGCCACGCGCTCATCGCGTGAAGCCCAATCGCTCCAAAAAGCCCAGCACGAGCGCGTCGAACGCCACCGGATTATCGGCGTTGGCAACGTGGCCCGCGTCTTCGACGGCCGCCAGTTGCGCGCTAGGAATTCCCGCAGCCAGCTCCTCTGAGAGGGCGAGGGGTACGACCGGGTCGCGCTCGCCGTACGCGACCAGCGCCGGAACCACGATCGACGAGAGCATCCCGGTGTAGTCTCCCGTCCACGTGGCCCTCGTAGACGCGACGTATGACGGTATCGACTTGCAGGCCATCTGCTCGATGGTTTCGTCCATGCGCTGCGGCGGCAAACCGAGTTGCGCGGCGCGTCGCTGCGCGAAGGCCGGCATACTGCCTGCGTCGCGGACTGCCGCGATAATGCCCTCGGCAACCCGCTCGCCGTCGGGATACCTCGCAAAACTGCCAAGCGAGACGATTGCGTCGAAGCGTCGCCCCGCGCGCGCGTACAGCTCGAGTGCAACGACGCCGCCGAGGCTGCATCCAACCAACGTGAAGCGCTCGATGTGCAGCGCGTCGAGCACGGTGGTAACGTCTTGCGCGAATCCGGCACGCGTAATGAGCGACGGATCGGGATCCGGTTTACACGCACCGTTGCCGCGAAGCTCGATCGCAACGCACGCGAAGTCGTTCCCAAACGCTTCGAGTTGCCGATCCCAGATCGCAGCGGTCGAGCCGACGCCATGCACGAAAACGAGCGTCGTCGAACTGGCGCGCGCCGCGTGCGGCACGGCGACGCGCGCTCCGGTATTTGCGCCGTCCGGAGCAGTGAAGTGCAAGCTCTCGATCATGCGGCCATTCGTTTTCGAGCGACAAACGCGCGAACGTCTTCCAACGTTCGCGCGTTAAGAACGTCTGCCGCAACCAGGCCGGCGCGGCGCGCCTGTCCGACGGCGAACTCCGTCGCCGTTAGGTCGCCCGTACGGTGCGCGTCGCTATCGAGCGAAAAGGTCACGCCGAAGCTTTTGGCTCTTCGTGCCAACGCCGCCGGAAGGTCGAGCCGAGCCGCCTGTCCGTCGATCTCCAGCGCCGTGCCCGTCCGCGCCGCAGCCGCGAAGACGGCGTCGTAATCGAACTCGTACCCCGCAGCCCGCGCCGCATCGAAGCGCCGTCCCGTGGGGTGTCCGATGATATTGACGTACGGATTCTCGCAGGCGCGAATGAGACGCACGGTCATCTCGTCGCGACTCTGCCCAACGGCCGTATGCACCGAACCGATCACGATGTCGAGCTCTTCGAGCACTGCGTCGTCGTAGTCGAGCGAGCCGTCGGGCAGAATGTCGACTTCACTGCCGCAGAGCGTCTGGATTCCGTAGCGCTCGCTCAACGTGCGGATCTCGTAGCGCTGAGCGCGCACGGCGGCGGGATCCATGCCGAAACGCCGCCCGCGGCCGCTCGAATGATCGCTGATTGCGTGATACTCGTACCCAAGTGCCGCGGCGGCCGCGATCATTGCTTCGAGCGTATCGTCGCCGTCACTGTATGTCGTGTGCATGTGAAAGTCGCCGCGCAAATCGCTGCTATCGACAAGCGCCGGAATTGCGTTGGCGAGCGCGAGGTCGATCTCGTCGAGTCCGCTGCGCAGCTCGGGTGGAACGTACTGCATGCCCAACGCCGCGTAGACGCACGGCTCGTCATCGCAGACCGCTACGTCGCCGGTCTCGAGATCTAAGATCCCGTTCTCGCTGACCCGCAGACTCTTGCGAACCGCATATTCGCGCAGCTTGATGTTGTGCTCGCGCGAGCCGGTGAAATGTTGCAAGAGATTTCCGTAAAGGTGGTCGGGCAAGACGCGCAGATCGATTTGCAGGCCGCCGCTCAGCCAAATGCTGGCCTTGGTCGGCCCCTCGGCGAGGACCGCTTCGGCGCGCGGCCAACGGGCGAAATGCGCGACGACCTCGCCGGCGTTGTGCGAGGTGCAGACGATGTCGATATCTCCGACGGTCACCTCGCAGCGGCGCAGGCTTCCCGCAAAGGAGAGTCGTTCGAGCGGCGGCCCTTCCCGCAGATAGGCAACGGCGACGTTTGCAATCGCGAGGGCCTGCGGGAGCGGAGTGCGCCGCTGGCGTCCGCGATAGGCGAGGATGCCGCGTTTCCAGTTCTCGATCGTCTTACTTCCCAGGCGCGGGACCCCGAGCAGCGTTCCCTCCGCGATTGCCGCTTCGAGATCGGCCAGCGAGGCAATTCGATACTCCGAAAAGAGCATACCGGCCGTTTTCGTACCGATCCCGCTGACGCCGAGCACCTCGAGCAGCGTTGGGGGAAAGCGAAGGAACAGCTCCTCTAGCTTATCTGCCGTTCCGGTTTGGACGAGCTGCTCGATAACACCGCCGATCGTTTTTCCGACTCCAGGCAGCTTCAGATGCTCGCCGGCGGCGACCAAATCGGCGAGCGGCGGAGCGTTTTCGACCGAAGCGGCCGCCTTTTCGTAGGCGCTGTACTTATAGAAAGATTCCCCCGCCAGCTCCATGAGCGTGCGAATTTCGAGAAGTTTTTGCGCGACGGCGGTGTTGGAAAGCACGACGGGTAGTGGAGTTGGCGCAATGCGTTGAATGCTCTTGCCGCGATGCGGCTCCTGCGCATGAGGGATGCGTCCTTCGCCAGTGCTACGGCGCGTGCCGGCCCTCTGACGCTCGATCTCGAGCCGGGTGGCCGAATCGCGTCGACCTTCTCAACGTCGCAAGAGGCAACGATTGTCGCACTGATGGCCGCCGGCATCGCAAAGGCGACGACCGGAAGCGTGCTCATCGGCGACTACGATCCGCGCGTGCAATCAGTCCACTGCAAGCGGATCGCGGGCTTCGTGCCGCACGAACCGCTCGAGCTCGACGAGCGAGACTTTCCCCGCTACATCGCCTATCGAGCGGCGCTGTGGAATATCGACGCGACCGCGGCGCAGGCCGAGGCGCGTCTCCTCTGCGAGCGTCTCGAAGGCATGCACGAAGCGTTTTCCTATCCCTTGATTGGCGCGTTGGTCGCGTCGCCGCAGTTGATCGTGCTCGACCGGCCGCAGCCCGTCTACGCCGCCCAGATTCTGCGCGCCGTCGAAGGGCGCGCGCTGCTTTCGACGCACGCGCAGCCTTCAAACGCCGCGGCCTTTACATGACGGGGCGCGCATTTGCCGGCATGTTGCAGGCGCGGCTCTATGTTTCGCGCCGTTTGGTTGCGTACTCGTGCGGTTGTGCGGTGCTCGTCGCCCTGGCGGCGCCCGCCGGAGTGACCACGCCGCTCTTCCTCTGCTCGCTGCTGGGAATCGTCATTGCATTGGATCAGACTCCCGGTCGCCATCGGCATCTCGACCGCTGCGAGCAGAGCGCACCGCTCTTTGGACGCGAGCTCGCGCGCGCGAAAGCCCTGGTTCCTTGCATTGCCGCGCTACTTGCTACGGCGCTTTTCGCGTGCACGCAGTTCGCACGCGGTTCGCCCGATGGGCTCGCGACGCTCCTCGTCGTGCCGCCCGCCGTCGTCGCCTGTACGCTAACCGCTCTTTCTGCGACCACCCGCCGCGGCGCGACGCGAGCACTCTACGTTCTGCTGGCGTGCGCAGTTATGGGCGGGGCGTATGCGCTCGCCGTCATCGCGGATACGTTCCTCGCAGAGCTCGCCCTCTGCGTTATCGTGGCATTCTTCGCGCTTCGCCAGTATGGCGAGACGCTCGCGCGCTTCGACCCGATTTAGGAGCCTTGCAGGCTCCTAGGTTACGGGTTGCGCGGGAATTGCGCTGGCAAGCTTTTCCAGCATTGCACGGTTGAACTGCGGCAGATCCTCGGCGCCGCGCGTCGAGACCCAGTTCGAATCCGTGACGGTCGGCTGATCGCGATAGAGCCCGCCGGCGTTGCGAATATCGTCGGCGATCGAGTGCACGCCGGTAACCTGCCGCCCGCGAACCAGCTGGGCCGAAATGAGCACTTGCGCGCCGTGGCCGATCGAGAACATCGGTTTTTTGAGCGTGTCGAACTCGCGCACGACTCGCTGCACTTCGCGATCCGTGCGTATGCGGTCCGGTGACGTCCCTCCCGGAATCAGCAGCGCGTCGAAGTCTTCGGCGGTACAATCGGCGACGAGCTCTTCAGCTTTTAGACTCTGACCATCGTCGAGTCCACGCTTGCCGCGAACGCGCTGGCGCGCGCGCTCGTCGGTGCCGACTATCGTCACGATGGCGCCCGCTTCCTCGAGTGCTCGGCGCGGTTCCGCCAACTCGATCTCCTCAAATCCGTCGCCGATCAGTGCGGCAACGCGTTTTCCATCCACTCCCTGCATATCGGCCCCGTGATTCGCGCCGCCCAGAAGCCCACCTTCGGTCATCGCTACCCGAAGAGACCCCGAGTGAGGCCCCCGTCGACGGAGATCGTTTGACCCGTCACGTAGCTTGCCGGGTCGCCGCACAAGAAAACGGCCATCGGCGCGAACTCCTCCGGCGAGGCGATGCGCCCCATCGGCACCTCGCTCGACGCCCCGCGCAACTGCGCTTCGTCCTCGCCGTAGATCGCTCGCAGGCGCGCCGTTTCGATGCGCCCGGTCGCGATGGAGTTGACCGTTACGCCGTCGGGTGCGACCTCGACGGCGAGCGTCCGCAACGCGGAGACCAGCGCGGTGCGAAAGACGTTGGAAAGCGCGAGGGAATCGATCGGCTGCTTGACCGAGGTCGACGTTAGCGCGACGATGCGGCCCCAGCCCCTGGCACGCATCGGCGGAACGACGGCGCCGAGGAGCTCCAACATCCCGCGCAGCAGCAGGCGGTAGGCATCGTCCCAATCCGCCAAAGCAAGCTCGGTAAATCGTCCCGGCTTGGGGCCGCCACCGTTGAGAATCGCGACGTCGGCATCGCCGAGAGCCTCGCGGAAAGCCGAATGCATGGCCGAGATGGAGCCCGGGTCCCGCAGGTCGAGTGCAAATCCCAGCGCCTCCGGAGCGCCCAACTCTCTCGCCTTAGCTGCGACGGCCTCAAGCTGGTCCGCCCGGCGCGCGGCCAGACCAAGCCTCGCCCCTTCGCGCGCGAGGGAAAGTGCGATCGCCTCCCCGAGCCCCGAGCTGGCACCCAAGACGAGCGCAACACGACCGCGTAACTTCAAGTCCATAGATGGCGCTTTTGCGCCGAGGCTCCCTCACCTTGCGCCACGCGAGCGCCTTTGCTATCCTAAGCCGGTCGCCGGGACGGTAAGCACTCTGTACCCGAGCGAGACTATCCTGTCAAAGGAGTTTCATTCGTGCCGCTCACCAAAGAACGCAAGGCGGAGATCGCCGCCAAGTACGGCCGCGGTTCCAACGACACCGGATCGGCCGAGGTACAGATCGCAGTTCTGACCGCCTCGATCAACTCACTCACCGAGCACCTCAAGATTCACAAGAAGGATCATCACAGCCGGCGCGGCCTGCTCTTACAGGTCGGTCAACGTCGCCGCTTGTTGAACTATCTGAACGCGACGAACCTCGATCGCTATCGCAGCCTGATCGCGGATCTGGGACTGCGCCGCTAGCAACTCTATCGATGCGCCGGCTGCCAGCGCTAGCCACGATCGTTCTGGTGTCGGCGTGCACCATGCGACCGGGCATGCCCGCGCTGCCACCGCCGTCACAGTCTCTGCTGCACGCCGCCGCGTCGCGGCTCGCTGCGGACGGCGTGTTGTACGTCGCGAACGAGTTAGGCAACTCGATCTACGTCTACAAGGTGGGCGGCAGCATCCCGTTGCGCAAGATCACAAAGGGCATCGACCAACCGCTGGCCGTCGCCGTCGACGGTTCGGGCAATTTGTATGTCGGCAACCAGGGTCACGGCCGGCTGCCCGAAGGCTCGGTGACGGTGTACGCACCCGGCTCCGACACGCCCGCGCGCACGATCACCGATGGGATCAACCAGCTCGCCGCGCTGGCGCTCGACCCCGCCGGCGACGTCTTCGTTGTCAACTATCGCGCGTACGCGGTCTACGAGTATGCTGCCGGCACGACGAAGATCGAACGCACGATCACCGACGGCATCTTCTCGCCGACCCGGCTCGCAGTCGACGCTTCCGGTTATCTCTACGTCTCAAATTGTCAAGCGTGTATCTATGAAACGACGCACGACACGATAACGATCTACCGACCCGAAAATGAAAAGCTCTTTCTCACCATTCACACCACCGGTGACGCACCCGGCGAGCTCGACTTCAACCGCCGCGGGAGCCTTTTCGTCAATCTCGGAAGCAACATAGACGTCTACGAACGGCGCAGCAAGAAACTGCTGCGCAAAATAGTCGGCGCGGCCGGCACGTTCTGCTTCGATGCAAACGACAATCTGTATTCCGGTCAAGATCGATACATCAACTACGGCGGACGCGTCCTCGTGTATCGGCCCGGCGCGCAAAAACCCGCCTATACCATAACCGAGGGAGCTTTCGATCCTTCTGCGGTTGCGGTGGATGCGGTCGGCGACCTGTACGTCACCAACCCCGCCCGAAACATCGTTTCCGTGTACCGACCCGGCAGCGCAAGGCTCTCGCGCACGATCGTCGTCGTAACTGGGCTCGACGATCCTACCGCGATCGCACTCGACGGCGCCGGCAACATCTACGCAGCCAATACATACGAGTCGTCGGTTACGGTCTACGCTCCGGGCAGCACGCAGGTGCTCCGTACGATCACCGACGGCGTCATCAGCCCGTCGGCGCTCGCGTTTGACGCCGTCGGGAATCTTTACGTCGCCAACTCCTACGGCAACGGCGGTGGCAGCGATCCAAACGGATCCATCACGGTCTATGCGCCCGGGAAATCCAAGCCGCAGCTTAAAATCTCACAGGGCCTGCACGGCGCCACCTACGCCCTAGCATTCGACGGCGCGCAGAATCTCTACGTAGCGAGCGGGTGCCCGCAGAACGGCGAGCCCATCACGGTCTACCCTCCCGGGAAGACAGTCCCGTCGCGCACGATTGGGCGGCCGGGAATCAACCCGTGCGCAATCGCCCTCGATTCGCGAGGAAATTTGTACGCCGCGGTCGTCGGGCTGCCCGGCGAGGTTTCGGTTTTCGCCCCAAGCGACTCCGACCCAAAATACCAGATTACGCAGGGCATCGACTATCCCGAAGGACTTGCACTCGACGCGGCGGGCGATCTCTACGTCACAAACGGCTACGGCGGCGGGGGAAAGCATTGGGGTTCGGTCAGCATCTATCACTCCGGGAAGCAGCGGCCGTTTCGCCGGATTAAACCGCTAACGCACGGCAACGGCCCGGGCGATCCGGTGCTTGGACCGTCGAGCGAACTCTACGTCGTCGCCGGCCAAGAGATTCTGGTCTTCGCGCCCGGCGGCGACAAGGTCGTTCGGAGGATTCGCAAAGGCCTCGCTTTTCCGACTGCGCTGACGTTCGATGGTAGCGGCATTCTCTACGTTGCTAACCCGGCCAACAGCACGATCACCGAATACGCGCCCGGCAGCGTCGACGTTCTTCGCACGATTCCCGGCGTGAAAGCCTATCCGTACGCGATCGCGCTCGGACCTTAGCGACGTTCGGGCACCCCCTTCAAGAAGTAGGAAAACGCGCTTTATGTGCGTGATGCTTCGGAGCCGCTCGTCGCTCCGCCATCCTGGCTGCGCTCCTGCTGCCTGCCTCCTGCGCATCACGCACATAAAGCGCGTTTTCCTACTTCTTGCGCGAGTGCGCGCGGCGGGCGGCTTCGACGATCGAGTCCGCGCCCATCCCGTAATATTCGACCAGCTCGAAGGGATCGCCGGATTGTCCGAAGCGATCGTCGACGCCGATAAACTCGATCGGCACCGGATGGTGTTGCGCGAGAATCTCGGCGACGCGCGAGCCCATGCCGGCCTGTCGCTGGTGCTCCTCGACCGTCACGATCGCACTGCACGTGCGCGCCGCGTCGACGATGGCGGCTTCGTCCATCGGTTTGACGGTGTGGTTGTTGACGACGCGGCATTCGATACCATGTTGCGCGGAAAGCCGATCGGCGGCAATCAGCGCATTGTAGACGAGAATGCCGCAAGCAATAATCGCTACGTCGTCGCCTTCCCTTAAAATCTGCGCCTTGCCGATTTCGAACGGCGTTTCGCCGGTGGTGATCACGGCCGATTTCTCGCGGCCAAACCGTAGATAGACCGGCCCCCACATCTCGGAGAGCGCGATCGCCGCTTTCTTCGTTTGGATGGAATCGCACGGGACGACGACCGTCATGTGCGGGATGACGCGCATAATAGCGATGTCTTCGATCGCTTGATGTGTCGCGCCGTCGGGCCCGACGGAGACGCCGGCGTGCGCCCCCGCGATTTTGACGTTGGTTTCGTTGAGCGCCATGATCGTACGCACTTGCTCCCACGAACGCCCAGGATTGAACATCGCGTAACTCGCGATCCAAGGAATCTTTCCCACCGCCGCAAGCCCGCCCGCCATCGCGACGAGCATCTGCTCGGAGACGCCGATCTCGATGTATTGCTCCGGATACGCCTTCTTAAAGCCTTCAAATCGCGTCGATTCGGAGAGGTCGGCACAGATGCCGAGCACGTCGCGAGAGCGCGAGCCGGCCTCGATCAAGCCCTCGCCGAATCCGTTGCGCGTCGGAACCAGCTTGAGGTCGGCGGCGCGATAGTCCGCCAAATGCATGCGCTGCGCGGCAGCGTCAAGGACCGGCGTTCCGCTACTCATGAGCGAGAATCCGCTCGCGCTCCGCGGCCAGCTCGCGCAACGCTTCGTCGGCCTGCGCCGCGTTGGGCGGCTTGCCGTGCCAGAGATAGTCACCCTCCATGTACGATACGCCCTTGCCAGGAATCGTGTTGGCGATGATTACCTGCGGCTTGCCTTTGTAACTCCGAGCGCGTTCCGCCGTGGCGATGAACTCCGCGATGTCGTTGCCGTCGCACTCGAAGACTTCCCAGTTGAACGCGCGGTATTTTTGCGCAAACGGCTCGAGCGGCATCACGTCCTCCGTGCTGCCGTCGATTTGGATGAAGTTGCGATCGACGATTGCGGTGAGGTTGTCCAGTTTGAACTTCGCGCCGGTCAGCACTGCTTCCCAATGCAAACCGCACTGGTGCTCCGCATCCGACGTAACGACCCAGACGTGAAAGTCCTTGCCGTCCATCTTCGCTCCCAGCGCCATTCCGACGCCCTGCGCGAGGCCTTCACCCAGCGGACCGGATGTCGTCTCGACCGACGGAAGCGTTACGCGTTCCGGGTGCCCTTGAAGACGCGAGCCGAACTTCCGCAGCGTCAGCAACTCCTCGACCGGAAAATATCCGAAGTTAGCCATCGCCGAGTAACGGACCGGCGCAATATGTCCGCACGAGAGGAGCAAGCGATCCCGATCGGGCCACTGCGGATTGGCTGGGTCGTGCCGCATCAAATGGCCGTAGAGCGCCGTAAAGACGTCCGACATGTCCAGCGGCCCGGCCGAATGCCCCGAGCCGGCCGCCAGCAGCGAGCGAATGATGCCCTGGCGGACGTCGTTGGCCTTCAGCTTCAACTCGGTCAAGTTCTCGGCGGTAAGGCTATGCATGGGAGCCGTTATACCAGCCGCGGCGTGCCGGACCCTATGAACCGTAGGGCCCCGCCGGGCAGGGCGTTCCTTGGCAAAAAACGAACGTAGTGGGGTTAAACAAAACGATTAAGATAGAAAATTAGGAGATACCGTGCCCGAATCCGTTACTTTGACGGTCGGCGGGCGCACGATGGTCATCGAAACCGGCGAACTTGCGAAGCAAGCAAACGGCTCCGCGTTAATTCGTTATGGTGACCAAAATGTCGTGCTCTGCGCCGTAACCGCTTCCGAAAAGCCCCGCGAAGGGATCGATTTCTTCCCCCTCACCTGCGACTTCGAAGAGAAAATGTACGCTGCCGGAAAGATTCCCGGCGGCTACATAAAGCGCGAGGGACGCCCCTCAGAGCATGCGGTCATCAGCTCGCGCCAGATCGACCGCCCCATTCGCCCACTCTTTCCCGACGGTTTCCGAAACGACATCCAGATTGTCGCTACGGTGCTCTCGGTCGATCCCGAGCTCGATGCCGACGTGCTCGGCGTATGCGCTGCGGGCGCCGCGCTGGCGCTCAGCGATATTCCCTTCGATAAGACCGTCGCCGCGGTGCGCGTCGGACGCGACGAGAGCGGCAACTACATCTGCAATCCAACGCTTCCGCAGTACGAAACCGGCGGCATGGACATCGTGATCGCCGGCACGGCCGATGCCGTGATGATGGTCGAGGGCGAGGGTAAGGAGATTGCCGAGGAAGACTTCCTCGGCGCCGTCGAGTTCGCGCACGCCGAGATTCGCAAGATCGTCAAGGCGATCGACCAGCTCGCGAAAAAAGCCGGAAAGGCCAAGCGCCAGTATCCCGTGGCGAAGCTCGATCCGACTCTCGACAAGTGGGTGCGCAAGGCTTTTGGCAAAGACGTTGCCAACGCGATGCGCGTCGTCGACAAGCAGAAACGCGAAACGGCCTTCGCGGCGATTTCGGTTGACGAAGCGCGAGAGCGTTGCGGCAAGAAAGACGAGGCCGTCAAAGCGTTGCTCGAGCTTCCTTCGACCGGCAAAGAGTTTGCGAAGATCGTCAAGACGATGGAAGAAGAGGAGCTTCGCACCATGGTCGTCGACGAGCGTATCCGTCCCGACGGACGCAAGCCCGATGAGATCCGTCCGATCTGGTGCAAGGTTCACTACGTGCCGCGCGTCCACGGCTCGGGAATTTTCACCCGGGGCCAAACGCAGGTCTTCACCGCGGCGACGCTCGGCTCGACCAGCGACGCGCAACGTCTCGACGGCATCATGGCGCTGGAAAACAAGCGTTACATGCACTTCTACAACTTTCCGCCCTACTCTGTCGGCGAGACGCGCCCGATGCGCGGCCCCGGCCGACGCGAAATCGGTCACGGCTATCTTGCCGAACGCGCGCTGGCAGCCGTGCTTCCGGCCAAGGAAGACTTTCCGTACACGCTGCGTCTGATGAGCGAAGTGCTCGAGTCCAACGGTTCCTCGTCGATGGCGTCGGTCTGTGGTTCGACGCTCGCGCTCATGGATGCGGGCGTGCCGATTCGCGAGCACGTCGCCGGCGTGGCGATGGGTTTGATCCTCAAGGGCGACAAGTATGCCGTGCTCACCGATATCCAAGGCCTCGAAGACGCACTCGGCGAGATGGACTTTAAAGTCGCGGGTACCAAGAAGGGCATCACCGCGATTCAAATGGATATCAAGGTGCAGGGCATCACGATCGGCATCATGCGCGAAGCGATGGAACAAGCGCGCAAATCCCGGCACTTTATCATCGACAAACTCGCGGAGACGATCGCCGGTCCGCGCGAAGAACTTTCGCAGTACGCGCCGCGCATGATCGTGATGAAGATCGATCCCGCCAAGATCAAAGACGTCATTGGCCCCGGCGGCAAAGTCATCAACAAGATCATCGCCGATACGGGCGTCGAGAAGATCGATATCGAGGACGACGGCAGCGTGTTCATCACGTCCCTCGACGGCGCTTCAGGCGACAAGGCCAAACAGATCGTCGAAAACCTCACCAAAGAGATCACCGTTGGAGAGACCTATCTCGGCAAGGTGACTCGCATTATCACGATCGGCGCCTTCGTGCAGATACTACCGGGTAAGGAAGGCCTGGTTCACATCAGCCAGCTCGCGCCGACCCGCGTCGACAAAGTCGAAGACGTCGTCAAGCTCGGCGATGAGGTGATGGTAAAGGTCATGGAGATCGACGGCCAAGGCCGTATCAATCTGTCACGAAAGGCGCTGTTGGGAGGCGGCTCGGGCAACGGCGATTTCGCCGCGCGTGGAACGCGCCCGCCGCGCGACTCAGGGCCGCCGCGCGAATCCGGCCCACCGGCGACGGCACCGGCCGCCGTAAGTGTGCCCGGCGCTCCTCCGATGCGGCGACGGAGGCGTCCCCACGGGCGGGACGACGAGTAACGCCTCGTGATGCCGTCCTGGCGTCAGTGACCGCCGAAGCGGAGACCCACGTCGAGGAACGTCCGGCGCGTCCGGTCTTCGACGCCGGCGTACCAGCGAAGCCGGTCGGCGATCGGTCCTGAGAGGTCGCCGTCGACGTGATAGAACGGTGCTCCGTCGAGCAAGTCTCGCCGATAGATCGCGTCGAGTCGCAGGCCCCCGGGTGTGGCGTCGTAGGTTAACCAAAACGCGTTGACCGTGGGCGTCGTGCTTCCGTCGTACGCGTACCCGGTCGTCAAGGCATAGGCCGGGACCGTGTCGGTCACGCGCATCGTCCAGGCCCGCAGCGCAATCGACGGGGCGACCTGCCAGGTAGCGGATAGGCCTGCAGAGGTTATCGTGCCCGACGATGCACCGGCGACGCGCTGGGTCGCTTGCTCGAGCGAAACACGCAGGCGTGTTTGGTCGGTATAGGTCAGCGCTTCGGCGAGAAGCGCGTTGCGATCGAACTCCACCGCGTTGACGTAGGGTCCGGAGTATTCGTATTGATCGACGAAGGTCGGCAGCGTGAAAGAGTCGCTATCCTGAAGATCGAGGCTCCATCTTTGATTCGGGAAGAGCTGCGCTTGAATTGAAGGGATTGCCAGCGCGGTTTTTGCAGGCTGGGAAACTCCAGTCGTACCGCCTGCGTAATCGATCCAAAACGTACCGACGCCGGCGGTAACGTCGTAATCGCGGCCGCTCGCATTCACTCCCGCATCGGCGCGCGTCTGCGTCAGGTCCGCGCCGACACGCGGCAGAGGATAAGAGTAGTAATACGGGGCCTGCTGGTCGTAGAAACCGGTCGAAGCGCGAAGGCCAAGATCGGCAAACACCGATACCGCTCCGAGAGAACGAACGCCGATATTTAGGCCCGAATCCGACCAAACCGCGGTCGAGGTGTTCTGACCCGTGCCCAGCGTATAGTTCCCGCGATCGAGGACTGCCGAAACGTAGAGGTTCGCGAGTTGTGGATCGGCATACGTCGCATCGGCGAAGGAAAAGCTGCCGGCAAACTGCGACGTCCCCGATGAAAGCGTACGCCCCTGTTCGCTGCCGGCGGCAACTGCGAGCGACTGGTCTGCGCCCAGGGAGAAGTTCGCGGAAAGATCGGCGCGTTGGCGCGACTCTTCATCGTTGGTAAACGATCCGAGGACGGCTCCGAGGTTATCCGAGCCGATCTGCGCGCGGGCGATCGCATCGCTCCCCAGCGTTGCGACCTCCCAGTTCGAATCGCTTCCGAAGGGACTTGCATTCACGGTGCCGCCGGCGGCCTGATCGCCATAGAGATACGCATCGCTTGCGTCGCTGCGGGTTGCCGTTCGCTCGTACTGCGCCGGCACGAGTTCGTACGGCGAGCTCCCGCTGACGACATCGTAGTTGGGGGCCCCGTCGTCGACCAGCAGCGAGCCGTTTGGCGCGAGCCCGCGATCGCTCAAACGGGAACCGGGATACGCGTCGAGGCTCTGCTCGAGCAGTGTAAATGGGCGCAGCGCCAAGGCGGACTCGACATGGGCATACGGCAGGTTCTCCAGATCGCTCGCCGAGGGCGCGTCCGAGAGCAGGGCCTCGTAGCGATCGACGATCACGACGACCGGCTCGCCGGCCCGTACCGAAGCCACGGCCGGGCCGCAATAGCGACAGGTGACGAGGACCGAAATGACGCCGGAGGCCGCCAGCGCAAACGTACCTAACCGGTCCGTCGTCGTGCGTAGGGGCGCCTGGTTGCCCCGGCGCCCAACGACTGCGGCCCCCTCCACCGGAACCCCGCGCTGATCGCGCACTGCGCCCACCACCAGCGGCGCTTGAGCACGCGCCGGAGCCGCGACGAGCGTCGTCATTAGCAGCGCCGTCGCGCACATCAGCGGGCGATTCACAGATTCTTTAGACTTTCGGCTATGATAAGAGTAAGTGTCAAGAACCTTCGTCCGCCCAGTCCTCGTCGCAGCGCTGCTCGCCCTTCTCTTGATTTGCGGGCGCTTCGCCGTGGCCGGCGCCGCCTCACTGGAGGATGCGCTCACCGGAGCGCTCGTGCCTTCGGCAGCCCCCTCGCTGCTGGGGCCGATTACGTCGGCCGGCCGGGTTGGCTGGGAATGCAAGCCGGAGCGGTCGGCGGGCTCCGCCGGCTGGCACGAAGCCGAGCTGCCTCGCGGCCCCTTTGCCCCCTGACCGATGCGTCTGCTGCTGGCCGTCACCATCATCTGGGGACTCGTGGCGGCCCGAGCAGGGGCGCAGACGTATTCGCCCCAACGGCCGCTTCCAAGCACGACCTCCGTGCCCGCGCTGCGCGCCTTGGCGACGCAACGCGAGATCGAGGAGCGGTTTAAAATTGGGATCGACGCAGAGTCGCGCGGCGACTGGATCTCTGCGGTTGCCGAGTTCAAACGCATCCTCGAGTTAAATCCCCCGGAACCAAAGGGTTCGACCGCGCGATACGATCTTGCGATCGCGTATGCGAATCTTGCGCGGTACGACGACGCGGCTCGCGAGCTGCGCGTCGCCATCGCGCTCGACCCCGACTTTTTGGCAGCGATGGCAAATCTTGTCTCCGTCGATCTCTCTCGCGGCGATCTTGGTGAAGCGCGACGGATCGCCGATCGCTACATAGCAACCGATCCGGACTCGGCGCGCGCCCTCTACTCACGCGGCATCGTGGCACTTCAGGCCGGCGACGCCGTCACCGCTCGTGAAGACTTCGGAAAACTGCTGCGTAACAACCCATCCTATGCCGTCGCGCACTACGATCTCGCTTTGGCCGAAGAGCGTCTGGGCCGTTACGATTCGGCGGAACGCGAGCTGCGCGCCGCGCTTTCGCTTGCGCCCGCCTACGCGCGCGCGCGATTCGCGCTCGGAGTCGTTCTACTAAGGGAAGGAGCGCACGACGCGGCAAGAGTTGAGTTCCAACGAGCGACGGTCGAGGCCGCGGGCGACCCCGCGCTGCAAAACATTGCTGCGTCGGCGCGGGACTCGATCCCGGTTCCGGAGCGACGGCTTTAAGACTTTCTTCATCCGGCCACGGTAGGATGCCACCGCAAAGCAAGCTTTTTGGAGGTTCCATGGCAAAACTCGCGACCGCTCTCGCGATCGTTGCGCTCGGCGCGGCCGCGGCGTGCACGAACGGCGGAGGACTGGGCAGCGTCAATAGCGGTGGAGGCGGGACGCCTTCACCGCTCCCTTCGGGCGGGATTGGGGTCGCCATCCCGACTGGAAAGATCGGCGTCGAAAACGATCCGGTCTGGGGAACAGTCAGCGGATATACGCAACAACAGACGTCGCAAATTATGGCGTTTGCGCCCGGCGCGACGGTGACGATTACAAACCTCTCGTCGACGACTCCGCATACGCTCAACGTGATCGGGGTAGGTAGCAGCCCGCCGCCCAACTGGCCGACGAATCCGAGTCTTTCGTTCTCCCCAAGCGGAAACGGCGTCCTCGGCGCGGACTATGCGAGCGGCTCGCTCAATCCCGGCAGCAGCGTCAAAGTTAAGCTGAGCAGTCCGGGCATCTATCTCCTCGGCTGCGCGTACCACTACATCGAATTCAACATGCGCGACGTTATCCAGGTCGTAGCCGGCGCGACGCCCGGGCCGACGGCATCGCCCGGTCCCGGTGGCTACGCGGTCGTGCAGCGCAACGCGCGACCTGCGCAAACGCGAAGCGAACCGCATCTGATCGACCAGCGCGGACATCGTTTTACCCTCTCTTCGCTTCGCGGAGAGCCGTTGATCGTGACGTTCGTCTCAGCACACTGCACGGACGCCTGTCCTTTGATCAACGGCCAGTTCGCGGCGGCCGCGCAACGCATCGAACGCGAGCACCTTGCGGCGAGACTACTGACAATTACTTTGGATCCAGAGCACGATTCGCCGCAAACGATGCGCGGGCTCGCGCGACGATTCGATGCCGATCCACGCCACTGGCTCCTAGCGGGTGGTTCGCGCTCGGAGGTGCATGCCGTGATGCGCGCGTTCGGCGTCATCTCGATTGAAGGAAAACACGGTTCCGACGATCATCACACGACCTTCATCTACGCGATCGACCCCGACGGCGACCTCGCGCAAACGCTGTTAGCCTCGAGCACAACGCAGGACGAGATCCTGGACGGACTTCACACCGGGCGCTGGAGGACGCACGCATGAGGCGGCAAACGTGGACGACGCTTGCCTTGATGCTGCTCGCCGCATGCACCGCGGGAGGCATTCCGACCTCCTCGGGCGGCGCCGGCGGAGTTACGATCGACATCAACCTGACGTTGAGTCATCCGGTCCAAACGCCATACGGTTTGAGCGGCGGCTTCACGCCGGCGATCACGACCATTCCCGTCGGCTCGCAGTTTCACTTCACGAACACCGACAGCTTCGCGCACACGGGGTCGTATCTCGGGACCCAATACACGCAATTCCCCAGTGGCTCGCCGCTTAAGAGCGGCGCCACGACGCAGAGCGGCAGTACGCTCTCTGGCGGATTCACCAGCGGCGCCCTACAGGCGGGCACGTCCTCGCAGACGATCACCGCCGATCGCGCAGGCACCTACCTGTTTGGCTGCTTCTTCCACTACGGAGCGCCGATGCGGGGGGCGATCATTGCGCAGTAACGTCGCGGCCGCAGCGCTAGCGGTGCTCTTCCTCGCGCTGGCCTGCGCGCCGGCAAGCGCGATTCCGATCTTCGCGCAACGCTACCACCTGAAGTGCGGCCAGTGCCACAGCGTTCTGCCCGAACTCAATGCGTTCGGGCGTTACTTTCGCTCGCACGGCTACCGGCTGCCGTTGCCCGAGCACGGCACGACGGTCTTCGCGCTGCGCTACCAGTTGGAGTACGACAAGCAGCCCGCGGCGGGATCGCGCGAGTTCACGCCCGGCGGCATCGTGCTAGGCAGTGCGAACGTCGGGCCGATCACGGCATTTCTCCACTACGGCTTAGGAGCGGGCGGAGGACCCGGCGGAGTATTCTTGCTCTTTGGGGCAGGCTACGATGCGCATACGCAGACCCTCGTTCGCGGCGGCCTGATCGAGCTTCCACTCGCGCAATCGCCCGGTGAACGCCTCGACGATCTGCAGCAATACGGCTATTACGGAGCGCACGTGGGCTTGAACAACATGCCGCTCTCTTCGAACCGCTGGGGCCTGCAAATCGAACGGACCTTTGGGCACCTTACGGTCGACGGCGTTGCAGCGGTCGGGGCCTATCAGGGCGCAGCATACGGCGGCAAGCCCGTGCCGACGGGCGAGACGACGTGGATGCGCACGCCGGAGCTGAGCGCGTGGCTCAAAGACACGCTCGTGCAAGGTCGCAACGGCGAGTTCGACATCGGAGGAACCGCCATGGGCGGAACGCTCGGCGTCTTGCCGACGGGGCGTCTACCGTTCGCAGACCTTTACGAACGCTACGGCCTGCTCGCGCACGCCACCTACGACAATCTCGATTTTCAGGCCGAGCAATGGTACGGTGACGACCACGATGCCGACGGGTTTCTGACCAATCAGCATTCCAGCGGCGGCTACGCGCGATTGAAGTACTATCCGATCCCGCACGCGTATTTTGGCCTCCGCTACGATGCGTACGCCAATCCGTACATCACTCGCGATTTCGTCTACTACGCAGCCGTGCAGATCGCCCCGTGCCGCTTCCTCATGCAGGAGGTTCAGTCGCCGGGTCAGCACCCGTTCCTCAGCGGCGCCTTCACCATCGCCATTCCCCCGCCATTAAAGGACTAAGGGCCGAAAATGCGAGTTCTCGTCGTTGAAGACAACACCGCGGTCGCAGACTCCATCGCGCGAATGCTCGAAGCGCGACGGTATGTGACCAACGTCGTCGCCGACGGCGAAACGGGGCTCGATCATCTCGTGAGCCGCAGTTATGATGTCGCGGTCGTCGATGTCGGGCTGCCCGGAATCGACGGCTTCACGCTCGCGCGAAATGCTCGGGCGGCTGGCGTTCAGACGCCGATCCTCATGCTGACCGCGCGCGACGCGGTGGAGGATCGCGTGGCCGGCCTCGAGTGCGGCGCCGACGATTATTTGGTCAAACCTTTCGTCGAAGAAGAGCTCATCGCTCGCGTCGGCGCGATACTTCGACGCGCCGATCGACCGCTGCTCGGAGTGCTCGAAGTCGGAGCGCTGCACGTGGATCTCGCCGCTCGCAACGTTACCTACGAGGGCAAGCCCGTGTCGTTGGGAGCGACGGAGTTTCGGCTCCTGGAGTTCCTGGCCCGCAACGCCGGCATTGCGCTCTCCCGCGCGCACATCGTCGAGCGTATCTGGGATTACGACTTCGACGGCTCGAGCAACATCGTCGACGTCTACGTCAGCCAGCTACGGCGTAAGCTGGGAAAACTCGGTGCGAGCGGAATCATCGAGACCGTATGGGGAATCGGTTACCGCATAAAAGCTTGATCGCTCGCACCGCCGCCCTCTACCTTTTCGTTTTCGTCTGCGTCTTGGCCGCTCTTAGTGTCGGCGCGTACGAGTTCGTGGCTCGCGAATACGCGTCGTTGCTCGCACCGGCGTTGAGCACGCCGGAAGGAGCCGGCGCATTGACGACGGCGATGCGTCGGGTCGCGTTCACGATCGCCGAAATCGACGCGCCGCTCGTCATCGTCGTCGCCATCGCATCCTACTTCTTAGCCCGCGCCGCGATCGCGCCGCTCGAAGCGGCGCGCGAACGAGAGCGCCGCTTCTCGGCCGATGCCGCGCACGAGCTGCGCTCCCCCTTAACGGCGATTGCAGCCGTCGCGCAGGCGGCACGAGCGGACGCCACGGAGCAGAGTCGGGTTCGTTTCGAAGCGATCGCTCGCAGCGCGCTCGAAGCGTCGGTCGTCGTTACCGACTTGCTGACGTTGGCCCGCGATCCGGCACGGCGCGCGCTGCAGTGCGAGCCCGTCGACTTGGCGGCGATCGTCACCATCGCCTCTCGCGTTACGCGGCCGGTTGCCGATGCGCGCAACGTGCGGCTCGACGTCGCGCCGGGCAGCGCGATCGTCGACGGCGACGAGCGGCGTCTGCGCGAGCTCTCGGTGAACTTGCTCGATAATGCCATTCGTCACGCCCACCAGGCCGTGCGCATCAGCTCGCGCCAAGCCGGCCGGCTCTGCGAAATCGTCGTCGAAGACGATGGCGACGGCATCCCCGAAAGCGAACGCGAACGGGTTTTCGAACGCTTTTATCGCCGCGCGCAGGACGGGAAGGGCACGGGACTCGGCCTCGCGATCGTGCGCTGGATCGCACACGCCCACGGCGGCGCCGTCGAGATCGACCGATCCTCCAACGGTGGGGCACGTTTTGTCGCAGCCTTTCCTGCGCGCGAGTCCTAGAGGGAACCTCTCTAGGCGGATACCGCCCACCGCGCGCATAAGCACGACGCCATGCCATTTCGATCGCTTCGCGCGTTCGTCGACGCGTTGCGCAAAGCCGGCGAACTCCACGTCATTTCGGCCAGCGTCGATCCCCGGCTAGAAATCAGCGAAATCACGAACCGCGTCGTCAAGGCCGGCGGTCCGGCCTTGTTGTTTTCCGACGTTGCGGGTTCGGAGTTCCCCGTGCTGACCAATCAGTTCGGCACGCATCGGCGGATGGCGATGGCTCTAGAAGCGGAAAGCCTCGATGCCGCGGCGGCCCGAATTCGAGCCCTCCTCGACTTCAAACCGCCGTCGGGCTCAGCACTGGAAAAACTCACCGGTGCGTTGCACTTCGCACCGCTGGCCAACGCAATTCCGAAAATCGTGCGCGACGGCAGCGTTGCGGACGTCGTAATGGATCCGCCCGATCTGACGAGGTTGCCGGTCTTGACGACGTGGCCGCTGGATGCAGGACCGTTCATCACGCTGCCGCTGGTAATTACCAAAGATCCGCGCAGCGGACGCACGAACGTCGGGATGTACCGGATGCAGATCTACAACGCGACGCAGACCGGCATGCACTGGCAACGTCACAAACACGGGCGGGCCCATGCCGACGCCTGGGGTAAATCCGTTCCCGTCGCCGTCGCAATCGGTACCGACCCGGCGCTCACGTACGCGGCGACGGCGCCGTTGCCGCCCCTTCTCGATGAGTTCGCATTTGCCGGTTTCTTGCGCGGCAAACCGGTGGAGCTGACGCAGGCAAAAACCGTGGACCTGATGGTTCCTGCCGACGCCGAGTTCGTACTCGAGGGATACGTCGACAATGAGGATCTGCGGCTAGAAGGACCGTTCGGCGATCATACCGGCGTCTACAGCTTAGCGGACCGCTATCCAACCTTTAACGTAACGTGCATCACGCATCGCCGTAATCCAATTTATGCCGCGACCGTCGTCGGCAAGCCGCCGATGGAGGATGCGTGGCTTGGCAAAGCGACGGAGCGTATCTTCTTGCCGCTGCTGCAAACCATGCTTCCCGAGGTCGTCGACATGAATCTGCCGGTCGAAGGCGGATTTCACAATCTCGCGATCGTCTCGATTCGCAAGTCCTATCCGGGCCACGCGAAAAAGGTCATGAATGCGCTCTGGGGACTGGGTCACATGATGATGCTCACGCGCGCGCTCGTCATCGTCGATGCCGACATCGACGTAGCGAATACGCGCGAAGTCGCGTGGTACGTTCTCAACAATCTCGCGCCCGAACGCGACATCGTGATGATGCCGGGTCCGGTAGACGACCTCGATCACGGCTCCTACAGTATCGCCTACGGCACGAAGATCGGCATCGACGCCACGCGCAAGGATGCGTCGGAGGGTTATACGCGCGAGTGGCCTCCCGACATGATCATGGACGCCCAGACCCGCCGGCTGGTGAGCGAGCGTTGGCGCGACTACGGGCTCGATTCTATAGCGCGCGCCCTCTCACCAAACGACTGGTCGGGACAGGGGCCGACCGCCTACAACGCCCTGATGAAATGAGAGCCGTCGGCCTTTTCTTGCGCGAGATTCGCATCGAGCACACGCTTTTTGCATTGCCCTTTGCCTATGTCGGCGCCATCCTCGCCGCGCGCGGGATTCCAACGCCGGCGCAACTTGGCTGGATAACGCTTGCCGTGCTCGGCGCTCGAACGGCGGCGATGGCGGCAAATCGCTTTCTCGATCGCGAAATCGACGCCCGCAATCCGCGCACGCAACGGCGTGCGCTGGCGAGCGGTCTGCTGCCTGCCTCAACGATGCTCTGGGCAGCGGCCGCAGGGCTCAGCATTCTCTTATGGGCAGCGTGGATGCTCAATCCACTATGTCTAAAGCTCTTGCCGATCGCGGTCGTACTTTTACTGATCTATCCGCTCTGCAAACGCTTCACGTGGCTCACGCACTTCGTGCTTGGCGCCGTCGACGGCTTGGCGCCGTTGGGAGCCTACGTCGCAATCGCCGGAAAGATCACGCTGCCTGCCCTCGCCCTCTTCGCGGCGGTCACGATCTGGGTCGCGGGATTCGACATCATTTATGCGCTCATGGACCTATCCGTCGACCGCGAGCAAGGGATCGCGTCGCTGCCGGTTCGCTTTGGGGAGCGCAGCGGGCGCTCCTTGCCGATCCTGCTTCATCTGGGGACGCTCGCATTGCTCGCCGGTGCCGGGATGCTGGACGCTGCCGGCCCGTCGTATTATCTCGGCATCGCCGCGTTGGCGATTCTAATCCTGTATGAAGAGTATCTCTTTCGTAGCGGCGCCAATCTGTTCGTCATCAACGAACGAGTCTTTCTTTCGAACATGACGTTTTCGGTCGTCTTCTTGCTGACGACGCTCGGAGCTTACCGATGAAGCGCCGCGCGTTCATCGCGGCCGCGGGCGCGGCCGCCGCCGGAACAACGCGCGCGGCGGCACAGATCATTCCCGGCCAGCCGCTCAACCCCCTCAACCAGCCGTTCTTGCAGCAGCTTACCATCGCAGTCAACGTCACACTCTCCGGCGCGTTGGGAAAGTACGGTCAGGAGGTCGTCAAAGGCGTCCAGGCCGCAGTCGACGAGCAGAATCGCTTTAACGCGCAGATATCGAACGTCTGGGGATTCCGAGGAATAGACGACCGCAACGACCCGGGCCTTGCCGCCTCCAACGCCAACGTCGCAGCAGCCGATTCGACGGTGATCGCAATAGTCGGCAACCTTACGGCTCCAATGACGCTGGCGGCGCTCTCGCACTATGCGAACACGGGCTTCGCCGTCATCGTGCCGACCGTTACGGCCGATTCGGTCACCGCGCGCGGCTACCACAACGTGTACCGGCTCCCGGCCAAGGACAGCGGCTCGGGACGGCTCTTTGCCGGTGCCGCGCTCGAGGATAAACGAGGCGTTCCGACGATAGCCATCGCCTTCGACGGCGACTATGGTTACGACGTCGCACGCGGATTCGTGACCGCCGCCAAGAGCAATCATCACGATTCCGACTTGCTGCTCTTTCCGATCGCCAAAACCGACCCCGCGCAAGCCGCGCGAACGGTGATGGACCGCAATCCGGGATACGTCTTTCTTGCCGGAAAGACGGCTGAGATGGGACCCGTCGCCGAAGCGATGCGTCTTGCGGGGTACACGGGCGACTTCGGCGCAGCCGATGGATTCTATAACACCGAAACGATTACCACCTACGCGAAAACGCTCGACGGCGCGTACGTCGCATCGTCTATGCCGCCCCTCGATCGCATTCCCAGCGCGATGCAGCTCGTCACCGACTTTCAGCGAGAGGTCACGCAAATCACGACCTTCTCCGCTTACGGTTACGCGGCCGCCCAGCTCATCATTTCCGCTTCGCAGCGCGGCTACGCAGCGACGCGCACGGCGCTGTTGAACGAGTTGCAGCGCGGAGGCACGTTCACGGCCCTTATCGGCCAGTTCGCCTTCAACATCAGCGGCGATCCGCTCATTCCCAACATCTATCTCTACGCCATCGGTAGCGACGGATTCAAGTACGTTCGACCGGCGGTGAGGACCGGTTTCGTTCTGTAGCAAAAACACGTAGTGCCGCGGGAAGAATTTCGAAGCGAGCCGGCGTCGTTCCGGCCGGCTCTCCGTCGGCGGTGATGCGGTGCCGGCGGCGGGTACTTACCAAAAACGCCGTGGAACGAAAGGTACGCACGCCATGGGCCGATCGTCCCTGGTGCGCGAAGATCGCCGCGAGAACCCGGATCGCCGGCCAAAGGCCCACGCCGTCGACGGCGTAGAGGTCCAGCCAGCCGTCATCGATTGCTGCATCGTCCACCGTGATGAAGCCGCCGAAACTTTGGCTGTTCGCTACCGTTAGCTGGATCGTTTTCAAGAAGGCGCGCTCGCCGTCGTACGCTACTTCGGCGTGAAATGGGCGCGCGTATCGAAGCGCGCGCAGCGCGCTCAGCGCAATCGCGGCGAATCCAAAACGCTGTTTGTCCGAGGATTTCTGCAACTTCGTAATGCGGCTCGAGACGCCGACGCTCGCCTCAGTCGCGTAATAGACACCGTTGACGCGAGCGACGTCAATTCGTCGGGTCTTACCCGACGCGATCAACGCACACGCCGCACCGAGATCGAACGGGATCGCCAGCGTGCGTGCGAGGTCGTTGAAAGTGCCCAGCGGCACGATCCCGATCGGTACGTCGAGCTCGATTGCGCGAGAGATCTGGCGTGCAAACGTGCCGTCGCCCCCGGCCACGACGATGGCATCGAGAGGGGCGCCTTGGGCGCTCTCCACGACGGGCTCGATCCCGATGCGCGTGAGTTGCTCGCGAACGGCTGCGCCGAACCGGCGTCCGCGCCGCGAGCGCGGATTGACGACGAGCAAGACGCGCATCGCTACCGGCGCGGAGCGATCAAAAGACGAAGCAGCGCAATCGCCGACCAGCCCGCGATACCCGCCAAAATAACCGTGCCGCCGATCATCACCCAGTAGCCAAGCGTTATTCCCATTTGGGTCATCGGATCGACGTACCCGATGGCTTTTTCGGAGATGCTCAAACTCTCGTAGACGCTGTGAAAAACAAACCACACGATCGCGGCGCCCGGCGCCGAGAGGGCGAGCATCGTCAGATAATATTGGAGCAGCTCCTTCCGACGATTCACTAAAACAGAGCTTCGCCGCGGTCCGCCGAAGAAACCCCTCGTCGAGATGCAATCCCCCAAGCGCCGGCCCAGACCGCATAACCCGATGCCCGAGTCGCGCTACGAGGTACTCGCGCTCTTTACCGGCGCGATGATCGGCGCTTCGCTCGTCATCATGTCGACGGGCGCCCTCATGCCCTTCTTCAAGTCGGCAATTCATCTCGATCAGGCCCAACTTGGATGGCTGCTCTCCATTCAGTTCATCGGTTCGGTTGCGATGACTTCGGTCGCGGGCCTGCTGACCGACCGTTTCGGCGACAGGGCGGTCGTGCGCTGGAGCGGTGTGCTCATGAGCCTTTCGCTCGTTGCAGCCTCGTTGGTCGCGAGCTTTTCGTGGCTCTTGGCCTGCCTGCTCGTCTACGGAATCGGCTACGCCGCCGTAACCCCGGCCGGCAGCCACGCCATCATCTTCTTTTTCAAGAAGGCGGATCGCGGCATCGCCATGGGAATTCGCCAATGCGGCGTACCGATCGCGGGCGTCTTGGGCTCGCTGCTGCTCCCCGCCATCGCGTTGCGCTTCGACTACCGCGCGGCGTTCGCGGCCGCGGGCATACTGACGTTCGTCGCGAGTACGATCGCTTCGCAGTTCTATCGCGAGCCCTCCGAGTTGGAGGGCGAACGCGTATCGCTGCGCACCATGCTGGCCGAGATGATCCAGATCGCTCGAGAATCTCGCCTCATTTTGCTCACGCTTACGTCAATGGTCTTGATCGCCGGCCAGCTCGCTCTGATCGGATTTCTTACGCTGACGCTCGTGCATCGCGCGGGCTACTCGTTGAGCTTGGCACTCGCGCTCTTCACGCTCTCGCAAGTGGCTGCAATCTTCGGCAGGCTCTCGTGGGGATGGCTGAGCGACCATCTCTTTGCGGGAAGCCGGGCGCTGCCACTGGCGACGGTATGCGTGCTCGTTGCGGCTATCGCGTTTGCATTCGCTTCAGTCACCGCGGGAACCCCACCCTGGTGGGCCGCGTTCTTGGCGGCCGCTCTCGGCTTTACGGCCGAAGGCTGGCTTGGCGTGAGCGTCATCGGATTTGCGGAGATCGGCGGCGAGGAGCATTCCGGGAGCGCGCTCGGCGTCGGGCTGACGTGGACGCTGTTGGCAGCCTTTGTAACGCCTGCGCTCTTCGGAGCACTCGCGCAGGTGCACGGTTTTGACGTTGCGTGGCGTTGCTTGGCGCTTCTTCAGGTACTCGGCGTCGTACCGGCGTTACTCGCCAGCCGCGCCGTGGCGCCGGTAGAAAAACAAGTAGGCCAAGCTTAAGTTCTCGTACGGGAAATTTAAGAAGCGATTAGCAAAAGTCGCTCTTTTTCGTCATTGTATGCTCGCTTACGTTTTGCTAGCTTTGAAAGCATACGCGCCTCACTTTTAGGAAAACCGGAAGGTGGTAACATAATGCGTCGTTTAGTGCCGTACATCGTAATCCTGACGGCATCGTGGGCGCTGGCAGGATGTGGAGGGGCGGGTGGAGGCTCCTCGGTCGCGCCGGTGACATCGCAGAACGCACCACTCGGAGTGCGATCTCCCGATCAAGTCGCGGATGCTGCAGTTCGCAACAGAATTGCAGCGTTGGTACGCGGCAAGGTCAAGCACGTTTTCGTGCTCGTCCAAGAGAACCACACCTTTGACCAATTATTTGGACTCTTTCCCGGCGTCAACGGCCAGTACGTCGAAAACCTCGGGACATCCCTCGCCCAAGAAACCGATTGCCAGTACGATCCGCAAACCCTAGGCTGTCAGCGCCCGTTCCTGATCTCGGCGAATACCGACAGCCCCAATTACGTTGAGGATGCGCCGGATATCACCGGCGGCAACAACGGTCGCTACGACCAAGAAGTAGGGATCGATCGTGGCAAGATGGACGACTTTCTCGTCGATGTCGAGGCCGGCCAGCCCGTGCTCGGGCCGACCCCGAGCCCACAACAGATCGAAGCGCACAACGAAGCGATCGGGATCGAGGGCGTCTACGATTGCGACACCGTCCCGTACCTTTGGTACTACGCGAAAAACTTTGCACTCTTCGATCATTACTTTCAGGCGGAAACGGGAGACTCGACGCCAAGCAACATTCAGCTCTTTTCGGGTCAGATCGGCCAAACGGAGGCCGCGGCGGGTGAAGGCACACTCTCGCAGCCGCTCGCCGGCGGGGGCTATTCCGACGGCGTACCAATTTCTAACGACGACAACCCGCCGCCGGCGGACCTCCCATTCCCCGTTACGTCTTATTCGGGGGATAGCAGCACGTTCCAAAGCTATGCCACGATGCCCGTCCTGCTCAATCCGAACATGGATCGCGCAGCCAAGAATAAGAGGGTCGTCGGCTACGAGGGTCGCGACATCACAAAGGAGGGGAACACGAACCGGCAGTCTATCCCCTGGGCGTGGTACGAAGAAGGACTCTTTACCGCCAACGCCGGCTTCTCGGCACATCACACGGCGCCGCTCTACTTCGACTACATCAACAATGCGGGTTCGGGCTTTGCAAGCAAAAAAACGCTGCGGGATAATACGGAAAGCAACGGGCTTATCGCCGACATCCGCGGAGGAAAACTGCCCGCTTCGGGAGTTTTTTGGGTCAAAGGCGGAAACGAGAACACGTACGGCTTAGTGCCGGCCGACCCGATCTTCACGGACAATCCTTCAGGCAGTAAGTACTACGTCGGCGACGACGATCACCCCGGGAGCGGCAGTGCCGACCATCAGGTAGCGCAAGCCTATCTCGCCGAGGTCATCAACGCCATCGCAAAAAGCAAATACTGGAAAGATTCGGTCATCATCGTAACCTGGGACGACAGCGGCGGCTTCTACGATCACGTGCCGCCGCCGGGCTTCGGGCAAACGTGCCCGCAAGACAAGAGCGGCCCCGAAGAGGGCTACCCGTGCGGCGATGGCGTTCGCTTGCCGACCTTAGTGATCTCGCCGTTTTCCAAGACGGGAGTCGTCGTTCACGACTTCGCCGATCACGGCTCGGTCTCGAAACTGATCGAAGCGGTCTTTGGCTTACCGACCTTTGCCTCGTTGCCGGACGAAGCCAAGGGCGTTTCGGTCGGCTTATCGCCCGCCGACGGCGATCGTGCGACCTCGAACTTATTCGATGCGCTCGATGAAAGCAAACTCCACGGTGGCGCGTTGAACTCTCCGAGGCTCGCGGAGATTTCCTCGCCAGCCGTTCCACCCAAGATGAGCTGCTCGACTTTGGGAATCACCCCGATCCCGTCACCGACATCTCTTCCGAACCAGTACGGCTCGTACGAGACGGCAGGGTATTACTTGCACCAGCAGCTCGAGGGCTCGCGTAGATATAAGGCGCTTCCCCCTCGCAAGGACGACGGCGATTAGGATCCTTCAGATCGCCCACGCAAAGAGCCCGAAGCACATCGCTTCGGGCTCTTCAGCTTTCGCGTCAACCTTCAAACTGCCCAGAAAGGGACTCGAACCCCCACGATGTTGCCACCACTGATACCTGAAACCAGCGCGTCTACCAATTCCGCCATCTGGGCGCGGGTCAAGGTCGATTCGCGACGGTCGCCGTGCTGCCCCGCTCTATCGAAACCCCGAGGGTGACCGCCGGTTTGGAGTGACCGGTATGTCTCTTCCAATTCTCGCGGTCGAAGATGCGGCCGCGATCGATCCTTATTCGCGAGCGGTAACGGCCGCGGCAGAACGGGTCAGCCCGGCGGTCGTCTGCATCGACGTGCGAAACGGCCGGCGCGGCGGCAACGGCAGCGGCTTCGTTTTTACGCCGGACGGCTTCATCCTCACGAACAGCCACGTCGTTCACGAGGCGCAACGCATCACCGTCGCGCTGCTCGATGGTCGCGAGTTTCCGGCCACGCTCGTCGGCGACGATCCGCATTCGGATCTGGCGGTGCTTCGCGTGAATGCACCAGACCTCGCGCACGCCTCACTCGGAGACTCGGCGTTCCTGCGGCCGGGTCAGCTCGTCGTCGCCGTCGGTAATCCGTATGGGCTTGCGTACACGGTGACGGCGGGCGTCGTCAGCGCGCTGGGCCGTACGTTACGTTCGCAGTCGGGGCGTCTCATGGACAACATCGTTCAAACCGACGCGGCACTCAATCCGGGGAACTCCGGCGGTCCGCTGGTCTCTGCGAGCGGCGACGTCATCGGCGTGAACACGGCGGTGCTTCCGGGCCAGGGTCTGTGCTTTGCAATTGCCGTCAACACGGCCAAGCACGTCGCGGGCCTCTTGATGCGCGACGGCCGCGTGCGGCGCGGTTACCTCGGCATTGCCGCACAAGACATCGTGCTCGCACCAGCGGTGGCACGGCGACTCGGATTGGCCGACCGTCGGGTGATCGTGATCGACTCCGTCGAGCCGGGGAGCCCGGCCGATACCGCTCGGTTAAAGACCGGCGACGTGCTGCTTTTATTCGAGGCCCAGCCTCTGCTCGGCGTCGACGCGCTGCATAAGATTCTCACGAGCATCGACCTCACACGTCCGTACCGGATAGAGCTGTTGCGGCGTAACGAGCGCCTGTCACGCATCGTCTTGCCGGTAGAATCCCCCGAGTAGCCGGCGAATGAGCGGTAGAGCGTGATCCGAAAGCTGCTACCGATTCTCGGCGTGACGTTCATCGATATCGTCGGCTTCAGCATGCTGATTCCGATGCTGCCGTACTTCGTGACGCATTTCGGCGCCTCGGCCTACGTCGTCGGTCTACTCGTCGCGACCTTTTCGTTCTGCCAGTTCGTCTCGGCGCCCATGTGGGGCATCGTCTCCGACCGGATCGGCCGCAAGAGCGTCCTCATCATCAGTCAAATCGGCGCTACGATCGGTTGGGCGATGCTCGGTCTGGCGCCGAATATTGCCGGGGCGCTGTCGCTCGCACCGATCGCGGTCGTCTTCGTCGCGCGCGCCCTCGAAGGCGTCTCCGGTGGAAATATCAGCATCACCCAAGCCTACGTTGCCGACCTCGTCGAGTCGCGCGAGCGGTCGCGCGCCTTCGGATTGATCGGCGCGATGTTCGCCGCGGGCATGGTCTTCGGTCCCGCGGGCGGCGGCCTTCTCTACGCACGATACGGTTTCGCGGTCCCGTTTCTCGTCGCCGCCGCGCTGCAGTTCCTGACCTTGATCGTCACGATCGTGATGCTTCCGGAATCTCGGGCCCGAACGCACGATCAGAATCGCTTCGCGATCGCAGCGCTCCTGGCGAGTTTCGGCAAACCGCGCCTCGGCCGCATTCTCTGGCAGAAGCTCGCGATCGCGCTGGCGCTTTACGGATGGTTCGCGGTTTTTGCGCTCTACTTGCAACGCCAGCTCGGATTCTCGCTGGCACAGACCGATTATCTCTTTTCGATTTTCGCGGTCTTCAACGTCTTCATGAACGTCGTCATGGTGGGACGCATCTCCGCGCGGCTGGGCGATCGCTGGATGTCAAACGTCGGCTTAACATCGCTAGTCGCCGGTTTTGCGGTCGTACCGTTCGTCCACAACATCTTGGTGCTCTCCGCATTGATGCTGCTCTTCGCGTTCGGCATTGCGCTCACGAACACGGGTATCACCGCACTGATCAGCAACGCCGCGTCAGATCGCGATCAAGGGATGGTGCTGGGCACCAGCTCGTCGCTCGATTCGCTCTCGGGAATTCTCGCGCCGCCGGTCTCCACCGG
>DATMKR010000065.1:0-12781 GCA_035571115.1 Candidatus Acidiferrum sp. | reverse complement strand
CTGGAAGCGATCGACGCCGTAAACGACGGCGAACGGCTGGCCGAATATCCGTTCTATTATGCGGCTCGGGGCGAACTCGAATTACGCCGCAAAAACAACGCGATCGCCTGCGAGCACTTTCAGACCGCGCTCGCGCTGGCTCGCAACCCTGTGGAGCAGCGCTTTCTCAAAAAGCGCGTCGACGCTTGCGAGTTGGGAAGCACCCTTGTGTCGAAGTAAGCCGACATCTCAAACCAGCGGCTCGAGCCGCGGCGGCTGGACCTCCGCGGATGCCGCGGGGCTGCCGATGTTACCGGCCCTGGTGAAGTGCGCCGAGGTCAAGGCAGGCGTCATCGACCACGCGTTGCAAGTAACGTTCGAGGAAACGCAAGCAGGGTACATTCATCCCGCAACCCACTACGCCAGCGACACTCGAGCCAAGGATCTGCCGCCGATGGGGTTGCGTTTCCGGATGAAGGCGTCGTACGATATCTCGCACATCACTGGGCAGGCGCGCGTGATCGCGGTCGCGATGAAGAAGTACGGCATGTTCGTTGCGCAGAACGGCTCGAACTGGTATTTCGCAGGTGAAGGCGGTCGTCAATCGTCGTGCTGGAGCGACAGCGACCTCGATCAGCTCAAGAGCGTTCCCGGCACGGCATTCGAGGTCGTCGAGACCGGACGAATCATGCGCAAATCGTAACGTCAACCGGAGGCGCCAATGACAACAGCTCCCGCCATGTTTTGTCCGCGCTGCAATAAAGCCAGCGGCGATACGGATAAGTGTACGACGTGCGGCACTCGGCTCAAGACTCTGGAAAGCGCGAAGCGCCGAGGTTGGGTTGTCTTCGGTGCCGGCGTCTTTTTGGTGGTATTCGTCTCCGCGATCTGGATCTGGGTCGATCGCCTCCTCGCCGGTCAGACCGCTCCCGGACTCTCCGGCTTCATCGGGCGGCTCAACGTAGTGTTCGTGCTCATTCTACTCTGCGGCGCCCTCGGAGTTGGGAGCGGTTGGTTCCAAGCTCACTCGGGCCGGACAAATCGCGCGGTCGCTTTCGGGATCCTGATCGTTTTTGCGATCGCGTTGTTCGTTGCATACACCGCATTGAAGGCGGTCAACGCTGCCTAGGAAATTCAAACCCTCAGATAGGAGGCGGCCGCTCGGCTACGAACGGGCCCGGCGAATGGAGGACCCTATTTGATGACGATTACCAAGCGCTTTTACGTCGCCTTGGCCGTGCTGTTCATGGCAACCGGCGCCACCGTTTTTGCCGCCGGCATGAAGGTTGAGGGGACGCCGGCGCCCATGAGCCCGAAGCCCGATATGTCCACGCAAAAGTTTTTGATCGGCACGTGGCAATGCTCCGATCTGAGCTCTCGCCGTCCGGGCCCGTTTAACGTCACTCAGGTCTACTCGATGGACCCGAGCGGCTACTGGCTTCTGAGGGACGATACCACGCACAAAGCATCCTGGATTCCGCGAGACTTTCACAGTCAAACCAAAGTCACGTACGACGCCCTGGCAAAGCGTTGGGTTCGGATAACGACCAGCGACGCCGGAGGCTATAGCGTGGCCACCGCTCCGATGTCGACCGGCACGCAAAGAACCTTCACGTACGTGATTCAAACGAAGGCGCCGGACATCGCTTCATACGGACCGCTGGTCTTTGTCAAAGTCAGCGACACGAAGAAGACGATGACCACGTCGTTCACCGAAACCAGCGGTCGGGTCGTCACCGCCAAGGAGACCTGCACGAAGTCGTAGCCCGTCACGGGGCGGTCTCGGCGGACGCTAAACTAACGTGGGTTTCTTCGAGCGACCCGATCCTCGAGTCGTCCAAAGCGCCGACCCGACACCGCCGTTGGCGGTCGTCGCCGCGTTGAAACGCCACATGCTGGCGTTCGCGATTTGCTTCCTCGCGAGCGCCGGCGTCTATGCCGCGAATGTCGAAGCGGGGCTGCACCCAAGCGCCGTGACGCGCGGCAGCATCGTCGCGACGGGCCTACACGCTCCCGTCACGATCGAGCGCGATGGCCGCGACGTCCCGCATATCAGGGCCGCAAACGAGCACGATCTATACTTTGCCGAGGGCTACGTGCAGGGCTCGGATCGGCTCTTCCAGTTAGACTTGAGCCGTCGCTACGCGTACGGCCGGCTCGCGGAGGTGTTCGGAGCTAAAGCACTGGCACTGGATCGAGTGCAGCGTGCCGTCGATATCAACGGCATCGCCGCGCGTCAGCTGCGCGCGATGGCCCCGCACGACCGTGATGCGCTCGTCGCATTTAGTGAAGGGGTCAATGCCGCCGCGGCTACGCAGTCGCTGCCGGTCGAGTTCCGCATGCTTCTCTACCAGCCCGCGCCGTGGACGCCGAAGGATTCCCTCGCAGTCTCCATCGTCGTCTCGCTCGAGCTTGCCGACTCATGGCACGACATCTTCGCACGCGATGCCGTTTGGCGGCAACGAGGACGGCGCTGCTTCGATTCGCTCTTCCCGTTGTCCGATGCCCGCTACGACGTGACGATCGACGGTATCTCAAACGCGCCGCCCGCATCCGCGCCTCCCAGCGATTGCAGTCCTCCGGCAATTGCCGTGCGGCCGCACCGGGCGGCGATCGGCAGCAATGCTTGGGCTGCGGGTTCGATGCGAACGGTCAATGGGCATGCGCTGATTGCAAACGACCCGCACCTGATCTTGACGATTCCCGGCGTTTGGTACGTCGTCGATATCGAATCGCCGCAAATGCACGCCGCCGGCGCGACGATTCCCGGGATTCCGGGCGTCCTTCTCGGGCACGACGAGAGCGTGGCCTGGGCGCTGACGAACGCCGAGATGGCGACGACGAGCGTATTCGAGGGCGGCCACCTCAACCCGAAACACTGGGTTACCGAGCGGTTCCGCGTGCGTTTTTCGCGCGACGCGAGCGCGGCATACTATCGCACGTCGCGTGACTTCTCGGTACCCAATGAGGAAGGCAATAGCGCGGTTGCCCTGGTGCGGTGGCCGATCTATGCGGAACCTCGCTCGACGATTGCGACGGTGCTCGCACTCGATCGCGCGCGCGATATAAACGCAGCCTTGGGGATCGTCGCAAACTACCGCGGCTCCCCGCAGAATTTCATCCTTGCCGATCGCAGCGGCAAGATCGCCTACCACGTCGCCGGCCTGGTTCCCGACGATCCGGCCTGGGGACGTTACGTCCACCGCGCGGGCGATTTGCGAATGGCCTTCGCGCCGATTCCGTTCGCTCAGCTTCCGCGAAAGGATCCGGCTCGCGACGTCGTCCTCGCCTCTGCGAACAATAAGGCGTATACCTCTACCTATCCATACCGTTTGTCCGCGCAGTTCGAACCGCCGTACCGCGCTTATCGTATTGCGGAGTTGCTCCACTCGCGTCCGAGATACGACGCCGCGTATTTTGCGCGGATGCAACTCGATACACTTTCGCCGATCGATCTGGAGATTGCACGCGACGTCGTACGATTCGTTCGCGCGCATCCCCAGCAGGGATCACGCGCGGACGTACTCGGGGTGCTCGGCCGATGGAACGGCCGCTACGAACCGGATTCGCAGGCGGCCGCGCTAGAGCATATGCTTCGGGTTGCGGTGCTCGGGGATGCTCCCGAGTTTAGCGCGCGGCTCAGCGAGTTGCGCGGCGTTGACGACGCGGCTGCGCGCGACCTCGAATCGGACCTCGATGGATGGTTTGCGTTTGCGTTCGAACAGCGCCGCGTGTGGCGAGAGGCCGGAGGCATGCGGATCGAGCATCCGCTCGCGCCGATGAACTTCGCGTTTCTTAATGGCGCGTGGCTCCCGGGTGCCGGAGACGAGTATACGATTCATCTGCAAGAACCGGGATTCGCGCAGAGCTTCCGCGCCGTATGGGACGTCGGAGACTGGGACCGCGGCGGCATCGCGATTCCGAGCGGCGAGTCGGGGGAGCCGGGCTCCCCGCACTACACGGATCTCACGCGTGCGTGGGTGACCGGCCGTCTGCAACCGCTACCTTTTAGTCGCGCCGCCGTTCGGCGGAGCGCGACCGGCACGCTCGTGCTCAATCCGCGGTAGCAGTCGCCCTATTGACGCCTAGACGCGCTGTCGAGCGCACGTTCGGTGTTGAGTTGGCGTTGCGCGGGAAAAAGCGCTGAATGAGAATACTTAATTCTTTAATAGCAAGCGCTTTCTTTGGCTTGGCACTGTCGACGGCGGGATATGCGCAAGCCCCTCCTGACGCCCCCTATACCGACACGGCCTGCGGCACGTGGCAGGGAGATACCTGGACCCCGAACGGAACGTGCACCGGAGACGTGAAGCGTCACGCCGTGGTCGAAGGCACGATAACCATCGTCAAGGGTCATCTCGTGACGGTTCAGCAAAGTACCGGGACGGTCGTCGTTGACGACACTCCCGCGCTGAACAACCAGTTCACGGGAAAGGTGGCCGTAGGCCGCCGAATCGTGGCACACGGCTACTGGGATGCCAATAACTTCTATGCCACGATCATAACAACGGCGCCGACCAACCCGTAAGCACTAGCCGGGCCGAGCACGGACCTCGGGGGTTTCGCTCGAATCCTCGCGCGATGAGTTCGCGCACGGGTCTGGCGCTCACGGGCGGCACCATCTACGTGAGTCCGACACACGACGCCGTCCGCGACGGCGTCGTGTTGATCGAACGGGGAAAGATTGCCGCGGTTGGACCGAGCAGGCTCGTTCCTATCCCCAGCGGTTCCGAGACGCTGGACTGCTCGGGCTTGACGATTACGGCCGGACTATGGAACAGCCACGTGCACTTTTTCGAGCGCAAGTGGGCGGAGGTTGCTACGATCCCGCCTCGCGAGTTGAATCGCCAGCTTGCACTGATGCTGACGCGATATGGATTCACCGGCGCCTTTGATATCGGCTCGATGTGGGAGAACACGCGGCGGCTCCGCGCTCGAATCGAGTCGGGCGAAGTCTGCGGGCCACGCATTCGGTCGACCGGTCCGGGGCTGATTCCACCCGGCGCGTTTCCGCCGGCGCCCGTGCTCGCGAAGCGCATCGCTCGGGCAGACCCGTCTTCGCGCATCCGGAGAGCGCCGCGGACTTAGCTGCGGCATTACGCGCGGGCGTGGACGTTATCGCGCATACGACGCCGCGCACCGGAGCGTGGGACGAAGCGCTTCTCTCCCAGATCAGCAGAACGCACGCCGCGCTCACACCGACGCTCGCGCTGTGGAAGTGGCTTTCGTGTCACGATCGGACCTGCGCCCAGGACACAGTCGCCGCGTCCTCTATCGGGCAGCTTCGGGCGTGGATCGATTGCGGAGGGGCGGTGCTCTTCGGAACCGACCTTGGGGCCATCGGCCCAGATCCAAGTGAAGAGTATGCCTTGATGAGGGCGGCTGGAATGAACTTTCGGAAGCTGCTCGCATCGCTGACGACCGTCCCGGCCGCGCGCTTCGGAGATGCAACCGTGCGGGGGCAAATCGCCGGCGGATTCGAGGCCGATCTGGTAGCTTTCGAAGGCGATCCGGAGAGGGATGTCGGCGCAATGGCTAACGTGAAATACACGATTCGTTCCGGAAAGATCATCTATCGCGATTCGGATCAGGCGCTGAGTTAGGTCGGGGAGGCGACCTCGATTCGAACGGGGCGCCTACGCTGACGGGGCTAGGATTTGCCGACGGAAACTTCAAGTTTGCGATCAACGGTTATATCTATGCGAACGGGCCGAAGATCGTCATGAGAAAAGACGAACGCGTGCGCTGGTACGTGATTGACGTTGGTAACGGCTTCGATTTCCACACGCCGCATTGGCACGGCAACACCGTGCTGTGGAACGGGCAACGCACCGACGTTATCACGCTGATGCCCGCGCAGATGACGACCGTCGACATGGTGCCGGACGACCCCGGCCTTTGGCTGTTCCATTGCCACGTTGCCGACCATATGGACGCCGGCATGAGCGCCTACTACCAGGTTCTGCCTTAGCGCCCATCCTTTCAGACTTCCTTTACTACTGGCGCCTAAACTGCGACGAAAGCCCTATCGTCAGCCGTTGAGGTGCTTCCGTGCTTACTTTCCCAAACGAATTCCAGCGTAACGGCGCATTTGCGCTCGTCGCGATCTCGATCATGGCCGGCTGCAACGGAGGCAGCGGACGAAGCATCACACCGGGCGCCCCCCAACCGGCGCTTTCGCGCAACGCTCCCACCGGCGACGGTATTTCTTCAGACGTTTCGCTGCTAAAGCAGCTCAAAAAGCAGCTCGTCATCGGGTCAACCGTCGATCCGAAGAACGGAGCACAGAACCCGTACGGCTTGACCGTCGCTCCGATCACCTCCGGAAGCCTCACAAAAGGCGATTTGGTCGCCTGCAACTTCAATGCAAAATCCAACAAACAGGGAACGGGCGCTTCGATCGTCGCCTTGCATCCGATTGCGGGCTCGACCCCAACTCACGTCTCGTCCAACAAGACTCTCGTCGGCTGCGACGCGTTAGCGCTCGATAGTGGCGACGGCATTTGGGCTGCTGCGATGGTCGCCAACGATAATCCAGTGCTTTCAGCCGGCGGCAAGCTCATCACGAATATCTCGGGCAAACCCTTCGACCAACCATGGGGGCAAATTTATGCCGAGACCAAAGCCGGGTCACCGGCATTCTACGCTACGAATGCCGGGACGGGTACCGTGGTCCGAATCAATCTGGGCTCCAAATTCACGTACGACGTTATCGCGACGGGGTTTCCGGTCAACCACGGGGTGCCCGGGACTGCGTTGGCACCCTCGGGCCTGGCCTACGACGCGAGCATCGATACGCTCTATTTCGCCGATGGCAAGAACGACACGGTCGTCGCCTTCAAGAACGTCACGAAGATCCCGAAGGGCGGAATCAAGGCCGTCGATGGCGGAATGAAATTCTCCGGCCCTTCGGCCGGCGATGCACGAATCGTCTTCGCCGGCAAACCGCTCAACGGGCCGATCAGCGCGGCTCTCCTGCCCGACGGTAATCTCGTGGTCGGCAACACGCTCGACCCCACGGGGAAGAATCTGATGATCGAGTTATCGGCCTCCGGTAAACTCTTGGAAGTCCGCAACGTCGACACGGGTGCGGCTGGAGCGCTCTTCGGTATCGTCGCCACGGGAACGAACGATTCCAACACAAGGATTTATTTCAACGACGACAACGACAACAACGTCCAAGTCCTGGAGCATTAGCCGCCCGTCGCCCTCTCTTTAGACTTTTTTCATCTCGGCCCGGTACGCTCGTCGCTACGAACCGAAACTTTTTGGAGGTGCTATGTCAAAACGAATCGTGGCTCTCTTGCTCGCAGTGGGTGCTACCATGCTGGCTGCTTGCGCCGGACAGCGCTCACCGGGTGCGGCCGGCGGCAGTTCCGTGCTCTTGCCTTCCTTCGATAAGAATCTAGTGATCACCGCAACGCTGCCAAAGAATACGATCGGCGAAGAACTGCCGAGCGAAGGTCTGGGAACGATTGACGATTCCTTTTGGAATGCGACGCTGGGAGGATTCACGCAATCGAGCTTTTCGCAAGCCCTAGGTTTCTCGCCCGGCACGACGATTACGCTCGAGAATCTCTCCACGGGTATCACCCATACGCTCGATTACGTCAAGAAGATCAAACGGCCGCCGGCGAAATTCCCGAAAAACCCGAACCTCCCGGTCTCGGCTCAAGGGAATGGCGTTTTCGGAAAGGGATTCGCCAGTGGCCCGATCTCTCCGGGAAAATCGGTGACGATCAAGCTCTCGAAAGCCGGCATCTACTTATTCGGCTGCGCCTTCCATTACGGTGAAGGCATGCACGACGTGATTGTCATTAAGCCGAACGCGACGCCGGGACCAGAGGCAACGCCACCGGCGTCGTAAGGTCACGCGTTACCGTATCGTGTCCGAAGGAAGGCGCCCGCGATTTTGCGGACGCCTTCGGCTTATGCTTATTCTGATGTTGCGTCGGCTGGGTCTGTGCGCACGGTGGGGAGAGCGAGATGTTTCAGCGATAAACTCGGCTTTTCGATCGCGAACCAGCTTGCAGCGGCAAGGGCGCCGGCAATCGCGAGAGCCGATAAGAAGTACGGAGCGAAACCAAGTGCGCCCACCCCGTACAGAGCGAGCAGTTGCTGCACGGGGAAGGCATAGATGTAGAGGCCGTACGAGAGGTCCAGACGCCGATCGAATCCCCGCAGTGGAAGTCGCATCGCGGCAAAGAGGGTCAAATATGCAATACACGGAATTGCGACGGGCACGAAGACTCTGGTAGTGAGTGTCGCGAGCAGCGCAACCGCAGCGAGCGCTGCAAACGATAACGACATAGGGATGCGATCGCGGACGAGATAGGCAGACGCACCGAACGCGAAGTAGACGAGTAATGTCAGGACCTGGACGACCATAATGTCGCCGTAGCGCAAGAGCAAGCCCGTATAGCCGGCGAGTAGTATGAGATCGACGGCCGCGATCGCGAGCGGACGGCTCCTCAGGGCACCCATCACCCCGAATGCCGCTATGCAGAGGTAGCAGAAAAACTCCGGGTTAAGGGTCCAGAGCGACAGGTTAAGGGTGAAAGGGACCGGCACGTGGGCGAGCACGCTGCCGATGCGATCCTGGTGGATTCCGAGTAAGAGATTGTTCGTCACGTACGACCACGGCGACGGAACTTCCGCGAAATAGTGGAGCAGCGTCTTATGCTGGTATGCAAACGCGAGCGGCGCAAATCCGAATGCCGTGACGACCAGGCAAACCCAAAAACCCGGAAAGATTCGTAGAAAGCGATGCCAGATGAACCGGCCGACGGAGTTCACGGTTTCGTAGCTGCGCGTAATCAGGAAACCGCTCAGAACGAAGAAACCTCCCACCGCCAAGAACCCGGCGGTCGCGCCGTTGGGGTTTAAGCGAGCGAGTGGGTCATAACCAAAGCCCCCGTTCCCATACGCGTGCGACCATATCACCATCGTGGCAAAGAGGAAGCGCAAAAAACCGATGCTGTTGTTGCGAAGGTCTAGGTCGCCGAGCACGAGTTGGCGTCCCGAACGTTCGCTCATCCGAAGGCGCGTCTACGGTCGTAGGCCATACACGTCGAGCTCGGTCTGCGTGCCGACGTAGACATGGCCGTTTGCGATCGTAGGAACGGCGAACTTGTTCGCGGGGCCGGCGCGGTCGCGAGCACCGGCTTCATCGCTGGCGTAAAGCTCGTGAGTCACGTCATGCGCGTCGTACGCGCGCAATACCGCGGGCGGGCCGCCACGAACTCTGCCCGAGACTCCCACGACCCAAACGATCCCGTTCTGCTCACCATTCGAGGATACCGATGGCGTCGCGCCGGGATAGTTGAACGTCTCAGCACTCTGAGAGACCGGCGTCCCGGAGAGCCGCGCGCCGTGAACGGCATACCGATCCAGATGCGCGCCGTTGGCCGCGTAGTACACCGCGCCGCCGAAGTAAGCCGGGCTGCTATAATAGCCGTTGTGAAGATTGGCGTCGAGTTGCTGCACAACGTGGTTTCCATCGCGATGGAAACTGCCCATGGCGTCACGGTCGAGCACGAAGAGCCGGCCCTCTTTGCCGCCCGTAACGGCTTCGTGAGGATGGGGCCCGGGATGGTCGGGCAGCAGCATGACGCCGCCGGATCCTAGATCACCATCACGCCGCGACATCGGACGTTCATTGTACGGCGCGAAGTAATCGACGACGTTTAGTTGGCTCGTCGCCGCTAGCCGTAAGACCGACATGCCGTGATTTGGTCCGCCCACCGCAGCGTTGAATGCTCCGTTTCCCGTCGAGACGTAAAGGTCGCCGCCGTCATCGACGGCCGGCGCGGCCCCACCCTCCCAGATTCCGCCGAGAGTTCCCTTCGGCGTTACGCAAAAGACCCGTACGATGTCGAGCGTCGCCGCATCGAATCCGATCATCCATCCGCGCGCGTCGTCGTTCGACGCATAGGGGACGTAGACGATTCCGCGGTCCAGCGCCAAACCCGAGCGTTGAAACGCGGTGTGCGGATGAAAATCCACTCCGAGGAAGCCGGGCGCCGTCGCACGCACGGTGACCGGGCTGCCCGGTACTTCCGCACCGCTCGCGACGTCGAGCACGTGTAGCCGATGGATGAACGTGCCGCTTTCGTCCGTTTGTACGTCGACGTACAGCCGTCCGGTTGCGGCGTCGACCACCGGCGTCCCGGTGATCCCGTGTTCCGGCGCCATGATCGTCGGATCGCACTCAGGTTGACGTGGGCTCGTGCACGGAACGGTCGTAATACCGCGGCCCGGATCGATGAAGCTGTCGTGCCAAAGCTGACGTCGCGCGAGTGACCCGTCGAATGCATAGACACTATCGTGCTCGGTCGCGACGATCACGACGTCGTGCGTTCCACGACCGCGAACGCGCGGCACGTACAGCGGCTGCGCATAGATCTGACCGTCGACGCGATAGGAGAAGAGTTTGCCGAAGCGTTTGGCATTCACGAGCGTTGGCGTGAGGAGCGTTTCGGCGCGATTCTGTCCCGTTCGCGCGCGGTCGTTATGCCACGTGAGCACACCGAGGAAGATATTGGCGGGAGGTGTTGATGCCGGAGCGGGCGGCGCCGGCAGCGGCGATGTGCACGCTCCGAGTGCGATCGCCACGAGAGCTGCAAATAGGCGTAGTTGGGTCACGGTGATGGTCTGTCGAGGACCTTGATGGCACATGGCGGCATGAGTCGCTGCCCCCGTATGAAGTTTGAAATCCCCTCGCTCCCCTGAACCGTTGCCACGAGCGCAGATCTCACGAGCCGATTAATCATTTCATGCCTTTCGAGAGGTCGTCCTAGCGCTCGCGCAAGCCGATTCTGTCCTTTTTCCGAACGGTCTGCTTCGAACCTAGGTCACCGCGCATGTTCGGTGACGCCGATCCTACGGGAGCCTACTCGACTAACTTAACCTCTCCCGTTCCAAGGCGATAGATTCCGCCAACGATGAGTAGGTGACCGGAGGCTGCGCCGCTCGCTATCACCGGGGGACTCGTTCGGAGCTTCGCGACCGCCGCCCGTACGTTCGCCTCCACTGCCGCCTCCTCCGTACCGTGGGCTTTCACCACGCCGGCGATCCCAGGAGCCATGAGCCTTTGTATTTCGGCGAGGTGGGTCGGCAGGGACGTGTTGGTCGCAAGCGCTGAGTAGACGGCCTTAACGGCTCCACAACCCTCATGGCCGAGCACCATGATCAGTTTCGTTCCCAGGTGTTCGACCGAATATTCGAGCGACGCGATCACTAAATCGTCGGGAACGTTTCCGGCGACCCGTGCGACGAACAAGTCTCCGATGCCCTGAACAAAGACGAGGTTGGGGATGACGCGCGAGTCCGAGCAGCCGAGGATCGCTGCGAAGGGCGTCTGGCTCGCTGTGAGGAGTTCCCGTTTCTCGGCAAACCGGTTTACATTTGGAAAGTCGTCGTCGATGAAGCGCTTGTTGCCGGCCATCAAACGTCCCAGCAGCCGCTCCGGCGTAACGCCGGCCGGTACCGACGCTGCAGCTCGGCTTCGTTCGGGAAGCGCGGCGCTTATCGTTGCTACCCCACCGGCCAGAAATGCCGCGCGATTGAACGGCATACGGTCATGCGATGTCGATTCTCTCATGAGCCTCTTTCCTCCAGAAGTTAACTCCTAGTTTCTCCGCCGTTTCATCCGTTCCCCGGAGGCGGAACCGTTCGCTCCCGAACGAGTGTGCGTTCCAGCCCGCGCGTCGCGCGGCGTCGATAGGACCACACGGCCGCCCACCGAAGGGGCCCATCCCCACACTTGCTATTACGGGAGAAGTCGAACATGAAACGTGCTCCGATCTTCACAATCGGAATTACAGCGTGCTCCGTTATGTTGCTGGCGGCGTGCTCCGGTGCGCCTAACACGGGCCCAACGTTACCCGCATCGCAGATGTCGCGCGTTGCGGCGCCACACGGGCTCACGATCGCCGGCAACGATACGCGCTTTTTCAGCGGCCCGCAAAGCCGGCTCATGAGAAGCCTGCGCGCGATGCCGGCAAAGAGCAAGGTCGAAAAAGATTTCTTCGTCAGCACCACCGGACCCGAAGTCCTCATCTATTCGAACAAGACCTATAGCGAGATCGGTGAGCTAACGAACGGTCTTACTGCGACCGACGGAGTCTGGGTCGACAACAAAGGTAATGTCTACGTCGCCAATGTCTCGACCAACGTCGTCGAATTCAAGAAAGGCGGCTCGTCGCCGATCTGCACTTATACCGGTGCGACGGATCCGATCAACGTTACGACCGATGCGAAAGGCAACGTCTACGTGGCGGACCTCTTAGGAGGCTTTGTCGACGAGTATGCCCAGTGCAGCAACACGATCGAGAAGCAATTCCCGGCAGGCGACGCCCAAGGCGTGGCCGTCGATAAGTCCGGCGATCTCTTCGTCTCCTACGGCGGTAGCAGTCTCGAAGAGTTCAAAGGCGGTTCGACCACGGGGACGCCGCTCGGCGCCAGCGTTGGCGAGGCTGCCGGCTTGATCATCGATAAGAAGGGGAATCTTATCGCGGACGACCAGGCGGGCGACATTCTCGTTGTCGACCCACCGTACTCCAGCGCCACCGTGCTCGTTAGCGGTTTGAGCGATCCGTTCCATTGCTCGCTCAACGAGAAAGAGAAACTCCTCTTCAACGCCAACTCGGGTAGCGGTGATATTACGGTGTACTCGTACCCGTCGGGTTCGCTCAAGCAGACCGTGAGCAGCGGCGTCGCCGAAGGCGTCGGCGAATCGCCCAACGCGGTCTTTTAATCGCTTCAGCTAACTCGCCTCACGCGTTGAAAAGAACGTGCGTCC
>DATMKR010000064.1:0-2187 GCA_035571115.1 Candidatus Acidiferrum sp. | reverse complement strand
CTACGGTGTCGGTGGTGATCTTACCGCCGAAGTCCATCAGCACCGGCGTCACCGCCGCGACGAGGCCGGCGAAGATCTCGGCGAAGGCCCCGCCGCCGAGTTCGGCCGCCAACGCACAGGTCGTATAGACGGAGGCGGCGGCAAAGAACGCGGGAATCGCACGGAGTAGGAAGAGCGAGTGTCCGAAGAGTTGCGATCCGGCCGCCAGGAGTGGCACGACCGGGGGCTGGTCGACATATCCCCACGCCGGCCGGAAACCGCAGATGACAAAGTAGAGCTCGTCTCGAGAGAAGCCGTAGTGAGGGTTGGCAATGAGATGAACGACGAACGTCACCAGCGCGGCCGCCGCCGGGATAGCGCGGAACCATGGCGTGGTCTGCGGGCGCGTACGACAGCTTTGATGCAGCATCATAAGAAAGAGTGGGGTGTGCCGCTCCACGATGATTCTTCCCTTTTCGAGCTGCTTACACTCCAAGGAGCGCAAGCCGGCTTCGTCCCGCGCGCTAAGATCGGCTCGTTGGTTGAGAACGACCACGACTAGCTCACCGGCGCGTTCTTACGCCGAAGCCATCGATCGAGCCAAAGCGTTCATGGCGTGCGACGGAGCGAACATTCTGCCGCAGGCGCGCACGATATTGCTCGAGCACGCAGCGGCGACGCCGCTCGCCGTGGTGCTCCTTCACGGCCTTACGAATAGCCCGGCGCAGTACGCGCAGCTCGCGCCCGAGCTCTACAATCGCGGCGTCAACGTTCTCGTGCCGCGCCTGCCGGACCATGGCTTTCGGGACCGATTGACGACCGCGCTTGCCGCGCTTACTGCGGAAACCCTGATTGCCTCGGCGACGGAAGCGGTCGACCTCGCCTGCGGTCTCGGGGAGCGAGTCGGAGTTTTAGGAATCTCGATGGGAGGACTGTTGGCGGCGTACGCTGCGCAGTTTCGCGACGTTGCCGTTGCGGTGCCCGTTGCGCCCATCTTCGCACTTTTGCATCTGCCGTATCCGATCAGCCGTGCCGTCGCCGCCATTGGCCGCCGCCTGCCGAACCGCTTTCTCTGGTGGGACCCGCGCGAGGGCGCGAGCAAGCCTCCCATTACCGCCTATCCGCGCTTCCCAACGCATGCCCTGATGCAAACGCTGCGCATTGGCGACGCCGTCTATGCCGCGGCGCGCAAGCAGCCTCCGCTCGCCGATCGGATCGTAGTCGTCGTCAACCCAAGGGATCCGGCGGTGAACAATGCCGTCGCGCGGAGCGTTGTGAGCGCGTGGTCGGCACGGAAGGAGAACGTCGCCGAGTACGTCGAGTTAACGGATCTTCCGCTCAATCACGATATCATCGACCCGCAGCAGCCGTTAGCGCGCACCGATCTGGTCTATCCAAAGCTTTTCGACGCGCTGGGCATTAAGGGCTAAGCGATGCAGCTTCGTTTTCTTGCGATTGCACTGCCGGCGTTGCTGCTTGGGACGGCGGCCACGTCGCCCAGCGTCACGATTCTTCCCGACGGCACCTACCGGTACGTGACGACGATCGGCGGCCGAAACATCGGGAGCAGTACCGTCGTCGTTCGTCGCGAGGGCGCGGCGGTCGTGATTGAGGAAAGTGCGTCACTAGCCGCGATTACGTTGATCTCTGAGCGCAAGCTTGAAGAATCGACCTTCGCGACGCTATCGTACACGGTTGATACCGGCGGTAAACACGCCGTCGTTACGGTGCTTGGAAACGACGCAACGGTAACGCAAGATACGAATCGCGCGAAGATCGCGGCTTCGCCCGGCGCGCCGTTCGTGGTGAGCGACAACATGGTGGCGGGCTGGGCGCAGGTGCCGGCGACCCTCCATGCGAGCGGGGAAAAGATGCTCACGCTCGCATGCCTCTGCGGCGGCTTCATTGCCGTGCCGATCAGCGTCATCGAAAGTCGAGCTGGATTCGTGAGCCTCCGCGATTCAAACGGGCTCGATGTGAGGCTGACGTTCGATCCACAGACCTACGTGCTGGAGCGTCTGGACGTACCATCGCAGCAAGCCGAGGTCGTGCTGCAATCGCACGATGCGAGCGTTTCAGCCTTGCCGCAACCCATGGCGGCGACGCCCATGCCGTTGCCTCCGGCGCACTATGACGCGCGCGACGTGTCGATTCGCGCGAGCGACGGCGTAATGCTGGCCGGCACGCTTACCGTCCTGAAGAGTGCGG
>DATMKR010000063.1:0-32486 GCA_035571115.1 Candidatus Acidiferrum sp. | reverse complement strand
GGCGTCGTCCTTGCGGGCTGCGGCGCGGTCCACAACGCGCAGCAGAGCGCAACGACCGGCTTTCATAGCGGCTTCCGTTCGTCGTTCAAATCGAGCTTCATGAAGTCGTGCGCGGCGCAAGTCGGCACCACGGACACCCTCTGTGGCTGTATCGAAAGCACGCTCGAGCGCGAGAACACCGACGACCAGCTCATCAAGATGGCGGCGGACGCGCCAGAAACCACCAAGAAGCTCGGCGAAGCCGCCCGCGCATGCCGTTCGGGGGGCGCGCAACCCGCCATGGATCCCGCGCGCATCAATGCCTACGTCACGCCGTACTACGACTCAAACGGGCCTTCGATACAGGTCGGGGCGTTTAGCTCCGGCCTGGCTTCGAGTAATCCCAAGCAAGTTTTCGCAACGACGAGGCAAATGAAAAGGCAGTGGCAACGGCTTAGCTTTCCGCAACTCTATGTCGGAGCTATTCGTCTCTACGACGTTGGTTATCGGAACGAAGCCGTGTACTGGTTCTATACGGCTCAATATCGAGCTCGCCAAGTGAGCGTGCTCCTCGACCCAGCCAAGATCGGAAACGTCGGCGATCCTGGCTTCGAGTTGCAAGCAGCCGGCGGTGCGTTTATGCAGACCGCCGGCACTTGGATCAACGGATATGCTTTCGGCAATCCGAATCGCCTCATCGCAACCGTCCGCAGAGTGCAGCGCGAGGGGCGGCAGATTGGAGATTTGCACGCGATCTATCCAAACGTCGCGTTTATCGATCGCCGGCGGTGGCCCGCCGCGAATGCCCGGCTCGCCAACGGGATGGACTCGCTCGTGGCCTATCTCGAGGCGCACAAAGATGAGATCGCGCGACAGCGCGCCGCCAACGGCACCGCGGCAAAGTTCTCGCACCTGACGAGCAAATAAGGAAGTGCGCACCTCGAGGATCGTCGCCTTCGCTCTTGTGATCGCCGCTGCCGGTTGTTCGCACGGCCCTTCTGCCCGCAACGCCGCAACGACCGCAAGCGTACCGTCGGCGGCGCCCGTCTACCCGGGGGCCGGAGCCGTCTCGGGAAGCGCCTATTCGACGAGCGACTCATTCGACACCGTTTATGCCTTTTACAATAAGAGCTTGCCGGCGGGATCGGAGCGATCGCATATCACCGCCCCGCGAGAGACGGCCGTCTTTCTCGTCGGCAACGGGAACGACCGGCTCAGCGTGACGGTTACGAAGTCACCGATCTGCTGCCGGACGCTGATCGTGTTCGCTCTCGTCAAGGCGTGATAGGATCGGACGCGCGATCTTAAAGGGCGTCAGATCGCACCCCTCGACCGCGCCATCGCTAAGGATGCGCCCGATGAGGCTTGCGAACTTAAACGCATGCCCATCGCCTACGGCGACGCTGACGTTCGCGTGTCCCGGCAGCGCGTCGATCACGAAATCGCGATCCGGAGTGCGTGCGTAGAGGCAGGTCTTTACCAGGTCCACGCGACCGAGCGCGGCCGGCAAGTATCGCTCGAGAAAACTTTTGACGCGCGCGGTAATTTCCGGATCTTCTTCGAAGTCGCGCGTTTGCGCGGCGACCGGCTTGCCGCCAGAATCTTGCGTGATTTTGACGGTTCTTGGTTCGCCGAATATCGGAAATCCGTAGAACGAGGGATCATCCAACCAGATCCAAATCGGAAACTCCCCAAGGGTGAACGCCCCCGGATCGCGCGGCACGAAATAGATCACTTGCTCCTTCGTCACCTCGATCGGTAGGCTACGGCCGAGGTGCGCGAGCGCATCGTTGGTCCAGGCGCCGGCGGCGACGATCAGTTTGTCGCCACGGTAACGGTTGCCGCCGGCTTCGACCTCAATCTCTCCACCCGCGGCGCGCAAGGACGTGACCGGCGTCCGGTCGTGCAGCGTCGCGCCAAAACCAACGGCGATGCGCCGAAGCGCGTCGGTCGCGCGCTCGGCGGCGACGATCCCCGCGTCCGCCTGAAAGATGCCGTGAACGTCGTCGCCGACGCGCCAGCACGGCCAGCGCTTGCGAATCTCGGCCGCATCGAGCTCCTCGAACGCAACGCCGCACGCGCGCATCGAGCCGACATGCTCGGACATTTGCACGGGATTTGCGCGCAGACCGATATCGAGACCGCCGGTCTTTACGACGAGCCGTTCGCCGGCATCCTCTTCCAGCGATGCCCATGCGCGATAGGCTTCCTTCGCCATCTGCACGTATGCCGGTGTGAAGTATGATAGGCGAATAATCCGCGAGCGATCGTGTGAGCTGCCGCGCGCGTGGCCGAACTCGAACTGCTCGAGCCCCAGCACCCGCGCACCGCGCTTTGCCGACCAGTATGCAGCCGCGCTGCCGAGCGCACCGAGGCCCAAGACGATGACATCGTACTCGCGCGAGAGTGCCTGCCCCATTCCCAGCATCTTTCAATGGCGTACAGCGGATTCCGTCAGCACGCTGAGAAAGTGCCTAAACCGCAATGAAAACGTTTGCAAGGCCGAGCGTCGGCGCCGGCGCCAAGACGCTGCCCGCCAAATGGTACATCTCGCCCGACGTCTTCGCGCAGGAAGAGGAGCGAATCTTCCGCTCGCAGTGGTGCTGCGTCGGGCGCGAAGAGTTGCTGCCGCGCGCGGGCGATTTTTTTACGGTGGAGCGTGGTGGGGAAAGCGTGATCGTCACACGCGACGCCGGCGGCACGGTGCATGCCTTCTACAACGTCTGCCGCCACCGCGGCACGCGTCTCTGCAGCGAAGCGTCGGGCCACTTTACGGGGTCGATCCAGTGCCCGTATCACGCCTGGACGTACGCGCTCGATGGCGAGCTGAAGGTCGCGCGCAACATGGCCGAGGTTCCAGGATTCGACCGGTCGGAGTATCCGCTCAAAGAGGCCGCCGTCGCGCTCTGGGAAGGCTTCATCTTTATCAATTTGCGATCGTCACTCATCCTTCGACAAGCTCAGGATAAGAATGGTGAGGATAAGAATGGTGAGGATGACAATGGTGAGGATAAGTTCGAGCGAGTCTTTGCGCCGCTGATCGGCCGGTTCTCACGCTGGAACCTCGCGAGTCTGCAAACGGCGCGAAGCATCACCTACGAGCTTGCCTGCAACTGGAAGCTCGTCTTCCTGAACTATTCGGAGTGCTACCACTGTCCGCTCGTCCATCCGCAGCTCGATAAGCTCTCGCCCTCGGATAGCGGGCATAACGATCTTTCGCAAGGGGCCTTCCTCGGCGGCTATTCCGAGTTGCGCGAACATGGCACGAGCCTTGCGACGAGCGGGCGGAGTTCGCGCCAACCGTTGGGCAGCGTCGGCGGCGACGATCTCGATCGAGTCTATTACTACACGATCTTTCCGTCGCTCTTGCTGAGCCTTCACCCCGACTACGCGATGGTGCACTACTGCAGGCCGCTGGCAGCCGATCGCACCGAGGTCACCTGCGCCTGGCTCTTCGATCCGAGCGCGATCGCAAAGCCGGATTTCGATCCCGCCGACGTCGTGGAGTTTTGGGATCTCACCAATCGGCAAGATTGGCACGTCAACGAGCTGACGCAGCAGGGCTTGCGCTCGCGCGCGTATTCGCCGGGCCCGTACTCGAACGCCGAAGGTTTGCTGAGCGCGTTCGATCGTCACTACCTTACGATCATGGGAGCCTAGCACTCCGGTGAACCGTTGAAGCCGGGGTACGACGCCATCGTGATCGGCGGCGGCCACAACGGCCTCGTGACCGCGTGTTATCTCGCTCGCGCGAAGTGGCGCGTTCTGGTGCTGGAGCGGCGGTACATCGTCGGCGGGGCGTGCGTGACCGAAGAGACCTTCCCTGGCTTCAAAGTCTCGACGGCGGCCTACGTAAATAGCCTCTTCCGCCCCGAAATCATTGCGGATCTGCGTCTCAACGACTACGGGTTCGAAGCGATCGAGCGCAATCCGGCGTCGTTTTCGCCCTTCTTAGACGGACGCTATCTGATGCTTGGAACCGGCACGGCGCGCGACGTTGAAGAAATCGCGAAGTTCAGCCCGCGCGACGCGCAAAGCTATCCGCGCTACGAGGCGATGCTCGAACGCGTCGCGTCGGTCGTCGAGCCGACGCTCACGCAAATTCCGCCCAACGTCCTTCGCCCGAATATCGGCCAACTGCTCGAAGCCGGCAAGATGGGGCGCGCCCTGCAGCGACTGGGGCCCGGAATGGGCGAAGCGATCGAAGTTCTCACCGGAGCGGCGCGTCCGATACTCGACCGATGGTTCGAATCGGAGGAGCTTAAAGGAACGATCGCAACCGACGCAATCATCGGCGCGTTCATGGCGCCCTCGATGCCGGGCACCGCCTACGTCCTCTTTCATCACGTCATGGGCGAGACGAACGGCAAGCGCGGAGTTTGGAGTTACGTGCGCGGCGGCATGGGCGGCCTGACGCAGGCGCTCGCAAGCGTCGCGCGGGCGCTGGGTGTGGAGATCAAGACCGAGGCCGAAGTCGCGCGTATTCTTACGCGGGATGGGCGCGTCACCGGGGTCGCACTCACGAACGGTGACGAGTTTCGCGCCAAGCGCGTTGCGAGCGGCGTGGATTGCCATGTAACGTTCGAGCAGCTGCTCGAGCCGGCCGAGCTGCCGCACGACTTTCGCGATGCCGTCGCTCGCATTTCGTACAGCAGCGCGTCGTGTAAGATCAACGTCGCGCTCGAGCGGCTGCCGAGCTTTACCGCATTGCCCGGCCACGAGCCCGGTCCCCAACACTTCGGCACGGTGCATCTCTGCCCGGACCAGGACTTCATCGAGCGCGCCTACGACGACGCCAAGTACGGCGGATTTTCGCGCGAGCCGGTCGTCGAGTGCACGATGCCGTCCTCGCTCGACTCGACCGTCGCGCCGCCGGGCAAACACTTGATGTCGATGTTTACACAGTACGCGCCGTATCGTCTCGCGCAAGGCCCGTGGACCGACGCGTTGCGCAACGAGTATGCCGATCGCTGTTTCGACGTCGTCGAACGCTACGCGCCGGGGTTCAAGGACTCCGTCATCGACCGTCAGATCCTCACCCCCGTGGATCTCGAGACGACGTTTGGCCTCACCGGCGGCAGCATCTTTCAAGGCGCGATGCCGCTGCATCAGCTCTTCGCGTTTCGCCCCGTTCCCGGCTTCGCCGATTACACGACGCCGATTCGCGGGCTCTACCTCTGCGGCGCTGCCGCGCATCCCGGCGGCGGCGTGATGGGCGCCGCCGGCTGGAATGCCGCGCGCGTCATCCTCCGAGGGAAAGTCTAACCGCTACTGCTCCTTCGTGAAGTCGCTGGGAATGCTGAAGGCCGGATCGTTTGCGTCGACTGAGTGAACGTGCCCGCGCTCGGTGACGAAGGCCGCGGCTTGACCGTTCTTCGCGCTAAACGTGAGGGCTTGGTACATCGAGAAGTTGCCGAACGGCAACGTCGGCCCGCTCTGCGTAAGGCTAAACCGTTTGTCGATACCGGCGGTGGCCAACTCGCGCATCACCTTTGACGCGGCCGCCATCATCGCCATGCCCTGGCCGGGCGACATCGAGTCGCCCGACCACGGACTGGAGCCGGAGCAGTGCGGAAACGGCTGCGTAAAAGCCGTGTAATATCCGACCACGTTCATGTTTTGCGTATTCGACTCGCCAGTGGGCTTCGTCTCAGTGATGGTCGTTTCGGACCGGTAGCCGTTGGTCTGCTCGCCGCCCACCGCTCGCGCGCCCAGCGCCGTATTGGCGACGGTGATTGCAACCTTCGTGCCGTCGTCCTTCGGTGCCGATCCGCCGCTGCTGCCGCTTCCGCCCGAGGCCGGGGCACTCGGCTGGTCCATCGAGACGACGCGATAGGTTTTGTTGCGAAGGTTCAACGTGGTAATCGTGCGCGCGACGCAGTCGGTAATGACTGCCGTTTGCATCGCGACCATGTCGGTACGCTCTTTCGAGCCGGCCACGTAGTGCTTCTGAGCCATCCCGCTCTGCATCATCTGCTCCGCACTCTGGGCCATCGCGATTTGCTGCTTGAAGTGAGCGAAGAGTCCGCCCCCTCCCTGCGCCGGCGGCTGTGCCGATGCCGCAGCGGAGTAGTCGTCGTCAAACGAGCCCGGCTGCAGCGCGGATGGGTCCGTATTCATTGCCAGCCTCGTTACCGAATCCCAGGCTAAGCCGCTTGGCCCCGCCGCCGCGAAGGGCGAGGACGCTAGAAAGAACGCAACCGCAACGAGAGTGCTTATAAGAACGAGACCACGCTTCATCCGTCTCTCCTATCCGGCGAAAAAGGTTCTCACCCGTTCTTCTCAACACCGGGCCTCAATACCCGTAGCACGGGTCGACCACGGCCGCCGCCGAGTAGCCTACCCGGCGCGAATGTGCGCGACGTAGTGCCAGAGGCCGAAAACCTTGAGGATCCAGACGACCATAACGATCACAACGACCGCATTCAAGAGCGATTTTATCGGAGCGGCCATCGGGATGTACGTGTTGACCAGCCACAAGAGAACCCCCACGACGATCAGCACGACGACGATCTCAATTAACGGCATGCTGCAGGTTACCCAAAAAATGAAATCTGCAACCAGCGGCCCGCTTGGGCCATGTCATCCTGAGCCTGTCGAATGTCATCCTGAACCTGTCGAATGTCATCCTGAGCCTGTCGAAGGATGACAAAAGACAACAAGTCCAACGCGCCCCGGCGTCGAAAGCACCTCTTCGTGGTTTAGGAAGGAGCCTATGAGAGTCGTGGATTTTGGTCGATTTGCGTTCCTTGCCGCCGTGGCGACGACGGTTCTTACCGCATGCGGCGGCGCCGGCAATCCCGCGGCGCTCCCGAACACGCTGTACCTTCAGCATCACTCGGGAAGCTCGCCGATCAAGCACGTCGTCATGATCGTTCAGGAGAACCGCAGCTTCAACAACCTCTTCGCGGGTTTTCCCGGAACCAACGGCACGATGCGCGGCAAAGAGAAGATAAAAAAAGGCGGCAAGTGGGTCGACAAGTGGGTTCAACTCAAGGAGCAGTCCTTGGTGCCGTCGCCAAAAAACCACGACATTGGCCATTGCTACTACTCGTTTATCAAAGCGTATGACGGCGGAAAGATGGACGGGTTCAACTACGAACCCGAAGGCGCTTGCCAGCGTAACTGGACCGGCGGGCCCGGTTTGCCGAGCGAGTATCCATACCAATACGTCAATCCGACCCAAATTGCACCGTATTGGGATATGGCAGAGCAGTACGTGCTCGCCGAAGCAATGTTCCAGACCCAAGGCAGCGGAAGCTTCACGGCGCATCAAGATTTGATCCGCGGCGGTTCGGCGCTGGATGGCTCCTACGGCAGCAGCGCAAGCATGATCGATACCCCTACTCAAGAACCTTGGGGCTGCGACGGAAATGCTAACAGCCAAACGGATCTCATCACGCCCGCGCTCAAGTGGGAGGAGGATGCCGGTCCGGCTCCATGTACGAAAGACTTTCCGGACGGAAGCTCCAGTTATTCGACGCTGAGAGATCTACTCGACGCGGCGGACGTTTCGTGGAAATACTACACGCCGTGCTTCAGCAGTTCGGATGGCTGCACGGTGGACCCGAAGTGCCCTAGCTGCTCAGGCGACCTTCTCAACGCGTTCGACGTTATCTGGGCGGTGCGCAATGGTCCAGAGTGGGGCACGAACATCTCCATGCCGGAGACCAACATCTTCAAAGACATCACCAACGGGTCGCTGCCTGCCGTTTCGTGGGTGATTCCTGAGGATCAAAACTCCGATCATATCGGCGACGGAGACGCCAACGGCGGCCCCGCTTGGGTCGCCAGCGTCGTCAACGCCGTCGGGCAAAGTTCGTACTGGAACTCGACGGCAATCGTCATCCTATGGGACGATTGGGGCGGCCTCTATGATAATGCTGCGCCCCCTTGCTTGTCCAAGGCGCAATGCCGCGACGACCAGGGCGGCCTCGGCTTTCGCGTGCCGATGATCGTCGTCTCGCCGTACGCAAAGTTGGGTCAATCGAGCCAGGGCGGTTATATCTCGGCGACCCAGTACGAGTTCGGCAGCATCCTAAAATACGTGGAGAATAACTTCAGCCTGGGGTCGCTGGGAACGACTGATGCGCGGGCGACCAGCATTCTCGACTGCTTCAACTACAATCAGAAGCCTCGCTCCTTTACCACAATTCCGTCGCAGCACGACGCGCAGTACTTTATCACGCACCGGGAACCGTTCTCGCACGGCGACCCCGAGTAACGGCTAGGGCGCGCCGACGGGGACTGCTCGATAGGCGGCCACGTCGTCGGACATGATCTTTTCGGTCATGACGAACTTGCCGTCGGAGCGCCCGGCGATCACCCACTTTTCATCAGCCTTCGAAGCGTGCTTGTTGAAGGCGCCGTCCGGAATCGATTCGAGCGCGTCGTACCGATAGAGGTTGTACTTCTTTTCCCGCGTCAATCCCGAAACCGTAATCGTTAGCTCGAGAGGCTCCGGCGGAGGGCGCTTGGCGGACCCTTGCACGATCTGCGGATGCTCGTAGTTAATGCTCGTGGTCACCCGCACCGGCAGCGTCTCGTCGTTCTCGTCTTGCACGCCGAGAATGGCGATGCCGAAGTCCCGGTGGTCGTCGGTAAGCGAGTAGATCGGCCCGTCGTGAGCGTTGGCTTGTCGCCGCGTCTTTTCGAACGCTCCGAGCGTATAGCTGAAGTAATATTGCGCGTCGCGCCGGCTCGAGCTCCACTCGCCGTTGTCGCTGAACGTGATCACGTCATCGGGAAAATAGCCGCGCTCGTCCCGGGGGTGCGACGACTCGATGCCGATCACCGGAACGATGTGGTCGTATTCCTTCGAACCTGCATTGGGATTGCGATTGCCGTAGAAACGAAACTGGTTCATATAAATGCCGATGGCGACCGGACGCCCGAGGAGGACGTTCTCCTTAACCCACGCCAGAAAGTCATCGGGACTTCGATCGACCCCTCCGCTGCGCGCAATCGCTCGCAAGTGCATCGTCTCGGCGGCCCGCAACGCGTTGACTCCGAGCAGCAACTGACTCCGATAGCGGTTCTGCGGTGCGTGGTCGGCCGCGGCGCGAGCATCGTATTGCGAGAGATATTGACCGTAATACAGCCCTGCGCTGATTTCCGACACCTCGCCGCAGTAGCCGTAGTTATGGTTCCATTGATATCGGGGGGCGATGTCGTTGCGCCATCGGTGCAGCGAGCGCGAGGCGTCGCTCGTCGCTGCGCTCGGGAAGTCCGGCACGGCTTTCATTTGGCCGCCGCAGCCCGTTGCGACGGCGAGCAGTGTCACCATCGCAAAGCGCCAAGCGTGGTTCATGAAGCCTCTCCTCGCGCTTTGCTTCCAAGCGTCGCAAGTGCCAGCAGGGCGACCGCCGCCAGTGCGACGATGTTTGAAACGAGCGTGAAGCGGTCGTTGAGCGTCATCGAAGCAGCCGTCATGGCGGCGCTTCCACCGCCGATGATCCGCTCCATGATCGCGCCCGCGAGCATCGCGCCGGCGACGAAAAGGCCGACGAACGCCCACGTGATTCGCTCGGGAAACGATTTGCGGTAGATTGCGATCAGCGGCAGAATCAGCAGGTCGCCGTAGATAAAGGTGGTGTTGGCGCCCAAGGGGATGCCGGCATTGGCGAGATATCGCGCAACCGGGACGTTGCCCATCGAACAGACAAACGTTGCGACCGCGATCAACAGCCCAACGAGTAGCAGCAGCACGTAGCCGATAAAGGGCACGGAGCCGACCGCGCGCAGCGCGGCGGCGAGTGCGCCGGCCGGAACGAGCGCCGCGGCAAAGCCTGCGATCAAATAACCGACGATCAGCTCCGTGCGCAGCATTTGCACGTCGGCGATCGCGGTTGTTGCGACCGCGCTCCAGCTGCGCTCCTTCGGCGCCCCACCTTGGTGATGCTCGCAGCCTTCGTGCTCGTCGGCGACGCCGGCAAGGTACTCTCGCTGGAGCCGCGCGAGCTGTTCGTTGCCGAAGAGCAGCGAAAGGCCCAGCGTCACGACGGCGATGATGATGACGCCGCCGAAGAACTCCGCGAACGCGAATCGCCACCCCAACAGCGACCAAAAGAGAATGAGAATCGCAAGGTTCATATTTGTCGACGAGATGAGGAACGCAAAGACGGAGCGGATGTCGGCCCCGCTGCGATAGAATCCGCGCGCCGCGGCGGCTGCCCCATAGGAACAGGATGACGAAATCACGCCGAAGCCCGCACCGTAAAGCAATCCTCGCAGGCCTGGGCCCAAGTAGCGCTCCAGCGTAGCCGGCGTCAGCATCACTTGGACGATCGCGGAGACGAGAAATCCAAAGATCAAGCCAAATAGGCTATCCCAAAAGAAGGTCGCCGCCTGAAGGATGCCCGCTGCAAGCGCGTGGGCTAGACTAGCCGCCAATGGGAACCGGTGCGTGGCCGAAGAGCGGCGGAATAAAATGGCCGACGAGATACGAGAGCGCGAAGACGGCGCAGCCGTACAGCGCGACTTCGGCGCCTTTGCCGAGCGGATTGCGTTCGCTGAGCGTTGCGGCAAAATATCCGACGCCAAAGAGCGCGCCGAGTGCAAAGAGCAGCGAGACGAGCGTCGATCCAAGAACCGGCAAGGGCAGCATGAACGCGAGGATCGGAACGAGCGCTCCGATGGCATAAGAGGCGCTCATCGCCAGCGGCGCCCGCAGCAGATCCGAATTCTCGGCTTCACGCGGATCGATGCCGAACTCGTCGCGCACCATCTCGTACAGATAGATCTCCGGGTGTTGGGTCAAGCGCCTGACGATCATCTCCGCTTCATCCGCGCTGAAGCCCTTGAGTTTATAGTACGCCACCTGTTCCGTGAACTCGCCTTGCGGATCGTTCTCCATCTCGCGCTTTTCCATGTCGATCGTGGCTTGTACGACCTCGCGTTCGGACTTGCGCCCGAGATACTCCCCGACGCCCATCGAGAGCGCGCCCGCCAGCAGCGCGAGAAACCCGCTGATAAAAACGGCTCCCCGATCGCCCTCGGCGACTCCAACGCCGGTAATGATCCCGAGTGTCGTGAGGATGCCGTCCTGCACTCCGAAAACAATTTCGCGAATGCTGCGGCGCTTCTCGAGGGTCCGGCGCTGCAGCGTGTCGGGAATACGCGGTTGAACTTGCTGCCAGCCCGGCACGTCCTCGACGACGCTCTGGACGGGCGGCGTCAAATTCGATGCGTTGCTCGGCTCCGTCATGAGCAGACCTTGACGGCCTGCTCGCCGAAGTCCTCGCCATGGCCAGATCACTCTTGACGTTGGCCGCCGTCGCCGGCCTGCTTCCCGCGACGCTTCTGCCCGCCGGTGCGACGAGTTGGCCGGTCTTCGGCTTCGACCCGGCTCGCAGCGGATTCAACACCGCCGAACACACGTTGACCGTCGGAAACGTCCACCGCTTGCACGAGCGGTGGCAAGTTTCGCTCGGCGCCGACGCGGATTCGACACCGATTCTGCTCGATAAAGTCCGGGTCGGCCGCACAGAGAGGCCGATGCTCTTTCAAACCACGAAGAGCGGCGTGACGCTCGGCATCGACGCGAGAAACGGTAGGATCGTTTGGCAGTTCATGACGCACGGCTCCACCGTCACCAATTCGACGCCGGCTGCCGACCCGTCGGGCAAAAGCATCTACGTCCCCGGAATTGACGGTAAGGTGCACAAGGTTTCCGCGGCAAACGGCCGTGAGGTGCACGCGCCCGGATTTCCTGCGCGGATCACGCGCCTGCCTTTATCCGAGAAGGACGCGTCCCCGCTTAACGTCGCCAACGGCTATCTCTACGCGGTCACGTCGGGTTATTACGGTGACGCGCCGCCTTACGACGGCCACGTCGTCGCCGTCGAACTGAGCACCGGTAAGACGACGGTTTTCAACTCGCTCTGCAGCACGTATCGGAAGCTCGTCAAAGCGAACACGTGCTCGCAGCAGCGCTCGGGAATTTGGGGGCGCGGGGGCGCCGTTGTGGATCCGGATTCGTCGATGAGCGGCCGTATCTACGCCTCTACCGGAAACGGCCAGTTCGATGCCGGCTCGGGCGGCGATAACTACGGCGACTCGCTCTTGTCGCTCGGCGAAGATCTCTCGAGCCTGCTCGGCAGCTACACGCCAACCGATTATCAGCAGCTCGAAAACGGCGACACCGATCTCGGGAGCTCGTCGCCCGGAATTCTGCCAGACCAAGCATCGAGCCAGACTCCGTACATGATCGTGCAGGGGGGTAAGGACGCGATCCTGCGGCTGCTCAACCGCGCCGCGCTGCCCGGCCTCGGGGGCGAGCTGCAAGAGGTCGACCTGCCCGGCGGTCTCTTCTCCGCTCCGGCCATCTGGAGTAACGGCTCGAACAACGCCTGGATATTCTTAGGCTTCAACGACGAGGTCGTGTCGTACCAGGTGCAGACGAACTCGTCGGGTGTCAGTCAGCTCGCGAGTGTCTGGCAGGCCAGTCCCGGCAACAGCTCGGGTGAGGGCTCGTCGCCGGTCGTGGCCAACGGCATCGTGTTCGTCGCCTTCAACGAAGCGCTCGTCGCGCTCGACGCAGTCAATGGAAAAGAACTGTGGAGCAGCGCGCTGTCGAGTGCCCACGGCAACATCGGTTCGATTCACTGGCAAAGCCCGATCGTCGTCAACGGCTCGGTCTACTGCTCCGATGAGAGCGGTAATCTCACCGCATACTCTCTGAGGTAATGCCGATGCGACACTCAGACTACTCGCGTAGCAGAGCGTTTTCAACGGCGGCCCTGTTGGCCGCGCTGCTCGCTGCGGCGCTTCATCCCGCCCTCGCGACGAATTGGCCGCTCTTCGGGTTCGACACGGCGCGCAGTGGGTTCAACTCGGACGAACGCACGTTGACCGTCGGCAACGTCCATCGCTTGCACAAACAGTGGCAAATTTCGCTCGGCACCGTTGCGGATTCGACGCCCATTCTGCTCGAACACGTTCGGATCGGACGCGCCGAGATGCCGATGCTCTTTCAGACGAGGCTCGACGGCGTAACGCTCGGCATCGAAGCGACGACCGGCAAGATCGTCTGGCGTTTTCGGACGCACGGTTCGACCGTCACCGATTCCACACCGGCCGCAGACCCGTCGGGAACCAGCATCTACGTCCCCGGCATCGACGGCATGGTGCATAAGCTCTCCGCCGCAACGGGCCGCGAGGAACGTGCACCGGGATTTCCCGCGCGCATCACGCTCTTGCCTTTAACCGAGAAGGACGCCTCGCCGCTCAACCTCGCCAACGGATACCTCTATGCGGTTACATCAGGCTATAACGGCGACGCGCCGCCCTACGACGGCCACGTCGTCGCCGTCGAGCTGAGCACCGGCAAGGCGACCATCTTCAACTCCCTCTGCAGCAAGTATCGTAAACTCGTCAGAGCGCATACGTGCACTCAGCAGCGATCGGGAATTTGGGGACGCGGGGGCGCGGTCGTGGACCCGGATTCGTCGATGGACGGGCGCATTTACGCCGCTACCGGAAACGGCGAGTTCGATGCGGCCCACGGCGGCGATAACTACGGCGACTCGCTCTTGTCGCTCAGCGCCGATCTTTCAAGCCTGCTAGGCAGTTACACGCCTACGAATTATAAGCAGCTCCAGGAAGGCGATACCGACTTGGGCAGCTCATCGCCGGGGATTTTGCCGGATCAAGCGAGGAGCCAGACGCCGTACATGATCGTGGAAGGCGGCAAGGACGCGATACTCAAGCTCCTCAATCGCGCAGCGCTGCCCGGCGTCGGAGATGAACTTCAGCTCGTCGATCTGCCCGGCGGCCTCTTCTCGGCTCCCGCGGTCTGGACCGACACGTCGAACAACGCCTGGATATTTTTGGGATTCAGCAGCGAAGTGACGGCATATCGGCTCAGGACGAACAAGGCCGGTGTTAGCGAACTCGCCGGCATCTGGCAGGCGAGCCCCGGGAGCAGTTACGGTGAGGGTTCGTCGCCGGTCGTCGCCAACGGCATCGTCTTCGTTGCGTTTGACGGTGCGATCGTCGCGCTCAACGCCCTCAGCGGGAGCGAGCTTTGGAGCAGCGCCAACCGCGGCGCCGGCGGCACGATCGGGGGGATTCACTGGCAGAGCCCGATCGTGGTCAACGGTTGGGTCTACTGCTCGGACGAAAACGGTAACCTTACTGCCTACTCGTTGAGAAACGATCGTCGCCGCGTCCTAGAACGAGGCTAACGCACGATCGAGCCTTTCCCGTTGCTCGGCCGAGAGCGGTTCCTGCGGCGGCATCGTGCGCTCCCATTCCGGCTCGCCGCGCAGCGCTGCGATACGATAGCGCATCGCGCCGACGAGCGGTACGCCGTCGAGCGCCGCCCGACGATGATCTAGCTCCGAGGCTTGCGCCGCGTCTCCGCTTTCGAAGACCTGCTTCGCCCGCCGCGGCCACAGCGCGACGCTGCCCGAGATACATCCGGCGACGCCGCGCCTTTTCGCTCCCGCCAGATCGTTCTCCGAGCCGGGAAAGATCGCGAATCCGGGACGGCGCCCGATGATTTCGGACTGCAGGGCCGCGTCGTTGGAGCTGTCCTTCATTCCAAAGATGCGGTCGTTCGAGGCTGCGACGAGCCGATCGACGAGATCCGCATGCAGCGCGACGCCACTCATCCGAGGGAAGTTGTACAGCAGTACGCTCTTGCGCGCCGGCTTCGCGCGCGCGAGCAGAGTCTCGTAGAAGCCGGCGATCCCGTCGTCGGACGCTTCGCGATAAAAGAAGGGCGGCATGATCAACGCCGCGGCGAACCCGCAATCGAGCGCGGCGCGCGTCAGTTCGACGGCGTCGTCGAGCGCGGCGGCGCCCGTCCCGGCCATCATTCGTGCCATCGGCAGATCGCTCGACGCCAGCGAACGCATGTAGCGCACGCGCTGCTCGACGCTCAACGACATCGCCTCGCCCGTGGTCCCAAGAACGTTGATTCCGTCGCAGCCGTTTTCGAGCAACTCGCGGTAATATGGGATCGCTCTACCGGCGTCGGGTTGAAGATCCGCGGTGACCGGCGTGAGCGCCGCGGCCCAGATTCCGCCTATGACGCTCATCGCGGCGCGAAGGCGTTCTTAAGAAAGAACCCGACGTTTGCGGGGCGCTCGGCTAGGCGGCGCATCAAATACGGAAACCAAAACGCGCCGTAGGGCACCGAGAGACGCACGCGATATCCGCGCTCGACCAGGCCGCGCGCCAGCGGCTCGGCGATGCCGTAGAGGGTTTGAAACTCGAAGCGGCCGCGTTTGGGCAGGCCGCGGACCGCAGCGAACTCTTCGATGTGAGCCACGATCGCTGCATCGTGCGTCGCGACGGCCGTATAGCCGTCGTGTGAAAGCGCGAGCTCCGCGAGCTTGACGTAGTTTTCGTCAACGTCGCGCTTGTGAGGGAAGGCGAGCGAGGGTGGTTCGAGATAGGCGCCTTTGACGATCCGCACGTTCGGTGCGGAAGGCAGCATCGCGCGCAGATCCGACTCGCTCCGATAGAGATACGACTGCAGGACGAATCCGGCGCAGCCGTAGCGCTCCTGGAGAGCGCGATAGATCCGCAGGGTCGCATCGACATAACTCGATTGTTCCATATCGAGCCGCACGGTGTTATTCGTCGCGCGCGCCTGCGCGGCGATGCGCGATGCATTTTCGAGTGCGAATCCGGGGCTGATATCGAGCCCGACGTGCGTCAGCTTAAAGGCGACGTTGGCGTCGAGCTCTTCCTGCGCAAAGGCCGCTAAGAGCCGGCAGTACTCGTCGGTCACGCCACGTGCTTGCGCGGCATCGCGGATACTCTCGCCCAGCAGCGTGGCCGCTACCGAGAACCCCCGTCGGTTCGCCTCGCGCGCAACCGGCAAGAAATCCGCGATACTCTCGCCCGCGACGAAACGCCGCGCACCTAAGCGCATGCCGTAGCGGGTCACGCCGCGGCGCACGATCGGATTGTCGGCGGCCGCCAAGATTGCGGTTCGCAAGGGCCGATCCAAGAGTTCGCTCACGTCGCATCCTTCGACAAGCTCAGGATGACACCCGACTGCGGTCAGGGTGACACCGCCGGAATGGAGAAGGGCGCCTGGTGAAGCTGCAGTGGGTTCTTGTCGCGGCGATTCTCGGGTCGGCGATGTCCTTCATCGACAGCACGGCGGTCAACGTGTCGCTGCCCGTGCTTCAGCGCGAGCTTCACGCCACCAGCGGCCAGACGCAATGGGTGATCGAAGGTTATGCGCTCTTCCTCTCGGCGCTGATTCTGCTGGGCGGAGCGCTGGGCGACCTCTACGGCCGCCGCAAGGTCTTCGCGTGCGGCGTCGTGCTCTTCGCGGCGGCCTCCATCGCGTGCGCGCTCGCCGGCAGTATCGAGATGCTCATCGCGGCGCGCTGCATCCAAGGGATCGGCGGAGCGCTGCTGACGCCCGGCAGCCTGTCGTTGATCAGCGCCGCCTACTCGGGCGAAGAGCGGGGCCGCGCGATCGGTCTCTGGTCGGGTTTCTCGGCCTTGACGTCGGCCGCCGGCCCGATTATCGGCGGTTGGCTGACGCAGGAGTTTTCGTGGCGCTACGTTTTCATAATTAACATCCCGATTGCGGTCGTAGTACTCGGCGTGCTCCGCGGAGTTCCGGAGAGTCGCGATGATTCTGCCGTTCGGCGGATCGACGTCGTCGGCGCGACGCTCGCGACGCTCGGACTCGGGTTGCTGGTCTACGGACTCATCGCGATGAACTCCGGGCGCATCACGGCCGAAGCGCTCGGCACTACGATCGTTGGAATCGCGGTACTCTGCGCCTTCGTTGTTTTCGAGCGGCGCACGCCCGACCCGATGGTGCGTTGCGATCTCTTCGCATCGCGAGATTTCAGCGCCGCCAATTTCTACACGTTCTTTCTCTACACCGCGATTGGCGGCAGCCTTTACTTCGTGCCGTTCGTGCTCATCAACGTCCATCATTACTCACCCACCGAGGCAGGCGCCGCGCTCCTGCCGTTCATCTTCATCATGGTCGTGGCATCGCGCTGGTCCGGCGGCCTAGTCGCGCGGATCGGCTCGCGTAAGCCGCTGATTCTCGGGGCGATCGTCGCGGGTTTTGGATTCTTGGCCTTTGCGTTGCCCGGAAACGACGGCTCCTATTGGACGACCTTCTTTCCGGCGGCGACGATCTTGGGATGCGGAGGCGCGCTCTTCGTCGCCCCGTTGACGACGACGGTGATGAACTCGGTCCCAGTCGAACACTCGGGCGTCGCATCGGGCGTCAACAATGCGGTCGCGCGAACCGCGGGACTGATCGGTGTTGCGCTTCTCGGCGTCGTCGTTACCACCTCGGCTTCCTACGTCGGCGGATTTCGCGGCGCCATGATCGCGTCGGCGCTTCTTGCGTTTGCCGCGAGCGGCATCGCCGCGAAAGGCTTCGGCCGTTTCGAACCCGCGACGCCCGCGAACCGCTGAGCGGCCAGCTACGAAATTACGCGTCGAGTTGCGAGAACGCTTTCTCGAGGTCGCCGATGAGATCGCTCGTGGATTCGAGACCCACGCTGAAACGCACGAGGCGGTGGTCGTACGCCGGACGGCCGGAAGCGCGCGCGATGGTGTACGCGACCGCGAGGCTGGTCGTTCCTCCCCAGCTGTAGCCGATTTCGAAGAGCTGCAACGCATCGACGAAGGCCGCGACCGCCTCGCGCGTCGGTCCCGGACGCAAGACGATCGAAAAGACACCCGACGAGCCGAGGAAATCGCGAGTGTAGAACTCGTGGCCCGGACACGATGGGAGCGCCGGATGGAGCACTCGCTCGACCTCGGGGCGCTCGGCGAGCCAGTTGGCAATCGCCAGCGCAGAGCGTTCGATCGCATCGAGACGTACGGCGAGCGTTTGCAACCCGCGCAGCGCCAGACTGCAGTCGTCGGGCGAGACGGCGGCGCCGATCACCTGCCGGGCATCCCCGAGACGACGATAGAGCGCCTCGTCGCGTACCGTCACCGACCCGAGCAGCACGTCGCTATGGCCGCCGATATATTTGGTAATCGCCTGCATCGTGACGTCGACGCCGTGCGCGAACGCGTCGAGCAACACGCCCGCCGACCACGTATTGTCGAGTGCGACCAACGCGTCGCGCTCGTGTGCCGCCGCAACGATGGCCGGCAGGTCCTGCACTTCCATCGTGACCGAGCCGGGGCTCTCCGTCCAAACCAGGCGCGTCTTTTCATTGAACAAATCGCCGATTTCGGCGCCGATCGTCGGATCGTAAAAGGTTGCGCTTACGCCGAAGCGCGCGAGCAGCGATGTGGTGAGTTGCCTGTTTGGACGATAGACGCTCTGAGGAACGAGAATATGATCGCCGGCTTTCAACAACGCAAAGTCGATAAGTGAGATCGCGGATTGTCCGCCCGGTGCGAGGATCGTGTGCCGCCCCGATTCGAGCTCGCAGATGCGCGCGGCGAGTTCGAGCGACGTCGGCGTTCCGTAGAGGCCGTAGGTATATCCTGCGCGCTGCTGGTCCCAGTCGTCGGTGACGCTGGCCGTATTAGCGAAGAGTGTCGTCGAGCCGCGGTAGACCGGCGTCGCAAGCGAACGATATCCCTGCGGAACTCGTGTTTGGGAGTGCAGAAGCCGCGTTTGCCAGGTCGTCATAGGGCGCCGCTTTTATTCGAGCGCCCTGCAAGCCTCTTGGATGCTTGAAGCGCTTGGCCGGAGAACGACCAGCGGATGGAAACCCAAGCCCTGGCCTATGCCGACGGTAATCCGCAGGATCGCGTCCAGTTTTTCGACGCGAAGGTGATACTCAAGCCGGACTTCTTCGCGACGGTCCGCGGTTTTAAGATGTTCAGCGATCTCGTCACGGAGGCAGCCGGCAAGGTTAAGGGAGTCACCTACACGCCGGCCAACCTCGCCAAGGCGAGGCCTCGCATCAGGGAGGTGATGTTCCTCGATACGGCCGACTTCCGGCTCTACAATAACTCGTTTATCTTGCGGCGCCGTACCGACTATCAAGATGGATTTCCCGTCAGCGATCCCGAGGTCGTCTTTAAATTTCGCAATCCCGATCCTGAAAAGGTGGCCGCGATCGACGTGCGCCCAAAGATTGCCGGCCCGTATCGAACGAAGTTTAAGGCCGAAGGGCTGCCCCTCAAAGATGGCCCGGGCGGATTTCGCCTGCTCTATTCACACAACTGCATTTTTCCGGTGAGTTCCGTGCACGGGGCTGACCGCACGAACCTGCGAGTCATCGCGAAGGCGCTTCCCGCGATCGCCGGTCTCGTCGGCGATCTGGAAGAAAAAGTCGAGCTGGTGAACTCGACGCTCGTCGAAGAGGTCCTGATGGATCTCGGACCGATCGACTTCGGAAAGGGCATGATTACCAAATCGAACATCTCGCTTTGGCGTTCGCTCGGCGACCACCACGTGATGTGTGGCGAGTTTGCCTATCAGGCACGATTCGACCGGCGCGAGGACGTGCGTGAGGTCGTCAAGCAACGCGCCGAAGAGCTGTTCATCAAGCTGCAGCAGGTTGCCACGGGTTGGCTCTTGCTCGGAACGACGAAGACCGGCCTCGTCTACCAATTGAAAGGTAACCCGCCGCAAAGCCATGAGTAAAGTCTCAATACCGGCGATCTTTGGCGTATTTCTGCAGATCGGGGCGACGAGCTTCGGCGGCGGAGTCGTAGCCTATCTGCGGAGCGCGCTCGTTACCAAAAAGAAGTGGTTGACCGATACCGAGTTTCTCGAGCTGATGTCGCTGAGCAACACGTTGCCCGGGCTGAATGCGACGAACATGGCGATTCTTGCGGGCCAGCGCTTACGCGGAACGCTTGGCGCAACCGTGGCAATGATCGGGATGTGTCTGCCGGCCCTGATTCTGATGACGGCCGCGGGATTCGCGTACGGCGCGGAAGGGAGCCGGCCGTTGGTCACGGCGATGCTCCGCGGCGTCGCAGCGGCGGCGACGGGGCTGATCGCGGCAACCTGGTATCAGATCGGAAAGAAGACGGTCAAAGGCTTCTACGAAGCGTTCTTTATCCTGGCGGCGATCCTGGGCATCAACTACTTCAAGCTTTCGGTGCCGGTCGTGCTGCTCTCGGTCGGCGCACTCTCGATCTTTGCCTTCCGGCCGCGTAGGCCCGGCGACCACAGGAAGGAGGAGCACGCATGGATCAGATCCCTGCAATAGCGCAGGTATTTGCGTACCTGTCGCTGCTGACCATCGGCGGCGGCATGGCGGCCTTTCCGGAAATGAAAGTGCTGGTGATCGAAACCCACCGCTGGCTCACCTATCCGCAGCTGATTCATATCTATAGCGTCGGCCAAATGTCGCCCGGCCCGAACATGATGATGGTTGCGACCATCGGCGAACGCGTCGCCGGGATCCCCGGCGCCCTGGTCGCCGCGTTTGCATTCTTTGTTCCGACGGGCATCTTGACGCTTTTCGTCGGCGGTCTCTGGAAGCGGCTCGAAAACTGGCCGTGGCGAGCCTCCATTCAAAAAGGGCTTGGACCGGTGGCGATCGGTCTTGCCGTCGCCGGCCTCATCACGTTCGGCAAAACCGCGGTTACCGACTGGGTAACTGTGGCCGTTGCGCTCCTCGTGTTCGCGGCCACAATGCGCACGCGCCTCAATCCCGCGATGTTGATTCTCGGAGGAGCGCTCGTCGGCGCGGTCGCCCTGCGGTAAGAACCGGGGCTAAATGGGTACGCGTTCGGTATGAAGATATATACGCCGAAGAAATGGGCCCTTTCCGGACTAAACGGCATCTCCGACGCGACGCTGGAGATGCATTTCTCGCTCTACGAAGGCTACGTCAAGAACACGAATCTATTGAACGAGCGTCTGGGCGCGATCCGGCAGGCCGGTAAAGCCGCCGGGGCCGATCCGGCATATGCCGAGCTGGTCCGCCGTCTGGGTTTCGAGTACAACGGCATGCGTCTCCACGAATATTACTTCGACAATATGGCCAAGGCGCCGGGCGAGATCGGGACCGGCCGGCTCTATAACGCCCTCGGCGAGGCGTTCGGCGGCTTCGAAGAGTGGAAGAAAGACTTCATGGCCGTCGGCGGCATGCGCGGTATTGGTTGGGTGATCGCGTATTGCGATACGACCAACGGACAGATCACCAATCACTGGATCAGCGATCACGAGAACGGAAATCTAGCCGGCTTCGTTCCGATAGTGGTAATGGACGTATGGGAACACGCGTTCATCAAGGATTACAAGCCGTCCGACAAAGGCAAGTACGTCGAGGCGTTTTTCGCCAACGTCGACTGGGAGGCGTGCGAATCCAGACTCCCGTGAACTGCTATTTCCTGCGGCACGGACTTGCCGTCGAACCTGACGAGTGGACCGGGCGCGATTTCGACCGGCCGCTGACGCACGAAGGGATCGAGCGAATGAAGTGCGAGGCGCGTGCGATCGCCGATCTCTCCCTGCAGCTCGACCTCATCGTGACGAGTCCGCTGCTGCGCGCGCGCCAGACCGCCGAGATCGTGGCCGATCGTCTGAAGCTACGCGATGAAATCGTCGAAGACGGGCGGCTGGCGGACGGTTTCGATGCCAGACGGCTCTCCGAGATTCTCAGCGAGCACGATAAGGCCGAGGCGATCATGCTCGTCGGTCACGAGCCGACGATGAGCGCCACGATCGGCCGGATCATCGGCGACGCGCAAGTCGAGCTGAAAAAAGGCGCGCTCGCCGGTGTTGCACTCTCGGATGCGTCCGCAACCCGCGGAACGCTCATCTGTCTGATTCCACCGAAAGTTCTCACCCAGTTAGGGAAAGGTCGTAATCGATCGTGAGCGGTGCGTGGTCGCTGAACCGCGCCTCTTTGTAAATGGAAGCCCGCAGCACGCGCGGCACGAGGTCGGGCGTAATCATCTGATAGTCGATCCGCCATCCGAGGTTTCGTTCCCAGGAAGCGGGCCAGTTCGACCACCACGTGTACTGCTTTGCCTCCTGGTTGACGACGCGGAAGGCGTCGACCCAGCCCAGGCGTTCGATCAGCGCGTCCATCCAGGCGCGCTCTTCGGGAAGCGAGCCCGTGACGTGGCTGTTCCGCGCGAAGTTGTACGTGTCGATCGGTTCGTGCGCGATGTTGAAGTCGCCGCAGACGATATGAGCGCCGCCGGAATGCCGCAGCTGTGCCAGCACCGCGAGCAAACGCTCGAGGAAAGTCATCTTGAAGGCCTGCCTCGCAGGACCGCTGATGCCCGACGGCACGTACAGCGACGCAACGGTCACGGCGCCGAAGTCGGCCTGGACGAAGCGTCCCTCGGAATCCATATCGTCCCAGCCAAGCGAACGCCGAACGGAGAGCGGCTCCCGCCGCGAGTAGAGCGCCACTCCGCTGTAGCCGCGGCGGCTCGCGTCGACGAAATACGGCGTAAATCCGGCTAGCGCTGTCGCCTCGGGCGGCAGCTGATGCTCCTGTGCGCGGGTCTCTTGCAGACAAATCACGTCGGCCTCTTCCGAGTCGGCCCACGCAAAGAATCCGCGGCGTGCCGCCGACCGTATCCCGTTGGCATTGAGCGAAACGATGCGCATCTGCGTGCCTTTTTTTGACGGCCCGGCGGAGGCCTGTCGTGCTATCATACAACAGTGAAGACTCACCGGTACGAGACCAGCGTTGCGTGGGCCGCCGCCGGCCAGGGAACGACTTCCTATCGCAGCTACTCGCGCAACTTTACGATCACCGCGCACGGTAAGGCCGCTATCGCGGGTTCGAGCGATCCGTCATTTCACGGAGATGCCACTCGTTACGATCCCGAGGAGCTGCTCGTGGCGAGCCTGTCCTCGTGCCACATGCTCTGGTACTTGCACCTCTGCTCGGTCAACGGAATCACGGTCCTCGATTACTTGGACAATGCAACGGGCACGATGGAGGTAGGGGATGGCTCCGGACAGTTCGTCAAGGCGGAGCTTCGACCGAAGATAACGATCGCTCGCGGCGGAGATTCCGCTCGCGCGCTCGCGCTGCACGAGGAAGCGCACGGCCTCTGCTTCATCGCAAGATCGGTAAACTTTCCCGTCGAGCTCGAGGCGGAAATTGCCGAGGAGTAAACCGGACGAGGCGCGCAGTCTATGACGAAATCAAGCCGTTATCCCTACTCCGAGACGATCGAGCGCCTATCCAAGGCGATCACCGACGGCGGAAACACGATCTTTGCGACGATCGATCAAGCGGCGGCCGCCAAGACCGTCGGCCTGCCTTTGCGACCAACCACGCTCATCATCTTCGGAAACCCCAAGGGCGGAACGCCTTTGATGGATGCCTTTCCGCTCGTCGGCCTCGACCTTCCGTTGAAGCTGCTGGTGTGGGAAGAGGGTGGCGACGTTCGCGTTGCCTACGTGCCAATGTCCGAGGTCGCCGCGCGATACGGCGCGGCCGGAATGGACGAGCGCATCGCGGCGATGGATCGAGCGGTCGACGCGCTAACAAATATGGTAACGTAGGGAGCCCTGGCGGAAAGGCCGCCGCCGGGACGAAGCATTTTGCGTGCCTGAGTTGCCCGATATCGCCGCCTACATGACCGCCCTCGAAGAGCGTATCGTCGGCGAGCCCCTCGAACGAATCTCCATCGTCAATCCGTTCGTGCTGCGAACGCAAGAGCCGCCCGCCGCCGTCCTGCACGGCCGCACCGTTCGCGAGTTGCGACGGATCGGAAAACGTATCGCCGTTGGATTCGATGGCGATTACTGGCTCGTGTTTCACCTGATGATCGCCGGGCGGCTCCGTTGGAAACACGGAGACACCGCCACCGCCAACCGCGCGACGTTAGCCGTTCTCGACTTCCCAGACGGTTCGCTCGTCTTGACGGAAGCCGGCTCCAAACGGCGCGCCTCAATACATATCGTCGAGGGTGAGAAGGCACTCTACGACCTCGACCCCGGGGGCATCGACGTCCTTCAGTGCGATTTCGAAGCGTTTCGTAACGCGCTGATGGCCGAAAACCGTACGCTCAAGCGAGTTCTGACAGATCCACGCATTCTTAGCGGAATCGGCAACGCGTACTCCGATGAAATTCTTCACGCGGCGCGCCTCTCTCCGGTTGCGCTCACGCACAACCTCACGCTCGAGCAATGGCAACGGCTCTTCGCGGCAACCCAGGCGACCCTGCGGCTCTGGATCGACCGTCTGCAAGACGAGGCGAAGCGTGACTTTCCAAAGCGCGTCACCGCGTTCCGCGAGGAGATGGCCGTGCACGGCCGCTACGGGAAACCGTGCCCCGCTTGTGGTGAGAACGTGCAGCGAATACGTTATGCCGACAACGAGACAAACTACTGTGCGCGTTGCCAGACGGGCGGCAGGCTTTTGGCGGACCGGAGCCTTTCACGGCTCTTGAAATCCGACTGGCCGCGCACGCTCGACGAGCTCGAATCGCTTCGTCGCCGGAGCACCTAGATGGATCTCCATGCCGCCAGCGCGCTCGCCGTCGTCTTCGCCGCGATCGTCGTGCTGGTGACGATCGCGAACCGCATCAACATTGCGTACCCGATCGTCTTGGTTCTCAGCGGCATCGCGATCGGTTTCGTTCCGCACGTTCCCACCATCGCATTGCCCCCCGCTTTGGTGCTCGTCGTCTTTCTGCCGCCGCTGCTCTATTGGGAGAGCGTCACGGCCCCGACGAGCGAGTTCCGCGCGAACGCTTTCTGGATCTTCCAAATGGCGTTCGGACTGGTCATCGTGACGACGGTGGCGGTCGCATTGGTCGCGCACGCGATCGTTCCCGGCATGGGCTGGGGCGTCGCCTTCGTACTCGGTGCCATCGTCTCGTCGACCGACGAAGTGGCGTTCGCTGCCGTCGCCGATCGACTGAACGTGCCGCGCCACATCATCGGAACGATCGAAGGCGAGAGCCTGGTCAACGACGCGACGTCGCTCATCCTTTACGGGGCGGGCATCGCCGCGGTTGTGGGCGCGTCGTTTTCACTCTCGCACGCGTTTGGGGCGCTGGCGCTTTCGGTCATCGAAGCCGTGGCGATCGGACTGGCGGCAGGCACGCTTGCGGTTCTGGCGTGGCGCGGGCTTCAAGACGAAACGCTGCAAGGCGTCATCTCGGTCGTCGTCCCGTTTGTCGCCTATCTTCCGGCGTACTATATCGGCGCATCGGGCGTCCTAGCAACGGTAGTCGCCGGACTCTTCGTCAGCCGGTTCACGCCCAACGTGCTGCTCCCAATGACTCGGGTCGTGATGACCGGCTTTTGGGTGACGATCGTTTTCCTACTCAACGCCTTCATCTTTGTCGAAGTTGGAATCCGTTTCCACGACATCGTATCGCAGCTGCATGCCTATTCGGGCGGTCAGCTCATCTGGTGGGGAAGCGCCGTCGCGGCAACGTGCATCCTCGCGCGACTCGCATGGACCTTCGCGCAAGGTCTACTGCCGGCAACCAACGAGCCCGAACACGTGGGCGGAAAGGCCGACTGGTCTCACGTTTCGATCCTTGCCTGGACCGGCATGCGCGGCGGCGTATCGTTGGCGGCCGCGTTGGCGATTCCGCTCGAAACCAGTGCCGGACCCTTTCCGTATCGCGATCTCTTGATCTTCATCACCTTCGTCGTCCTATTGGCGACGCTGGTCGGACAAGGCGGAACGCTGCCGTATATCATCAGATGGTTGCGCGTCAAAGACGATCTCGCCGCGCAAGGCGAAGAACGCATCGCGCTTGCGGCGACCGCTCGCGCCGGGCTCGAATGTCTCGACGAGCTGGAACGCGAGGGGAGCGTTCCCAGTTCGATTTTAGAGCTTCAGCGCAAGCGCCTGCGGGCGAGATATGCAGAGTTCGGCGAGAGCGCCGAGGACGCCGCGGAGACGACGGCAGCGTTCCGTCGCGTCGAACGGCGCCTGCTCGACACGCAGCGGAAACGGCTGATCGAACTGCGCGCCAAAGGAAAAATCGATAATACCGTCATGCGCCGCGTCCTGGGCGTGCTCGATCTGCAGGCGGTCGAGATCGGTTTGCTCGCTAGCACCGGACACGAAAACATCGAGGAGGAGAACGTTTAACCTGCCGATTCGCGGTCGGCAGGGCAGAGCGACCGGATCGACGCCTCCGCTTCAGAGGCGGCCGGAACGGCTGTCGGGTGCATATATATCGCGACGTAGCTGGTCGGTACGCCGGTCGAGATCACTAATTCGAGGGTAATGGGTACCGCACTCTGCGTCCCGATCATGCGGAAGAATGTGCCTTGCGTCACCGAACACAGCGTGAGCTGATGACGGTCGGTGATTTGAAGCGGCCCAACCTTGGCTTCAAACACGTTTCGAGCGGCGGCGAGAACCTGATCGTCGGTACCCTGCGACGTCGGGGTCGCGACACTCATTGCCATGACGAGTTGCATCGAGCCCTTCGAGATCGGGCCGAACCAAAGCCAGAGGGGGAGCATCTGCGCCGCGTTTGCTAAGCCGGCGGTGGTGCCGGCGGTCCATCCCGCGGGCGGCTCGAGCGGCGGCTTTCCAAGTGAGTTCATCGATGCGGTCGAAGAGTCGGGAGGCGGACAGAGACTCGCAAGCGCGGCGATGGCCTCGGCAGAGTCTTTAATTTTCGTGCTGCGCGCATACGTCGCGATGTATAGGTGCGCCGGCGTTACGCCGATTAACTGCCGTATCTGCGTTAACCCGGACGCGTCGCGGTACTCTATCGTCCACCCTGGGATTCCTCGGCACAACGTCGCGACGCGATTAAGCGATAACACGAGCGAAGGCCGGCGCACGTGGAGCTGCCCAACGACGATCGAGCCGACTTGGTCGGCGGACATGCCGACGTTTGGCTTCGAAATGACGTTAAGCGTCTCCATTTTCGCAGGGCTTATCCATAGACCAACTCCTGTAACCGATGTCGAGTTCAGCGACATCGGGAGTCGTTTCCAATCTTTCGGCACGGTGATGACGTTCGGCGGCGCGGCAGCGGCCGCGGGCGACGGTGAAGCCGTCGGCGTTGGAGCGGACACCGGCGGCGCCTGCGCGAGGAGCGCCGTCATGAGGAACACGTGTGCAAAAAACATACGAATATGAAGCTCCGTTCCGCTATTGAGGCCTAGTTAGCGAAATCCACGATCGATTCCGGCATCCGTGCCCGCAATCCCATGGGAGGGTCTCCGCTCCTCGGTCAACTCTTGCTCGTCGCCTACCTTCCCAAATACGCGCCCCCAACGGGTTGGGCCACGTGCGACGGCCAGCTTCTGGAGAGTCGCAAAGAAGCGGCGCTCTATACGTTGTTGGGTGAAAAGTTCGGAGGCGACGGAAAAACCACGTTCGCTCTGCCCGACTTGCGCGGACACGAGCCCGCCAAGGGGATAACGTACGTGATCTCGCTCCAGGGCAGGTTCCCAACCGCGAGCTGAGCACAGCTTTTCCTGCCTGAGTTACACATCGGCGCTCAACGATGCGACCTCCCATTTTACAGCAACTGCAACGTTCCCGAGCGCCCGTGTATTTGGCTTTAGATATCCGCGTCTACGCCGCGGGGGACGAGGAAGTAGAACGCGATCGCAACGTATGCCGCGAAGCTGACAAGCGGTACGAACAATGCAAGCAGCATCGCGACGGCATAGGTTACCCAGGCACCGCAATACGCTCGAACCGTTCGTCCGACCACCGCCTGCGTCACGTCTTGGCGAACCGCCTGACTGCGTACGAGCTGCGAGAGCATGAGGTTGTTTGCCGTCGCGCAGAACAGGAGCACGGCTCCGTAGAGGAACGTCGAGGCATGCATCGTGGGATTCGATCCGAGCGTGCTCGTGGCGAACGGAATGAACGCGATTCCCGCGAGCAACAACAGGTTCAGGAGGACGGTCTTCCGGTCGACCCGATCCACAAGGCGAAAGAGCGCGTGATGATTTTGCCACAGCAGGCCTATCACGGCGAAGCTGAGCGCGTACGCGATCAGATTGGGCCACAGGCCCAACAATCCCAAGGTAAGCGCGCGATCGGACGTGTAGCGGCTCTCCGGCAGCGTGAACCCGAGGACGAGCAGCGTGATCGCAAAGGCGAAGACGCCGTCCGAAAAGCTCTCGAATCGCGACTTGTTCAAGTCACGTCTGCGACGTCATCGACAGTGCACGTTCGTCCTGCCAATCGACGTAGAGCAGGCGCTCGGCGAACAACCAGGCACCGCTGACCTTGGCGAACGAATCGATGTAGCGCAGAGACGCGAGCATCAGGCGTCGATCCTCTTCGCGAATCGACACGTGGTACGCTAGACAGTAACTCTCCGCAATGGCGCGGTCTTCCGTAAGCGTCATGATCGTGGTCTGTCCAAGGAAGTGCGTCGTGGTTGCGTACTGATTCAGATCTGCGAAGACGGGCGCGAGCGCGTCACGCGAGCGCAGTTCCGTAGAAGGTGTCGGGTCCGTCGCGTTCATATACACGACGAAGTGCGCGTCCGCGGCGAACAGAGACATTTGACGCTTGGCATCGCGTCGATCGGCACAGTGGGCGTAGGCCTCGACCAGTTCCCGGATGGCAAGGCGATCCGCGGCTTCGCCGGGGGAGATGGTAACGTGCGCGCTCACGATTCTCTGACCTCATTTTTACAGTTACTGCAATGTTCGTCTGATGTGTTATACTACAGTTGCTGCAAAAAGGCAAGGGGATTCGATCGTTGAGCCTCGTTGAGCGACAGCGAGCCAAACCGGAGGGCCTTCGCGAACGCAAGCGCCGCGAGACGCTCGTTCGCATTGCCGAGAACGGTCTGCGGCTCTTCGTCAAAAAGGGCTTTGAAGCGACCACGCTGGAAGCGGTCGCCGCGGCGGCGCGCATCTCTGCGCGCACGCTCTTCTACTATTTCAAGACGAAGGAAGAACTGCTCGAGTACTGGGTGGACGATAGCTTCTTCAACGCGCTCGGGCCGACTCTCGTAGAACAGGCGCTCGGGAAGAATCCACTGGAGGCCACGCGTGATACGATTCTCAAGCTTGTCTCTCGGTACGAGACCGACCGTTCCGTCGTCGTGGACCGCCTGATGCAGTCGACCGACGGGCTTCGTGCAAGAAAACAGATCAGTTTCGTCGCGATGGAGCAGATCGTCTGTGACGCCCTACGCGAGCGGTATCCCGGCGAGAAGCCCGAGAAGCTTCGAACGGTCGCGATGGTTGCATTCGGCGCGCTTCGTCTCGCGATGGAGAGATGGCGCCAAGATGGTGCGGTGCGTCAGCTTGCGAAATACGTCCGCAGGGAGTTCGTCTCGTTAGGATCGGTGCTGCCCGAGTGAAGAGTCGGGCTTAACTCCCGGAGGACGCCGCGACTGCGGCCGATCGAAGGTCCGCAATCAGGCCCTGGTGGCTGGGATCCCAACCCAGGAGTTTTTGCGTCAGCGCACTCGATGCGGGCATGTCCAAGCCGACGAATCGCGCGAGCCAGCCGAAGTGGTCCGCGGCTTCGTTCTCGGAGATCGATGCTGTAGGCACGCCGATCCGCTCGCCGATCGCCATCGCGATCTCGCGAAACTCCACGCCCTCTTCACCGACGGCGTGATAACGGATTCCGCGCGCACCCTCCTCGATTGCCAACCGATACAGACGCGCCGCGTCGAGCACGTGCACGGCCGGCCATCGGTTCGTGCCTTCCCCGAGGTAGGCGGAAACGCGCTTCTCGGTCGCGATGGGAATTAGCATCGTGATGAGTCCCTGTTTGTCCCGATTGTGCACTTGCGGAAGGCGCATGACGGAGGCTCGCACCCCCTGCTCGGCGGCGGCCAGCGCGGCCTCTTCTGATGCCGTACGCGGCAGAAGCGAGCTAGCGAGAGCGGGATCCTGTTCGCTCGCGAGTTGGCCTGGCGGCGTCTGGGTGCCGATTCCGCCCGTCCCGACGAGGGGGCGCTCGGAGCCGGCGAGCTCGGCGGCCAGGACAGCAATCACCTGCCGGTCGTCTTCGCAGTTGGCCTCCCATTTCGAGAAATCGTGATTGAATCCGAGATGGATGACTCCGTCGGAGGCAGCCGCGCCCGCCTTCAGGCTGTCGCGATCCTGTAGAGAGCCGCGATGCACTTCGGCTCCGGCCGCGGCGATGGTTTTGGCTGAGGAATCCGACCGAGCCAACCCCAAGACGTGGTGTCCCGCACCGATCAACTCGGGGATCAACGCCGAACCGATGAATCCGGACGCTCCGGTAACGAAAATTCGCATTGTGAACCTCCAAGACGATGTGATGTCAGTGACTGATGTCAGTAGATGCCTTCAGCGTACCATGGGATGTCAACCCCTGACATCAGTGCTATACTGGGCCAATGGGTCGCTGGTTACCGGGCGCACAGGAACGGCTGGTGGACGCCGCAATGGCGCTCTATGCCCTGCGAGGATTTGACCAAACCACGGTGGCCGAGATCGCCGAGCGAGCCGGGCTTGTCGAGCGAACGTTTTTTCGCTACTTCGCAGACAAACGGGAAGTCTTGTTTGCCGGTTCTGAGGCGTTTGCAGAAACCGTCGTCCGTGCGCTCGGCGCTGCACCGAGTTCGCTCTCCGCGCTCGACGCCGTGAATGCCGCCCTCGAGCCGCTGTCGAACTTCTTCACCGATGAGCGGCGTGATTTCGCGCAGCGGCGGAATGCCATCATCGTCGGTAACGCTGACCTGCTGGAGCGCGAGCGGCTCAAGCTCTCTTCTCTGGCCGAGGCCTTAGCCGCGGGGTTGAGACTGCGCGGGGTTCCGGATTCAACGGCGCGCCTAGCTGCCGACGCAGGCGTCTCGGTTTTTCGGCTTGCGTTCGAACGCTGGATCGTCGCCGACGAAGACTTCGTAAGCGCCCTGCGAGCGTCGATGGACGACCTAAAGACGCTCACCGCGTAGACTAGGAATCCGCTTCAACTTGCAATAGTGCACAAAATGCACGCACGAGTTTCAGAACTGAAGCTTGTGACGTGCACTCTTGATACGCGGCGAAAAATGGTGGAGCTGTCGGGGTACTGCCCCCCGAGTCCAAGAAGCTTAACCGGCGCGTTCTCCAGGCTCAGCTTCGAATTTTTCTTATTCGACCGTACGCCTCGAAGCGTGGCTTACCGGTCGCTGCAGATTCTTTATCTCGCACGAGCGTCGAATCACGCGATCGTGCCAGCCCGAGTTTGTGACCGGAAGGCAGAGTGGTTCGGGCCGACTCTCTGCGTCCGGTGACTAGCCTAGATTAGGCAGCCAGTGCGTATTCGTGATTGGCAGTTATTGCCGTTGCGATCGTTTTAGGAGAGCTCGCAACTCCGCCTGCTAACGCCGACTGAAGCGTCCTTGTCGAACCTATTTCAGCCCCATGCTTGCCCCGACTAGCCTGCTGTGCGTCTAGCCGAAGCGACACACAGTATAACACGCCGAGGCAAGCCGGGGTTCCCTCGCGGGCCGAAGGACCGGAGCGCTAGCGGGCGTTCTCGGCAGCCTTGCTTCCCTGGTGCATTAGCGTGGAAACGATCATCATGATGATGGCACCATAGAGGTTCGCAAGCCACGGATTGATCACGCCGCTGTTCAAGTGCAGGAGCGCCGCCGTGATCACAAAGAGCAGGTAGTTGATCACAAACGAGAACAGGCCGAGCGTGATCAACGTCAGCGGAAGCGAGATCAGGCGCAGGATGGGCCCGATGATCGCGTTGACCAGACCGAAGACGATCGCAGCGATGACGGCTCCCCAGACTGAGACGATATGAAAGCCCGGGACGTATTTGCAGATGAGATATAGGACGAGCGCGTTGACGAGGAAGCGTAGAAGTAAGTTCAAGCTCTTTACCCTCCTTCGAGTGCTTGCTTAACCTTTGCGGCTAAGGAAGGGCTCATCCCTTTCACGGCCGCTATTTCGTCCAGCGCGGCGCGCCGAATTCCGGCTGGAGAACCGAAGGCCGTCAAGAGCCGCTTCTTGCGCACCGGGCCGACGCCGTCGAGGGCGTCAAGTGCCGACCTCGTCATGGATTTGGCGCGCCGTTGCCGGTGATAGGTCACGGCAAAGCGGTGCGCTTCGTCGCGTATTCGCGCAACGAGGTGCAGCGCCGCCGAGTTCGCGGGCAGGACGATGGGATCGGACTGATTGGGAAGGTAGAGCCATTCGTGCTCCTTCGCCAGCCCGGCAAGGGGAAGACCGGTCATGTCGAGCTCCTCGAGCACCTCGACCACCGCGCTAAGCTGACCCTTTCCGCCGTCGATCAACAACAGGTCGGGCTTCTTATTGAACTTTTCTTTCTTGGCCAACTCGCGCTCGACGGGCGTTTCGGTGCGATCCGTTTCGCGCCGGAGATAGCGCAGCCGCCGGCGCAGCGTCTCCTGCATCATCGCAAAATCGTTTGGTCCACGGTCGTACTGGATCTTAAACTTGCGGTACTCGCTCTTCTTCGGCCGCCCTTCGACGAAGACGACCATCGACGCGACGGGATTGGTCCCCTGGATGTTCGAGATGTCGTAGCACTCGATGCGATGCGGCGGCTCCGGAAGCTCGAGCGCATCGGCGAGATCGGTCAGCGCCGTCGCCTGCGCCGTCTCTTGAACTTCTTGATGCGCCAAGAAGGCTTTGAGATTCTGCTCTGCATTCTTCTGAACCAGGCGCATATATTCGGAGCGCACACCGCGCTGCGGGCGTAGGATTCGCACGC
>DATMKR010000062.1:0-19538 GCA_035571115.1 Candidatus Acidiferrum sp. | reverse complement strand
CTCGTAGGCGCGTAGGACTGCAGGGCAAAGTACTTACCGTCCCACTGGGCGTGGGCGACGTTCCCGATCGTTTCGTTCAGCGTGACTTTTTCAAGCAGTTGCTTCCCTTTCGGAAGCAGTGCGGCTACGTTTCCCCCGCTGGTAACGAAAAGATTGCCGCTCGCATCGTAGGCCGGCTGCGGGTTCGCGCCCAGCTCCTGGCTATGAAAAAGCTTGGGGTTACCGCTGGCGCCATTGTAAATTTCCACTAGCGGAGCGTAGTTGCGAAAGTCGTAGCTCGTCACCGCCAGGCTTCCCGTCGTCGGATCGCTCGAGCAGTTCACCGGAATCTCATGACTCGGAACGTCGAGCATCGCAATGGGCGACGTGCTCCCATGCGCGTATTCGTAGACATGCCCGGTGCGCGCGCCCGACTTACTTTGAATCTCTGCAGTGATAAAGACGTCGCCTTTAGCATCCGAGCACATCGCCTGAACCGAAAACGAGGTCTTAAATGAGTCTGCGAACGTGCCGTCGGGATACGTGTAGACGACGACCCTCTGATGGGCGCCGGCATAGAGCAGACCGGTTTGAGATCCTGCGCCGTGCGCGAGAAGGGCCTCGTGTAGTGGTGCAACCGCGGTCGTGCCGGGCGGAAGTCCCGCGCAACCGGCGACCGCGCCGGTAAGCACGCAAAGACACGCAGCATAGCGCGACGCGTCGATTGGCCCCAGCATCGTTGCGCTGTTCGCTCAGAGTCCGTCCTGCCCTGGCTGCAGGACTGCCGATGTGCTATCGTAAGGCAGCCATGCAGCAACGAATCATTCGTGCCTCTGCGCACGGTTGGCAGGGCGTTGAGCCGGCCGGCTACGCCGCGCACACGCCGGACACGGGCGTGACTCGTCACACCATCGTGGGGAGCCGGAAGAACGACCCAAGCGAGCCGGGGCCAAAGATGGAGCTTCGCTATTTCGAAGTCCAGCCCGGCGCCGCGTCGCGATTAGAAAAGCACGAGCACGAACATTACGTCGTCGTTCGTTCCGGGGTTGGTTACGCTGTAATCGGCGACGACGTTAGCGAGCTCGAAGCGAACGACGTGGTGTACGTCGGTCCGCTGGTTTTACATCAGTTTGTCAATCGCGGCGATACGCCGTTCGGCTTCTACTGTTTTGTCGACAGCTGCCGCGATTTTCCTCAAACGCCGACACCCGAAGAGCTCGCGCGCCTGCAGGCCTCGCCGGCCGGCGCGATCGCAAAACCGTTCGCCGTGCCGCCGCCGGTTAGACGCCCTTAGCGACCGGGCGCGCGGGATCGGAAACCCATTCGCTCCACGATCCGTTGTAGATGCGCGACCCATCGAGGCCTGCGTGGACCATGGCGAGATGATTAACGGCCGACGAGACGCCGGAGCCGCACTGGTGCACGGTTCGTTTAGGGTCGAACCCGTTCTCCGCAAACTCTTCTCGCAAACGTTCGGGTGACTTAAATCTACCATCGGATTCGAAGTTGTCTTTGAACCAGCGTTGTTTCGCGCCGGGAATGTGGCCGCCAACCGGATCGATCGGTTCGGTTTCCCCCGAAAAGCGCTCGAAGGCGCGCGCGTCGATCAGGTGCATCTCCTCGCTGTTGAGATGCGCGAGAACGAAATCCGCTCCGACCACGAGCTCCGGCCGCAATGCAATGGTGAGCCGGCCTTCGCGTCTGGGCTCCGGCGCTGCGGAGGTCACGGGAAACCCGAGCGCATTCCACGCGGCAAGCCCACCGTCGAGAACGGCGGTCGCGTCGTGCCCGATCCACCGGCAAAGAAACCACAGCCGCGCCGCAAACATATCCGCACCGGCATCGTAGGCAACGATTTGTGTTGCGTCGCTCGCGCCACGCTCGCGCAAAAAGCGCGCAAACGTTTGCGAGTCGGGTAACGGATGGCGGCCGTTCTTCCCGGTCTTCGGGCCGGCCAGATCCTCCTCGACTCTGCCGAAGAAGGCGCCCGGTATGTGCGATTCGTCGTAGAGCCGCCGTCCGAGCGCGAAATCGGCTAAGGAGTGACGGCAGTCCAAAATGACGAGATCGGAGCTACCGAGACGCTCGCGCAGCGCCTCCGGGGAGATAATGCTGGTAAACAACGCGAACGCCTGGGACGCTATCGAAGGTTGATCGTTGCTTTGGGCGCGGGAGACGCCCCGCCGAAGGCTTCCTCGAGTATCGTTTTCAACTCGCCGCTCGCCGCCATCGGTTGGAGAATATCCGTATCCCCGTAAAACTTTCCATTGATGAAGACCTTCGGCAGCGTTGGCCAGTCCGTCATTTCCGAGAGTGCTTCGCGCTTGGGCAGATTCTCTAAGACGTCGATCACTTCGAACGCGTAGCCGAGGCTGTTGAAGAATTCGACGGTCTCGAGCGTGAAGCCGCACCGCGGCGCCCCCTTCGTCCCCTTACCGTAAACGACGATTCTCGTGCTCGCGACTTCGCGACCGATCTCTTCCTTTAAATCTTCCGGCATGATGCTTTCCTAGCTTTCGGCGACGATGGTAGTGAGTTCGACGGCATGAACGCGCCCGTCTGCAAGCGCGCCTTTCAGCGCGCGGTAGACGAGCTGATGCTGCTCGATCAGCGTCTTGCCCTTGAATGCTTGCGAGCGAACGGTTACGTTGAAATGATCCATCGTGCCGGTCCGGTCGTGGATGCTCACCTCGGCGTCGGGCAGTCTCTCGACGATCAGGCCGGTCAACGCGTTGTCGTCAATCACGACTTCAAGCGTGGCGAGCGGGCATTGAGCGCGTCGGCCAAGTTACGCGCTTCGCTGAGGGTCTCGGGAAGACGACTCGCTCCGTTTGCGAGCGCGGCCGTAACACCGCTGGCCAGGATGATTCCGGTGACGCCGAGCAGGATGGCGGGAACGCCGCTAGCGCGCAATGGGCCGACTTCGATCGTGAACGTTCGCTGCACGCGCGCGACACCGCGCAGGAGTGCGCGCAGCATGCGCGCTGGTTTATTCATCAGCGCGTTTGTACGTCGCATCGCGCCGGAAGGCCTGGTGCCTCGACGGACGAAGGGACCCTTCACGAATGACGGCTGAGATGGAAGCGGTACGGCTTCACGAAACGGGCGGACCGCAAAGCCTTCGCCTCGACCGCATTCCGACGCCCGCGGCGGGAGAGGGCGAGGTTTTGGTGCGGCTGCGAGCCGCCGCGCTCAATCATCGCGACGTCTTCATCACGCAGGGGCTCTATCCGAATATCCGGATGCCGGTTACGCCGGGATCCGACGGCGCCGGCGAAATCGAAGCAATCGGTGCCGGCAGCTTCGAGGGTGCGGTGGGCGACGAAGTCGTCATCGATCCACTGCTGGGGTGGGGTAACGACCCGCGCGTTTGGGACACGGCGACGGCGAACATCCTCGGGATGCCGCGCGACGGAACGTTTGCGCGATACGTCGCGGTTCCATCGGCGAACGTCTACCGCAAACCCGAACACCTCTCGATGGAGGAGGCCGCCGCAATTCCGCTGGCCGGGCTCACGGCATACCGCGCCATCTTTACGCGCGCAGCGTTAGCGCGCGGGGAGACGGTTCTCATCACCGGCGTGGGCGGCGGCGTCCAGACATTCGTATTGCTCTTTGCCAAGCAGGCCGGCGCGCGCGCGATCGTGACCTCGGGCAGCGACGAAAAACTCGCGCGCGCCAAAGCGCTCGGGGCCGATCTCGCAGTCAACTATAAAACGACGCCGGAGTGGGCTAAGATCGTACGTGCGGCGGGGCCGGTCGACCTCGTCGTGGATTCCTCGGGCGGCGAAACGTTGGCCAAGGCGCTCGACGTCGTGCGCCCCGGTGGGCGCATCGCAATTTACGGCGGCACGAACGGCGATGCCACGATCAAACTCTTTCCGCTCTTTTGGAAGCACGTAACGATCTTGGGAACGTCGATGGGAAGCCAGCACGACTTCGCTGCGATGCTCGAGCTCTTCCGCAAAGGTTTGAGCCCGGTCGTCGACCGGGTTTTTCCGCTGCAAAATACCGCTGCAGCGATGCAGCATCTTGCGAGCGCGGAGCAGTTCGGGAAGGTCGTCCTAAGAATCGACTGACGAGAAAACGCTTAAAACGGACTACCCTCCGGTTTGCCGTCGCAAGTACCGTCGGGCGGCGGTTGGTTACCGTAAATCGGTCCGGGATAGGCGACCGGCATCCCGTCCTTCGGATAGAGAATAACGTTAACCTTACCGTTGGGCGTGAGCTCGCGTTCGCACTTGATCACCGCATGTGCCTTGGATTCTCCCGTTCCGCCGATCCATAGATCGAACCAGAGCCCCTTGCAACCGTTGCTGCCGCTGCCTTTGTGAGGCCCCGACGCGGCACAGAGATCTTCGCGAATGAAGTACTGCTCGATAACCGGTACGTAGATTTTGATGCCGTAAGGAATCGTTGTGTCGTTCTTCTTTTCGGTTGCAAAGGTCGTCGGATTGCAGTAGGTTCCGTCGCCGCCCGCGCGCTTGTGGATGATCGGGTGCGCGATCTTGTTTCCGGGCGGCGAGTTGTCGGGCCACCCGTAGAACGTAATCGTCGCCTGGACGGTCGTGGGATCTTGTTTGATCGCGTAACACGATGCGTTGTGGGCGGCGTTGACCAACGGCGGCAGCGCGGGGCCAGAGGATCGGCCGCACGACGCCAACGCCAGCGCGGTCGTGAGCATGAGGAATCGACGCGCGAATCGGCTTAGCATGCGAGCGTGTATTCGTCGAGGCTTTCTAAACGCATCTCCGCCCCGATTTCCGCAGCCAGCGCGGCCGCTTGGTCGGGGCCGGCGATCGCTTCGAGGTCCGGATTGAGCATCGCGTACTCTTCCGCGCTGAGGCCCTGCTTGCGGGGTCGCGCGACGACGCGTCCCTCCGCCTGCAACGCCTGGAGATGGGCGAGGATCTGCCGCCCCATCGCCGCCCACAGCGCATGCGGCTGCGGACCATAAATTTTTCGTACGAGATCTGGAATCGTCCGGGCTCCGCCGCGCAGCGCAGCAACGATCTGCTCCTCGCGCATCGCGCGATGCGCGATGTAGTCGGAAATTTTCGCTTGCGCGTCGTCCACGACCGGTCCGTGTCCGCCGTAGATCGTGCGCGCATCGGCGAACTCGCTGGAGAGCCGTCGCAACGTCTGCTGATACGGGCGCATAGCGCCGCCCGGCGGCGCGACTACCGTCGTGCCCTCACCGAGAATGGTATCGCCGGTAAAGAGCGCACGCTCCGCCGGCAGATAGAAGATCACGTGGTCGAAGGTGTGGCCGGGTGCATCCATGATGCGTAACGCGAGCGGACCGGCGGCGAAGCCGGCTTCGAGCGGGAGGTCTGCGTCGCGAGCGACTTTGCTGGCAGGGTGCGCGTAGATGGACGCGCCGGTTGCGGCGGCGAGCGCCGGAGCGGCCAACGCGTGGTCGGGGTGGCCGTGCGTCAAGGCGATCCGTGTAATCGTGAGGCCTTGTGCGGCCGCAGTCTCGATCAACGCGCGGACGTGACGATCGATAACCGGACCGGGGTCGATCACGAGCGCCGTCCCGTCGCCGCAGTCGAGCACGTACGAGTTCGTGCCCGTGAGCGTCATCGGCGACGGATTAGGTGCGCGGACGAGCGTTACCATGCGTTTTCGAGCGCCGCGGGGATAGCAAAGTTATCGGCACCTGCCGATGGCATGACCGTCAGAATCGGTTTCGTGCGGGCGTATCGCAGCGCGTCGTCGACGGAAGCGAAGGAACGGAGCCGCTCGAGATGTTTGATCGTCGGATAGACGAGGTGCAACGTTCCCGCGCGTTGCAGCTCGAGGGCTTGGGAGGGCGCGATCCACATCCCGTCGTGCGTCTCCTGCGCGTCGGCATCGGCCACCTGATTCATCGGAGCGACTGCGAAAAAGAAGTGTGTGTTATAGCGGCGCGGCTCGCTGGGCGGAGTGATCCAATGCGAAAAGAGCGTCAGCGCGCGCGCGTCGGCGAACCAATCGTGAGCGCGCAAGAAATCCGCGAAGGTCAGCTCGCCCTTGCGAACCGCGATGCGATCGGCAGCGACGTGCGCCCCGTCTGAGTTCGTCGCTACGGGCCGTTGTGACGGATCGCATGCGAGCAGGACGCCGGCCTCCTCGAAGAGTTCGCGGAGGGCGGCCACCAGCAGGCTCCGAGCGGCATCTTCATCGACGGTTGGCTCGCTGCTGGCTAAAGCAGGAGAAATCGTCGCTCGAAACTCTTTACGGATTCGATCGTCCTCGAGCCCGACCGTTCGGGCCCGCGCTTCGGGCGTGGCGTCCTGCGCCTCGATCGTACCCCCCGGAAAGACGAAGGCGTCGGGCGCAAAGGCGCTGCTCGCGCTCCGGCGCGTCAGATAGACCTCCAGGGGCGAACGAACGAGGATGACCGTCGCCGCCAAGCGCACATCGCTCACGAAGCAGTAGCGTCCTGTCACGCCGTGGCGAAAACCTCTCGATGCAAATAGCACTGGGCAGCGATATGAAGGCCGACCTTCCTGAAGCGATCGACCGATGGTTGTCCGCCCACGGTCACGTGGTGCGTCGGTTCGGCGCCATTGCGCCGGAAGCCGACGAGGCTTGGCCGTCGGTCGGGCGAAGCGTGGGCGCCGCCGTCGCGAATGGCGAGGCGGACTTCGGGATTCTCTGCTGTTGGACCGGGACGGGCGTGAGCATCGCGGCAAATAAGGTGCCCGGCATTCGTGCGGCGCTCTGCGGGGATGCCGCGACCGCTCGCGGCGCGCGCGAGTGGAACGATGCCAACGTGCTCTGCTTGAGTCTTCGTGCAACCTCGGCGGCCGTAGCGGACGAGATGCTCGAAGCCTGGTTCGCCGGCACGGTCACCCGGGACCCGGCGTACCGGGCAATGATCGTCGAAGTCAGCAAGCTTTAAAAAAGCCAGTCTTTTCGCCTGGGACCGGCCGCGAACGGCCGGTCCCAGGCGAAAAGAAAAAGCAGAGGGGTTGCGCACTCGCGCAACCCCATTAATGGTCTGCCGTTCGCCGGGGCGCAGAACTGATGCTACGCAGCCGGTACTCGCTCTCGGGCGGTTTCAGCGACAGTTCGCGCCGTCCTGACCAGAGAGGGCGATTCTACCAAATCAAATGCCGCGACTCAATACGTCCGGCGCGAATAACCAGCCGCACAGGACTAGGAGCGCCCAATTGATTGCGTGCGAGGTCCAACAGAACGGGCACTCGCGGCGCGTAACAAAAAGCAGCGAATAGGCCAGGACGACCGACATGGCGGCAGCAGCGAAGGCCGCCGAGAGCAGGACGACCGCGGCGAGCTGGGAGCGGACGAACCAGACGGCAATCGCCACGGCGGGGTAATAGAGCGAGCCGAGCAGGGAGTTAGGCACGCCGAAGAGGTGAGCGCGGGGCGTTTTGACGACGCTGGGCCCGCGAATCTCTCCTCGCGCGGCGCGGATGCTCTTGCGAAGCATGAAAAGCGAGGTGTAGAGCCCAACTCCGCATAGCACCGTGATCACTGCGCGTACGATCATCGCTTGAATCGCCTCCTTCGACGGGGTGCCGCTCTTGCTCTATTGGCCGGTTCCTTTGTGCTGGCGTTCTTGGTCATCCGCCATCAGCCGCGCGTCGAGCACGAAATCCGGATCATCGGGCCGTTTGCCTATCCGCTGGCCGTCGCGATCTTCGCGGTCGTCGCATCGGCACCGTTTTCCGTGACGGACGCGCTGGCAATCATGAACGGCGCAATCTTCGGACCGATCGTCGGCACGATCGTCGATACGGTTGGACTGGTTCTTGCCGCGTTACTCGGCTATTGGATCAATCTCCACGCGTCGAAGCTCTTCAACCTGCAGGAGTCGCTGCACCGCCTTCCGGCGTGGGTGAAGCGCTTCCCCGTCGGCTCTCCGGCCTTCTTGCTGGCGGTGCGCGTCATTCCGGGCTTCGGCGGAACGGTTGCGACCGCGACCGCGGCCACCTTTCGAGTACCGATTTGGGTACACGTTTGGACGATGTGCGCGATCGCCGTTCCCATTTGCGCGCTGCTAACGGTCTTTGGGGATCGCGTTACCGTGGCCGTGCACGGTTATGAGTGGCGGGCTCGCCGCTACGCGCATCATTATTGCTTGACGCACCGCTGTCCGCACTTTCACTTCCGCGGGCGAGCTACGTCGTCGCCTTCGCCGTGACGCCGTCAATCGTCGCCGATCGAGCCGGTCTCGACGAGCTTTGCGCTCGAGTTCGCGATGCGGCGCGCGTCGCGCTGGACACGGAGTTCCACGCCGAGCGCACGTACTCGGCGAGGCTCATGGTCGTGCAGCTCGCCTTCGACGACGGCGCCGTCATCGTCGACGCGCTCGCGCTGACCGACTTACGGCCGCTCGTCTTAGCGCTGACCCAAACGACGGTCGTCGGCCACGCCCTCTCGGCAGATTTGAAGATCTTCGCCGATCGTTACGGTCTCGTGCCGTCGCGCGTTTTCGACACCCAGGTCGCGGCGTCGTTTTTAGGCTACGGCATGCAGATCTCGCTGGCCGACCTCGTGCGGAGCGTCTGCGGCGTCCGATTGGCAAAGTCGCAAACGGTCAGCGATTGGTCGGCACGGCCGTTCTCCGAACGTCAGATCGAATATCTCGTCGACGACGTCGTGCATCTGCTGCCGGTCTACGACGCGCTGCTTCCGCGGTTGGAACGGAAAGGACGCTACGAGTGGGTCTTTGAGGAGTGTGCGGAACTCGGCGACATCGAGCGGTATCGCATGGACGAACGCCGGGCTTATCTGCGCATTCCCGGCGCGATGCGAATGAGCCGCCGCGAGCTAGGCATTCTCAACGAGCTCGTGAAGCTGCGGGACGCCGTCGCGCGCGACCGCGACCTTCCGGTAAGGTACGTACTCCCCGACGATGTCGTGGCGGGCCTCGCTGCGACAAAGCCGGCGAAAACCGACGATTTTGCCCAGCTCCGCCGCTTTGACGGCGGAATGAAGCGGCAGCTCGGTGCGGCTATTCTCGAAGCCGTGGCGCGCGGGCAAGCACTCTCCGAAGACGAGCTCCCGCAGCGGCCGGTCAGGAACGCGGCGCCGGCGCGCGATGCGCTCGTTTCGCTGCTTAGCGCGGCGATCGCGGAGATCGCGCGCGAGGCCGAGCTGCCCTCCAGTTTGCTGGTGCCGCGTGCCGCGCTCGAGCGGTTGGCGCGCGAGATTCCGCCGGATCGCGAGAGTTTCGAACGTGTCCTGGCACTGCAGCCCTGGCGGCTGTCGCTCGTCGCCGAACCGCTGTGGCGGATGCTGCGTGGCGAAGCGGTGTTAAAGATCGAAGGCTACGCGACCGGCGATCCCAAAGTACGATTGGTCGATGAACCCCCATCCCAACAGCTTTAGCGCGCTCGATTCGCTGCGCGCCGGCGGTCGTACGTATGGTTATTTCCGCCTAGACGCGCTGGAAAGCCGCGGAATCGGAAAGCTTTCGCGCCTGCCCTTCTCGCTCAAGATCTTGCTGGAGAACTTGCTCCGCTGCGAGGATGGACGAACCGTGACGCGCGACGATATCGAAGCGCTCGCGCGCTACGACGGCCATCGCGGCAACGAGCGCGAGATTGCCTTTACTCCCGCTCGCGTCTTGCTTCAGGATTTCACCGGTGTGCCGTGCGTCGTCGATTTGGCGGCGATGCGCGACGCGATGGCAGAAATGGGCGGCGACGCTCGCGTCATCAATCCTTTGCAGCCGGTCGAGCTGGTGATCGATCATTCGGTGCAGGTGGATTACTTTGGCGCCGGCGGCTCGTTGGCGAAGAACACCGATCTCGAGTTCGAGCGCAATCTCGAACGCTACGCGTTTTTGAAATGGGGACAGTCGGCGTTGCAGGATTTCCGCGTCGTTCCCCCCGGAACCGGAATCGTTCATCAAGTCAACATCGAGTATCTCGCGCGCGTCGTGTTCGGCACGGCGAACGCTTCGGAGGAACCCACGCTCGCCTTCCCCGACACCGCCGTCGGCACCGATTCGCATACGACGATGGTCAACGGCCTGGGCGTGCTCGCGTGGGGCGTCGGCGGCATTGAGGCCGAGGCCGCGATGCTCGGTCAACCCGTCACGATGTTGATTCCCGAAGTGGTCGGCTTTCGTCTGGAGGGCGCGATGCGCGAAGGCGTGACTGCGACCGACCTGGTGCTTACCGTCGCGCAAATGCTGCGCCAAAAAGGCGTCGTCGGAAAGTTCGTCGAGTTTTACGGGCCGGGACTCTCTGCGCTGCCCGTCGTGGACCGTACGACGATCAGCAACATGTCACCGGAGTTCGGATCGACGGTGGCGATTTTCCCGATCGACGATCGCACCCTCGAGTATCTTCGCTTGACCGGACGCTCAAGCGAACAGATCGACTTGGTCGAGGCCTATGCGAAGGCGCAAACCCTCTTTCGCACCGACGAGACTCCGGATCCCGTATTTGCCGATTCGCTCGCGCTCGATCTTTCGACGGTCGAGCCGAGTCTTGCCGGGCCGAGCCGTCCGCAGGACCGCGTGTCGCTGGGTGAGGTCAAGCGCTCCTTCCAACGTGCGATGGAGGAGTGGGTCGCGCAGCGGGAGCGCGCCAACAACGCGGTCGAGCGCTTCGAGAACGAAGGCGGCGGCGGAACGGCGACGATTGCGAGGGCCGACGCCGAGCTCTATGACGGGGCGGTGGTTATTGCCGCGATTACCTCTTGCACGAACACGTCGAATCCGTCGGTGCTTATCGGTGCGGGTCTGCTCGCGCGTAACGCCCTGGCGCGTGGTCTCCGAACGCAACCGTGGGTGAAAACCTCGCTCGCGCCCGGCTCGAAAGTCGTCACCGACTATCTCGAAAAATCCGGGCTGCAAGAGCCTCTCGATCGGCTCGGCTTCAATGTCGTCGGGTATGGATGCACGACCTGCATCGGCAACTCCGGACCGCTTCCCAGCGAGGTCGCCGAAGCCGTCTCCGACCAAGACTTGATCGTTGCGGCAGTGCTCTCAGGGAATCGAAACTTCGAGGGGCGCATCCACGCGCAGGTTCGCGCAAACTACCTCGCGTCACCGCCGCTGGTCGTCGCCTACGCGCTGGCCGGGCGAATGGACGTCGATCTGACCACCGAACCGTTGGGCACCGGCACCGACGGGCTGCCGGTGTTTCTTGCAGAGATTTGGCCCAGCAACGACGAGATCGCCGCGACGCTGGCGGGGTGCATCGGACAGGAGATGTTCGAACGCGAGTATTCGCACGTCTTCGACGGCGATGAGAACTGGCGGAATCTGCAGGTCGCAACCAGCGAACGGTACGCCTGGGATCCGGAGTCGGAGTACGTGAAGAAGCCGCCGTACTTCGATGACATGCCCCAGCAGCCGCGCGCGCTGCAGGACGTGCACGGCGCTCGGGCGATCGCGGTGCTCGGCGATTCCGTGACGACCGATCATATTTCGCCGGCGGGAAGCATCTCCAAAGTTAGCCCGGCGGCAAGGTACCTAATGGAACGCGGTATCGAACCGGGCGAGTTCAACTCGTACGGCGCGCGGCGCGGTAATCACGAGGTAATGATGCGCGGGACCTTCGCGAATATTCGGCTGCGCAACGCGCTGGCCGAGGGCGTCGAGGGCGGCGTAACGCGCTATCTGCCGAGCGGAGAACGCCTATCGATCTTCGACGCGGCGATGCGCTACAAGGCCGAGGGCACGCCGCTGATCGTGCTCGCCGGCAAGGAGTACGGTTCGGGATCGTCGCGTGACTGGGCCGCGAAAGGACCGTATCTCCTCGGCATCAAGGCCGTCATCGCGGAGTCGTTCGAGCGAATTCACCGTAGTAACCTCATCGGTATGGGGGTCTTGCCGCTGGAGTATCTCGAGGGTGCCGATCGCTCGACGTACGGACTGACCGGTGAAGAGATCTTCGATATCACCGGCATCGCGGCGAAGCTCGAGCCTAAGATGCGCGTACACGTCAAAGCGACCGATCCGCAGAGCGGCAAATCGTTGCGCTTTGACGCGCTCGTGCGGATCGATACTCCAAACGAAGCCGAGTACTATCGGCACGGCGGCATTCTTCAATACGTCTTGCGTCAGCTGCGGTCAGGTTCCCGAGAGGTCGACTCGGCCTAGCTTATTGGCAGTGCTTTCGACGAACCACATGTTGTGATCGGGGCCTTGCACGATCGCGGTCGGTCCCGAGGTCGAGCTAATATTCGAGTACTCCGTAACCCTGCCGCGCATCGTGATTCGGCCGATCTTCGCGCCGTAGTAAGAGTACTCGCCCTCGTACTCGGTGAACCACATCGCCCCGTCGGGACCCGCGGCAATTCCGACGGGCTGTTCGCCCTCCGTAATGCCGCTCGCATATTCGGTGACGCTTCCCTTCGTGGTGATGCGCCCGATGCGCCCTCCGCCCATCTCGGTGAACCAAAGCGCGCCGTCGGGACCGGGAGCGATCGAAGTAAGGTCCGCGCCAGCCGAAATTCCCTGCGTGTACTCAGTGATCTTCCCCGCGGTCGTAATGCGCCCGATCGCATTTTTGCTCTTGCTGGTGAACCAGAGCGCACCGTCGGGCCCGACGGTAATGTCCTGAACGCCGAGGTCCCACACGTACGTCGTCTGCCGGGGACTCGTGCCATAGATGGTGATCTTTCCCGAGGTGGTGATCCGGCCAACGGCATCGCCTTCGGCGAACCACAGCGCCCCGTCGGGGCCGGCGACGATGTCCGAGAGATCGCTGTCGCCCTTGACGACGTACCTTTTCAGCTTCCCATGCGTGCCCAATCGTACGATCACGCCGTCAGCCCAATCCGTAAGCCAATAAGCGCCGTCGGATCCCTGAGCGATGCCTTCGAATGCCGGGCTGGCGGAGGCGTAGTAATAATACGTGCCGGTTAACTTCCCGGAAGTCGCCACGCGCGCCACTAGGGTCTCGCCGTAGTCCTGATCGACGTCGTCGGCGATCCAAAGCTGACCGTCCGAGCCAGCGGTCAAGGCCGTGGGGGAATAGTACCCATCGTTGCCGGGAAGATCGGAGAACTCTTCGATCTTGATGTGTTTAACGGCCGAGGGAACGGCCGCCGTAGGCGAGGGCGAACTGCCGGATCGGGAGCAGCCGCAAACCAGGGCCGCGAGCGCGGAAACCAGTACGATCCATCGCATCGTTGCAACGCTCCTACTTTTTATAGATTGACACGGCCCATCTTATTGGCAGTGCTTTCGACGAACCACATGTTTCCATCGGGACCGGCGGTTATGCCAGTCGGTTGGGACTTCGGCGCCAGGTTCTTGGCGTATTCGGTGATTTTGCCGGCAGTGGTGATGCGGCCGATCTTCGAGCCGCGGTACAAATACGAGTCGTAGGATTCGTATTCGGTAAACCAGAGCGCGCCGTCGGGCCCGGCGGCAATGCCGCTCGGCTCTTCGCTCTCCGAAATCCCGCGCGAGTATTCCGTAATCTTGCCGGTTGTCGTAACTCGCCCTATCCGCCCGGCTACCTCGGTGAACCACAGCGCACCGTCGGGCCCCGCAGCAATCGAATACGGTTCTGCATCGCTCGACATGCCTTTCGAAAACTCCGTGATTTTTCCGGCGACGGTGATCCGTCCGACGGCGTCGTGGCTTTGATCGGTGAACCAGAGCGCGCCGTCTGGCCCCGACGTTATGCCGGGAACACCGGAGCCCTGCGCAAGCCCCTTGGTGTAGAACGAGATGACGCCTTGCGTCGTGATGCGCCCTATCGCATTGCCTGCGGCAAACCATAGTGCCTTATCTGGGCCGGCCGTAATTCCATAAGGGCCGTGCCCGTACACCGGGAACGTTGTTATCGCTCCTTGCGTCGTGCAGCGGACGATGATCCCATCACCCCAATCCGTCAGCCAAAGAGCACCGTCGGAGCCGGTGGCGATGCCTTCAAACGATGGGCTGGTCTCGTTTTGAAAGTAGTAGGTATTCGTGCGTTTGCCGGAAGGCGTGATGCGCACGATGGCGCTTTGACCGATGTCCTGGTCGATATCGTCGGCGACCCAAATCGCGCCATCGGGCCCGACGGTCAGCGCCGTCGGAAAGTACGAATGGTCGTCCTGAGGAAGATCCTTGAACTCGCTAATCGTCACGTGCCGGTCCGAAGATGCCGGCCACGCGACGCCGGCGGGCATTACGCTCGGGCTTGGGGCGCCCGAACTCCCACATCCGGCAAACGCCGCAGCGAAAATCATCGCACTACTGAGGCAGACGAAACGGACGACGTTCATTTACTTCACACTGGCGCGGCCGGTGCGATCCGCGTCGGTCTCGACGAACCACATGTTGCCGTCAGGTCCCGCAACGATATCGCCCGGACCGGAACTGCCCGAAAGACCCTGCGAGTACTCCGAAACTCTGCCGGTCATCGTGATACGCCCAACCTTCGACTCGCGGACCACGTACGAACCGTAGGTCTCGTATTCGGTGAACCACATCGCGCCGTCGGGCCCCGCGGCGATGCCGACGGGCTCTTCGGTCGGAGTAATTCCGCGGGAGTATTCCGTGACTTTGCCGCTCGTGGTGATGCGTCCGATGCGGCCGCCCGTCGCTTCGGTGAACCAGAGTGCGCCGTCGGGCCCCGGGGCGATCCAGTAAGGACCGGCCGCGCCGCTGATGCCTTTTGTATATGTCCTGATCTTTCCGTGCGTCGTAATGCGCCCAATCGCATTGCCGGTCAGTTCGGTAAACCACAGTGCGCCGTCCGGGCCCGCGGTAATGTCGTCGTCGAAGCCGCCGGCGGGATAGATGGTAACGCTGCCTTTCGTCGTGATGCGTCCGATCGCGCCGTACTCCGTAAACCAGAGCGCCTTGTCGGGACCGACCGTAATCCCGATCGGCGCGGCGTTCAACTTAAAGGTTGAAAACGTGCCGCCGGTTGTCATGCGCACGATCTGCCAATTGTAAAAGTCGGTGATCCACAGCGCGCCGTCGGGGCCCGCGGCGATGTCCTCGAATGAGGACCCTTCGGTCGACAGCCCTTGATAGTAGAACGTCTTCCGCCGCGTGCCCGACGTGTCGATTCGGGCGACCAAGTTTTCGCCGTAATCTTGATCGATTACGTCGGTCACCCAGAGGGAATGCTTCGGCCCCGAAGCGATGGCAGACGGCGAGTAGTCGTCGCTGTACTGCGGCAGATCGGCAAACTCTTCGATCTTCACCCGTTCCTTTCCCAACGGCATCGGGAAAGATGCGTGCTGCTGCATGCCGGCGCTTCCCGGCACGAGGCCGCCGCCACTCGAGCAACCTACTGCGCCAACGGCAAAGACCGCCAAGACGGCCACAAGGGCGAATCGACTAGCAGTCATCTCGAAAGTCCTCACTAGAGTTTCACGCGGCCCATGCGATCGGTTGCCGATTCGACGAACCACATCTTCTTGTCGGGACCCTCGGCGATCAGCGTCGGGTCGGAGTTGGTATCCAATCGCTCGCCCCCAATAAAAGATGATTTATGTTATCAGGACGGCAGACGAAAAGTATGAATTCCCCGCGAAATAGTAACAATTATCAATGTTAATTGTCATCAAAACGATGCGGACCATGCGCGGCCCTCTCTCAGCGCGTAGATAGTTGACACTCGTTGTCATGTTTTCGTAGTTTGATGATACCGTGAAGGCCGACCGTCTCGTTGCGCTCCTCCTGCTGCTCCAGTCGCGGCGTCAATGCAGCGCGCGGCTCTTGGCCGATAGCCTCGAAGTTTCAGAGCGGACGATCTACCGCGACGTCGATGCCCTCTGCGCGGCGGGCGTTCCCCTCTACGCGGAGCGCGGATCGAACGGCGGCATCGTGCTCGCCGACGGCTACCGTCGCGCGCTGACCTACTTTACCGAGGACGAGGTACGGGCGCTCTTTGTCTCGGGGGCGAGCCCCCTCGCCGACCTCGGGCTCGAACGCGGTCTAGCGCAGGCGCTCGAGAAGCTTCGAGGCGGTCTTGCCGGCGTGCATCAACGCGCGGCGGACGAGTCGCGTTCGCGTATTCACCTCGATCAGCGGCGCTGGAATCAGCCCGAACCGCCGCGCGAGTTGCTCACCTCGCTGCGCCGGGCCGTCTGGGATGACCGGCGCCTCCGAATTCGCTACGAGGATCGCAATCGAAAGTCGACCACGCGTACGATCGAGCCCCTGGGCTTGGTTGCCAAGGCCGGCGTCTGGTATCTAATCGCGCGCTCGGACGGCGAGCTGCGCAGCTTTCGCGTCGAGCGTGTTGTGAGCGCGCAGAACCTTCCCGAACGCTTCGAACGTCCGGCCGACTTCGATTTGGAACGCTATTGGGCCGAGTCGTCGGCGCGCTTTGCGGAGGCGTCGCGCAGTGCGGATTGCGTTGTGACGTTCCGTGCCGCAAATGATGCGCTCGAACGCGTCACCTACTATTGGCCTGCCGAGATCGTTTCATCGGGTGCGCGCGAATCGATGATACGCGTGACGTTTCCGGGACGAGAGGTCGCCGTCTTTCAGGCGGTCGCGTGGTCGGACGTTGCGACGCTCGTCGAGCCCGATGAGTTGCGCGAGCTGATCGCGCGCCGGGCCCGACAAGCGCTCGAGCGTCACGCTTTACGCTGATGGATGATGATGCCGTTTCCTTCGGGGTCAGCGGCGAAGGCCATATAGCAGACCGGCGACTCCACGACGTCGCTGAGCTGCAAGCCGCGCGCTCGATAGTGTTCGACGGCCGCCTTCGCGTCGTCGACCGCGAACATGACGGCGCCGCCCGTCTCTTCGCCTTCGGGCTTCCAGACGCCGAATGTCGACCCGTCGGCGAGGGTGAACTCCGCGCCGCGCCCTTGATCGTCGATCTCGGTCGGCTTCATGCCGAGCACGTCGCGGTAAAAGGCGATCTGAGCCTGCGGATCGCGCACCAAATACGCGGCGATATCGATCCCTTTAATCATCGCTTGCCTCTCTTTCTATTTTGAGCGTTGTATTTGAGTGGGATCGTAACAGCCGATATATGACACCAGCTGTCAGCTTTAAAGCATAACGCGGCGGAAATCGGCCAGGAGCTCGGCGATGTAGACGAGGAAACGCGCGGCGCCCGCCCCGTCGATCGCGCGATGGTCGTAGCTGACGCTGATCGGCAGCATCAATCGCGGAACGAATGTTTTGCCGTCCCACACTGGTCTGGTTGCGGCTCGCGTCGCGCCGAGGATCGCGACCTCCGGGGCGTTGACGATTTGCGTGAAGGCCGTGCCGCCGATTCCGCCGATCGAGGAGATCGTGAAACTGCCGCCCTGCATCTGCGCGACGGTTAGCTTTCCATCGCGCGCTTTGCCCGCGAGCTCGACGGCCTCGCGTGCGATCTCGATCAAACCTTTGCCGTCCGCATTTTTGATTACGGGAACGACGAGACCGCCGGGCGTATCGGCTGCGAATCCGATGTTGTAGTAGCGCTTGAGTATCAGCTCGCCGCCGTCGAGTGAGGCGTTGAACTCCGGAAAGCGCTGCAGTGCAGCGACGGAGGCCCGGACCAGGAAAGCGAGCATCGTGAGCTTGGGTCCGCCGGTCTTCGCCTGTTCGGCATTGACCTCGCTGCGAAGCGCTTCGATCGAGGTGACGTCGGCCTCGTCGTAGTTGGTGATGTGCGGAATCTGCACCCAGTTGCGGTGCAGGTTTGGACCTGAGAGCTTCTTGATACGCGAAAGCGGCTGCCGCTCGGTGCTGCCGTACTGCGCGAAATCGAGTTTGGGCCACGGCGGCAATCCGGCAAACGGTGCGGCTGCGCCGCCACCGCTTTGCAACGCGCTTTTGACAAAGCCCTGAACGTCTTCGCGCGTGATGCGTCCGTTCGGACCGGTTCCGCGCAGGTTTTGCAGATCGACCCCGAGTTCGCGCGCGAATCGCCGTATAGATGGACCGGCATGAACCATGCCGCCGATTGGTGCCGGCGCTGCCACCGGAACCTCCGCTGCCGGCACTGGAGCCTCCGGCGGAGAGGGCTTTGCCGGCGCTGGAGTCGCGGGCGAAGCGGCAGAATCCGTCGCGAGCACGACGATCGCCATCCCTTGCGAAACTTTGTCGCCGACCTTCACCTTGACGTCTTGCACGACGCCCGCGGCCTCGGCCGGCACCTCCATCGATGCCTTTTCGCTTTCCAGCGTGATCAGCGAGTCGTTCTTCTTGACGCGATCGCCGGGCTTGACGAGTACTTCGATGACCGGCACGTCTTTGAAATCGCCGATGTCGGGAACGCGTACCTCGATCGTCTTCGCCGGCGATGGGGACGCGGGTGGGGCAACCGGTGCTGCTGCGGCAACCGGTGCGGTTGCGGGCGCGCCGGTAGACTCCGTCGCGAGCACGACGATCGGCATCCCCTGCGAAACTTTGTCGCCGACCTTTACCTTGACGTCTTGCACGACGCCGTCGGCCTCGGCGGGCACCTCCATCGACGCCTTCTCGCTCTCCAGTGTGATGAGCGAGTCGTTCTTCTTGACGCGATCGCCGGGCTTGACGAGCACCTCAATGACGGGCACGTCTTTGAAATCGCCGATGTCGGGGACGCGCACTTCGATCGTACTCATCGCACTCCAGCTTTTCGTTCTTTACACATCGATCGGGTTGGGCTTGTTTGGATCGATCTCGTATTTCTTGAGCGCCTTTTGCACGGTCGAGGCCGGTAGCGTTCCCTCCTCGGCGAGCGCGTGCAGCGCCGCGAGCGCGACGAAATGGCGATCGACCTCGAAAAAAGCGCGGAGCTTGCGGCGGAAATCGCTGCGGCCGTAGCCATCGGTTCCGAGCGCGACGTAGCGGCGTCCGACATAGGGGCGAATCTGTTCGGCGAAGGTCCTGATGTAATCGGTCGACGCGATCCCGGGGCCCTGACGGTCTCGCAGGCACTCCTCGACGTACGAGAGGCGCGGTTTCTCTTCGGGATGGAGCAGATTCCAGCGACGCGCCGCGACGCCGTCGCGCTGGAGTGCGTTAAAGCTCGTAACGCTCCAGACGTCGCTACTCACGTTCCACTCGTTGGCGAGCAGATCGGCGCCGGCGAGAACTTCGCGCAGAATCGCGCCGGATCCAAATAACTGAACGCACGGCGTTTTCTTCTTAGCCTGTCCCGAGATTGCCGAAGGACGCAGCAGGTACATGCCGCGCAAGATTCCGTCCCGGGCGTCGGAGGGCATCGCCGGGTGAATGTAGTTCTCGTTCATCAGCGTGATGTAGTAGTAGACGTCTTCCTCGTCGGTAAGCATCCGCCGCAGCCCGTCTTGAACGATGACCGCGACCTCGTAGGCGAAGGTGGGATCGTAGCTCACGCAGTTCGGCACGAACGAGGCCGCGACTTGGCTGCTGCCGTCCTCGTGCTGCAGGCCTTCGCCGTTCAAAGTGGTGCGGCCGGACGTGGCACCGAGCAAGAAACCGCGCGTGCGGCTGTCGCCTGCGGCCCACGCGAGATCGCCGACGCGCTGAAAGCCGAACATCGAATAGAAGATGTAGAACGGAATCATCGGCAGGTTGTGGTTGGAGTACGACGTTCCCGCTGCAATCCAGGACGAAATCGCGCCCGCCTCGTTGATGCCCTCCTGCAGAATCTGTCCCAGCTTGTCTTCGCGGTACCACATAAGCTGCTCGGCGTCTTGCGGATGGTAGAGCTGCCCAA